>DVFZ01000036.1 GCA_018712945.1 Candidatus Pullichristensenella stercorigallinarum | reverse complement strand
GAAATGGTGCATATGTGTTTTACTGGATTAAATAGTTATAAGTCAGCAACGCAACATGAGGGGGGATACGCATATGTAATTACTGATAGACGCATTATATTTGCGGCATGGAGTTTCTTTCAGAAATTCCTTAAAAGCGTTTCGCTGGATCATATAAACGATATTAGTCTTGAAACTAGTCTTTCATTTTCCGTGATACAACTTGATACAATAAAAGAAACAGTCAGAATTGGTCTTACGGATCGTCCTGCTGCGATGGTGTACGGCTATTTGCAAGATTTAATTTCTAACTCAAATGCGCACTCACTAAGAAGAACTGGTTATACTAACCACGATCCTGTGGAAGAAATCATGAAATATAAGCAGCTATATAATGATGGGGCAATAACCTTGGAAGAATTCGAAAATAAAAAAAGAAAAATCATGGATATATAAAAAATCCGGGCAGGCGGTTTCCCGCCTGCCCATCCTCATGTTTCCTGTTCCTTTCCTTCGATATACTTCTCGTAAAGCTGCTTGAAAAGCTGATGCACCCACACCGCTAGCGCGCCGGAGCACACTCCCTGCACAATGACCTGTCCGTCTACCTGCCAGCCCGCATCCCAGATGACGAGGAACATGCCCAGTACGACGACGATCAGGGGGATGTACTGATTTGGGATCGCGCTGACAGTGTGCTTCACCAGCCAGCCGACGCCCCCGCAGACCACGGCCACCCAGAGCACCGCGTACTCGTTGAGAAATTCCAGAATTGCATTCATGTCCATTGCTTATCCTCCGTTCTTTTTCTGTCAATTCCCGTACTTTGCTACTTGCAATTTGAAAGTCCGCCCTCCTTTTCGCGTCCTTACGCCGTCCGCCGCCACATATAAACAACGAGGTATGGCGGCATATTATCCGCCGTCGAGGTATATGGCAGGCGGAACGTATATGTGCCGGACGTCGTTGTGACCGTCTCGCTTGTACCGGCAATGTTGCCGCTCAAGCTGCGGTTTTCCACGCCGCCCACATACGAAATGCCCAGCAGGTTGTTGCTGGAATTAAATCCAACCGGGGACAGGTGTTGATGCGTTATCTCGCCGCCCTGTTCTCCTGCTGAATACTGCGGCCCCGCCGCGAGCAGGAAACGATCCTCTATCCGCGTCCAGCTTCCGCCAAAGAGCGTGGCGGGCGACGTGGAGACAGTAGAAATATAAATTGCCCCCACAGGGTAAATCGCGTCGACCAGGGCCGTTTTAATGGCCTCGACAAAAGCGTTCGCATCAGAAGCGTCTTGAATAATTCCCTCGGGCGTGTGGGTATGTTCTTCGTTTGCCGCCCCGATTGCCTCGGGCGTTATCATCCCCCAGCGCAGGCCCGCAGGCTCGCCGTCCACCATGCCGCCGGACATGAGCGCCTTGGCTTCATCTTCACCCGCAGGCGCAAGCGCAGTCAGCGCGCCGTTTTGCATGTATGCGATGGAGCCATCATCTTCTTCGCCGGTGACGCGGCCCAAAGGTAATTCTTCGATAGCCGTCTCGGACAGTTCCCATGCACTCCAAACGCCGTTCACACCGCAGCGCACGAGCGCATGAAAACGTGTGCCGTCGAAATAGCGCAGCCGTTGGCACTCCGCGTTGGAGCCGATCTGTTCGATGTACAGGCCAAATTCCCCGGATTCAATGGGGCAGTTTATGTAACCGTCGGAAGCGTCGCCCGTGTACCAACCTGCGACGGTCAACTCGTCGAAGTCCTGCCCGGCCACAAGCGGGGTCGCGGCAATACCGCCGGAAGGGATCAGGGACATTTGAATCTCCGTCGCATCCTTGTGCGTGGCAATGCCTCCGAAGCAGATGGATTTCCCGTCTGCGCTGAAATTCATCAAAACACGCTGACTGCGGATGGTCATGATCTCCGTGGCCGTGCCGAAGCTGTCGGAAACGGTGAAGCGCAGGATATATGTGGCGTTTACATCGAACAGCGCTTCCGTCACATGCTCGATGGTGAACGCATAGTCACTTGCCTGCGTCGAAGCAATCAACTCCGAAAACGACGCCGCGGAATTGATCCTGTACGCCGCCGCGTACTGCCGGGCGTTGAGATTGTTCAGAGGCGCAATCCGCCCGGTCGCTGTGATTTTTACGTGCTGTCCCTTGCGGTCCTCGGTAAAAATACCCTCATTGACGACGCCGCGAACGACGCTGATGCTGTCTATTCTCGGGCTGACGTAGGCTTCCGGCGTAATCGTAAGCGTCGCCTGCGGCGAGGTGAAGCCACGAGAATCCGTCACGGAGACTTTGATCTCCAATTCCTCGGGCGCGTCCTCTGCCAGCGGGAACACGTATTGTGCCGCGCCTGTATCGTCCGCCTGCACCGCGTGGCTTTCCCCGTCCACAAGGAACGTATACAGGCGCGCGGAAGCGCCAAATTTCAGCGTCGCCCACGCCGATAGCGTGACTTCCGATTCACCGCAGATAAATACGTCCAGACCAGCGGAATTGTCCTGCGCCGCCGACATGTTTACGCTCGGAGCCGCGTATTCCTCCGGGATGGTGTACTGAAAAACGGAATCACGCTGCCCAATCATCTCGCCGTCCATGTAGGTAATCGTCCGCAGGATGGCGCTGCCTGCCGCAGCGTTTGGCAGGTATTCTGCAAAGGCAGTGGGGATCGCCCATGTAACGGTATCTGCGATGTTATAGGCAATATCCACGAACGCGGAGCCGTCCAGCGAATATTGCAGGGTGTGCGTAAAAATCGTATCGTAGCGGTTGGTCCGGATCACGACGGAACCGCCCGCCTTGGCTTCGCCCTGCACAGTAGCGGTAGACGGCCTCGGGATGCGCGTCAGTTGCGCGGTATAATCGCTGTACCCATCTCCGGGCGCGTAGATGGTGCCCCAGTATGTCCCCGACAACGTGACCTCCAGCGTAAACGAGCAGGCCAGCGCCAGCGGGCACGTGCCGTCCGTATTGTGCGGGATGGTCAGCGTTTGGGAAAACAACGCCTTTTGCTGGTTGCCGTTCAGGTCGGCAAGGCCGCGCGCGGTGTAAGAATAGATTGTGCCGTTGATCCGCAGCCTGACCGTTTTTGAAGCCGAAGAATTGATATAATATGAGCTTCCTTTTGAGACAAGATAGGCCGTCACGGTCACGTTCGACGTGTTATCCTCGATAGAATAGCTGTTCTGCGTCCAGCGGATACCCAGTGCATAGCCGGTGCGAAAAACATTTTCAAAATAACCGGTGGCGATCATTCGTCATCATCTCCCAGATAGAGGAAGGACACGCTTCCGTTGTCCTCCAGCACAAAGGCATGGCTGCCGATTTGCAGCGAGCGCAGGAATTGGCCGTCCGTGATGAACAGCTTGTTGTTGCTTATGTAGGCCACCCGGACGCCGTTGTTGTAGAAGGACAGATCGTCGTTGTCCAGCCGCATCGTGATTGCGTTGCCCTTCCTGCCGATCTCAATGCCGTCCACGCTGAAGCGGATGTGTGTGAGGATTTCGTTCCAGTGGGAAGATTCCACGCCGGAGACGTTGGATATGGCCTCGTTGATCTGCTGGAAGATCATCGACGTGCCGTCCGGTTCCATGGAAAGGATGCTTATAGCCCTCTGTGCGGGCGTTGTGGCTTTCAAGCACTGTATCAATAAATTCCTCCAGACCGGTGCGGGTTTCATCGCCCTCAAAATACCGCTGGTCGGCGTAGGGCTGACGGCTGTCGAGCAGGTACCCCCGCCTGTCCTCGCAGACCACGGACTTGAAGATCAGGCCGTCGCTCTGCATTTCCGGACTGACTTTGAGTACGCGGCCTACGAATATATCCTTTTCCCGGCGCGTATCGCGCACGCGGATATGGGTCTGGCGGGGGACCAGCAGCGCATACCCCGGATTGTTGCGGTAAATCTCAAAGGAAAACGATGAAATGGAGTTGTCTTCATCCACAACGCTGCCGCTGGGGAGTTTGCGCGTCTTGAAGGTCGGGTCGGAATCGTGGATGAGGATACCGCCCTGCAAAGCGCCGGATGGATATAAATAGACGTTGTACACTCAGAACACCTCCGGCGTGTACGTCAATGTTGCCGCCGCCCCGGAAACCGTTACAATCTGACTGCCGCGCCGGACCGGCATAAGCAGCGCAATCCCCGTGCCGGAGACAGGCTGCGTCGCGCCGTTCATGGCGATGGTGCAGCTCCCCTCACAGGAGGCTGTTCCATAGACGGTCTGGCCGTCGTTGACAATGGTGTTATCTCCAACGGCCAGCTTGCGGACAACGGGCGCATTGGCGATCTTGAACGGCCCGACGATGAAGGTCACGGTAAGCGTGACGGCCAGCCCGCTTTCATCTTCCTCGACGTCACAGGAATCATAGGAGCCATGAAAGTGAAAATCCGGCATGGTGTCGTCGAAAATATCCGCGTCGTGGATATTGCAAAGCCACGCGAGTATCCTGCTGCGCAGGGCTTCCACTTCCCCGGGCGTGTTTCCGATGACGTCGAAGCTGTACGTCGCGTGGCGCTCGCCCCATGCCGGTTCGCCGTTGACGGCGGAAAAATCGTAAAAGCCGGACATATACGGCACGCTCTGCCGCACGGACTTCTTTTCCGGCACGCCGATCTGGCGCGAGCGCAGATACAAATCAAAGTCCATGTAGGAGTGCATGCCGTTTGCGCGGATGCCGTCATGGATCATAACGCCAACCCCCTGTTTTTCAAATTGAGCCGCGTGCCGGATACAGAATCGGCAGCGCCCGCCGTGGCGGTGGCAATGCGGGTATCGTTGATATACATGGCGAATTGAAGGTTTTCCAAGGACTGGATGGCTGACAGCAGGCGGTCAAAGAGCGCGTACTGGGCGTTGTTCTCCGCCGCCGCGTCCATATGGTCGGCGATGCGCGTATTGACATCCAAGGCGAGCGGCGCGGGGTCGAACAGCGCAGAGAAGTCGGACATCTGTCCCAAAAGCCGGCGCAACGGTTGTATGGCGGCGTCGGCGTTGGCCTCGAAACCCTCGCCGATACCGGCAGGCAGCCATGCGCCGATCTCGTCGGCCATGACTTTGGAGGGAGAGCCAATGTTGAAGGCCGACTTGAATTTGTCTACAAGGCCGGATCATGTTCCCTTGGAATGCGTGCCAGACAAGCACGCAGCCGTATTCGTCCGCGTCGGCCCCGCTGGGCGGATGGGTTTCCTTGTCGATCCAGCCGTGAGCGTTTTGCATTGAAGCGCCTCGATTCATCG
>DVFZ01000035.1 GCA_018712945.1 Candidatus Pullichristensenella stercorigallinarum | reverse complement strand
GCGCACGCCCCGGTCGCCTTCTCCCTGCACGGCGCAAAGGCGCTGGATGGCAACGCGCTTTGGCTGCGCTATGTGCGCAAGTAGCGCGGCGGACGCGGGCTGGTTTCAACGCATCGCCATTGAGACAAATCTCGCGCAGACGGGCTTTGCGATGATCAGCCCCGTGGAGGACAATGCTTATCAGGACGCGCTCGCGTCTGCGCGAAATAGCCGGACGTTGCCATGACGGAAGAAGGCATTCGGCCGCTTTCGCCTGGCGGCGGTCTTGGCAGGGCTTCATATATCATTGCAAACGAAGGGCCTGATAAACGGCAATCGCCGTCCATCAGGCCCTTTCCCCTGAGACTGCCAATCGATCTCAATGCAATGCTTCGGCCTCAGCGTGAGGCAGAATCAACCGTACCGCGTTGTGCAGGTTTTGAATATCAATCTTCGCCGCGCCCGGCTCAAATTCCCCGTCAAGCGTCCAATCCATGTCCGCCGGGGCGGATATGCGCACATTGCCCGTGGTCATAAAGCGCAAGAGTTCATGGTCATAGTTGCGCCGCTGAAGGCATGCGGCGGCTAGAATAATCTGGCCAATATTCTCCGGCGCGCGCACAAGCAGCATTTCAAACTTACCATCGTGCAAATCGACGCGGTTAGGATCCAGCTTGAGCACGCCGCCCATGGAAGTGGAATTGCTCACCGTGCCGAAAATATAGTCGTCAGTAAAGCGCTCCCCCTCCACTTCAATGGTCAGGCGGTGAGGATGGATGCGCGTTACATCCTTCACGCCCTCGAGAATATAGGCAAGGTGCCCCAGCGCGTTTTTGATGGGCTGAGGCGCGGCATAGGATGCGCGCGTAAAAGCTCCAAAGGACGCCGTGTAGACAAAACAGCGCCCGTTAAACAGGCCAACATCAATCGGCGTAGCCACGCCCTGCGTGATCAGGCGCGCCGCCTTGACCAGATCGCGGGAGAGGCCATGGCTGGCGGCAAAATCGTTGGTAGAGCCGGCAGGCAGATAGCCGATGGGCACATCGGCGCCGGAAGCGAGCATTCCGGAGATGACCTCATTGAGCGTACCGTCGCCGCCAATACACACCAGGCGGCAAAACGCTCCCGCGCGCGATGCCACCGCCTCGCGCGCGTCGCCCGGGCCGTTTGTCTCCAACAGTTCTGCCGTCACGCCGTCTGCCTCCAGCAGAGGCAAAAGTTCGCCCAAGCGGCGGCTTGCCTGCATGCGGCCAGCGCGGGGATTGAGGATGACCAGTTGCCTGTCCATAGCGTCCTCCTTGTGGGTGTATTGACTTCAGGCCCACGTCGCCTGCATCAGTTTTGGATATACAGCGTCCAGCACCGACACCGCGCGAATCAACATTTCTTCGGCTACCTCGCCGACATTGGCACAGCGGCTGGGGATATCTATCTCCAAATTGACAGCGCACTTATCGGGATCAATGACGAATTTTACATGGCGGTACTTGCGGTTAATGGCGTTGCAGGCCGCATAGAGCTTCTCCAGCCGCTCCGGAGGGAACTTGACCAGGTTCGCGGCGCGAATGGCCACATCATTGCCCTCGGAATTGGAAATGAAATAAAACGTCGCAGACGGAAAGCTCTTGCCATTGAAGGCCGCCTCCACCAGCGACATGCCGCCTGCCTCGCGGATTCTACATTTGATGTCCTTGCGCAAAAGCGCTTCATAGACCAGCTCCGTCGCCTGAAACACTGTGGACACCTCCTATTGTAACATTATACGAATTTGCTGGCGCGCTGTCAAGAACACGAACCGGAGGCGCTCATCGGTATAAAAAAGACCTGCCGCACGAAAGCGGCAAGTCTTAAAACCATCAGCAGGCACGCTTTGGCGGCCCAGCTTTATTTTACGGCTTCCTTGGCCTTCTCCGCCAGAGCGGTGAAAGCGGCGGGGTCGTTGATGGCCATTTCGGAAAGCATCTTGCGGTTGATATCCACGCCAGCGACCTTGAGGCCGTTGATCATGCGCGAATAGCTCAGGCCGTTCATGCGGGCCGCGGCGTTGATGCGGGCAATCCACAGGCGGCGGAAGTCGCGCTTTTTCAGCTTACGGCCAATATAGGCGTAACGAAGCGAACGGCGAACCTGCTCGCTGGCGGCACGATACTGCTTGCTCTTGGCGCCAAAGTAGCCCTTGGCCAGCCTCATAACCTTGCGACGCTTTTTCAGGGCGTTGACAGCCCTCTTAACTCTTGCCATTTTCGATTCGCCTCCTTACTTGTAGGGCATAAGCTTTTTCATGGTCTTGCCTTCGGCGCCGGTGAGATAGGCCGCCTTGCGCAGGTTGCGGGTACGCTTGGTAGGCTTCTTGGTGAGGATATGGCGCTTAAAAGCCTGGGCGCGCTTTACCTTGCCGGATTTGGTGAGGTCAAAGCGCTTCGCCGCGCCCTTGTGGGTCTTTTGCTTGGGCATGGAAGTTCCTCCTCTCGTTTTATACGCGCTAATTCTGTTCGCGCGGAGCGATGAGCATTGTCATGTTGCGGCCTTCGATTAAAGGGGCGCGTTCCACATTTCCGTATTCCTTAATCCGCTCGGCAAACTGCTTCATAACCTCGCGCCCAATCTCCGAGTGGGTGATCTGGCGGCCGCGGAAGCGGATAGTCACCTTGACCTTGTTGCCGTCCTTCAAAAACTTCACGGCGTTTTTGAACTTCACGTCCACGTCGTGATCTTCGATGGTGGCGGACAGGCGCACTTCTTTAACGGTAATGACCTTCTGATTTTTGCGAATTTCGCGCTCACGCTTGGACTGTTCGAAGCGATATTTGCCATAGTCCATCAGCTTGCACACCGGCGGGCGGGCTTGCGGAGCGATCTTGACCAGATCGAGCTGCCGCTCCTCGGCCAGAAGCAGCGCCTGATGCGTGGACATAATGCCCAGCTGTGCGCCGTTCTGATCCACCACACGAACCTCGCGGTCGCGAATCTCCTCATTAATCATGAGATCGTTGTTGATAGAAACACACCTCCTGTTTTCCTTCTGTCGAAAACGCAACAAAATGAGCGGCGCGAAACGCCACTCTCACAAAACGCCCATGCACGAGCATGGCCGGAATTATGGAAACCCGCGCTGGCGTGAGCCGCCGGGTGAGAAGTGGTCGCTTCTGCTTTGCCCAAATATTATAGCATGCCCGGCGCTCTATGGCAAGCGCGGGGCATGTAAAATTTTCAAAAATTCTCAGGCGCTCTTTTTTACGGCCACCTTATCGGCAATCAGGGCGATGAATTCGCCGTTGGTGGGCTTGTCGTCCGGGGAAAGCACCTTATAGCCGTACATGTTGTTGACTGAATCCAGCCGCCCGCGGCTCCAGGCCACGTCGATGGCATGGCGCATGGCGCGCTCCACCTTGCTGGCAGTCGTGTCGAATTTACGGGCAATGCCGGGATAGAGTTCCTTGGTAATGCGGTTGATGACATCCGGTTCGGCCAATACCATGCGCACCGCCTCGCGCAGGTAGTGGTATCCCTTGATATGCGCGGGAATGCCGATGGTGAGAAACAGGTTGGTCACCTGTTCATCCACATCAGGGCAGGCGCTCTCCCGCGCGGCGGGAAGCTCGGTGATTGACGCTTCCTCAAACGAGGAGGCAACCTCGCGGATGCGGCTGGCCAACAGGCGCATATCAAAGGGTTTCACCATGTAATAGCTCGCCCCCAGCTTTACGGCGCGCAGGATAAAATCATCGCGCGAAAGCCCCGTCAGCACAATCACGCGGGGCCGCTCCTCCTCGGGGAGCTCGCCCAACTCCTCCAAGATTCGAAAACCGTCGCGCCGGGGCATGATGATATCCGTCACCAGCACGTCCGGCCTGTGCGCGCGCACGGCTTCCACAACCCGAGCGCCGTCGGATACGGCCTTAACCAGCTCAATGTCCGGCGTTTCGGCAAAATAGTCCGTCAAAAGTCTGAGTACGTTGAGGTTATCATCCGCAAGCACAACGCGAATTTTATCCATAAAGCCCGCTTCCTTTCCAAGAGGGTGAATGTTGATATTTTATATGCGGGATTCTGGATTCATATGCGAAAAATGTGCAAAAGGGCGCGATTTTTTGCGGGAGCATCGCCTGCGCCGCTGCAGAGCCGAGGGCTAGTTGCGAAGCGCGTCTACAAGTTGCCTGACCAGTTGCGCGTTCTCTTCGCTCAAGCCGGAAATATCCAGCGTCTGCGTCTGCTCAATGCCCAGCAAATAATCCGAGGAAACGCCGAAAATGGCAGTAATGCGAATGAGGATGTCGTAAGACGGATAGCGCAGGGACGTTTCATAGGCGCTGATGACGCTCTTGGTCAGCCCAAGGCGGGAAGACAGCTGAGACTGCGTCCATCCCTTAGCGATTCGCAGCGCCCGAAGCCTGTTGCCGAAATCAACCAATTCAAAACACCTCTCAACTATTAGAATACTGTCATTGTGGCTTTGATTGGTTGATTTTATTCTCCGGATAGTTGACAAGCAGAGAATGTACGAATATAATAGTTACGTATATGTATTTACAATGGTTACAAATTCCCTTTGTGAGTAATTCCCGGGAATCGGAGGCAAATTATGAAAGATCTGTGCAGATGGCCTTTTAAAAGCAGAGGCGAAACGTCTGCAAAAAGCCCGCCTCCTTGTCAAACCGGCGCCTCCTGCAACACCGGCGCGCAGAAGGAACACCCCTTGGACGCGATGGCGCAAAAATACCATTGTTTTGTGTCTGATTTGCGCTTGGACCCATCCCTGCGCAGAGAGGCGCTGCTTGAATTATCACGCTGCGAAGAATCGGCCTATACGCTGGAAGAATGGCAGGATGCGGTCAGTTATCTGACCGAAAGCGTGCGCACATTCAAAAACGCGGCCGAAGCCAAGCGCTGCATTCTCCGATGGCTGAAAGTATCCAAACTGCGTTCGTCCACTTGACGCTTATTTTCCCTTCCATCGCGCAATTGCGCGCAAAAAATCATCGCCGTAAGCGCGCAATTTGGCTTCGCCCACGCCGGGAACCGCCAAAAGCTGTTCAGACGTTTCCGGCAACATGGCGCACATGGCGCGCAAGGTCGCATCCGAAAAAATCATATAAGCCGGAACGCCGCGCTTTTCAGCAATGCGCAGCCGCAGGGCGCGCAGAGCCGCGAACAGGTCCGCGTTTGTTGTATTTTTGGAAGCCGCTTTCGACTTGGGCGCGCTTTCGGCCTCTTCTTCCCGCGCGCGCAGCAATACCGGCTCGCCGCCCAACGCCTGTTTTGCGCGCGGGCCGAGGCGGATTACGGCGTATTTCCCGCCGCTGGAAGCGAGATAGCCGCGTTCGAGCATCTCGTCGATCACGTCGCTCAAAAGGCTTCGGGGCGTGCCTTGGAGCGCGCCATAATGGGGCGAACGATCCAATCCCATTTCGCCCACGCGCTTTTCCTTGCTGCCCAACAACACCGAACGAATCAGACGCGCCCCGACGCGGCCATTGAGATCGCGCACGCAGCGCAGCACCGGCAGGGCCAGACGCGAGGCGTCCTCCAGCCTGGCCGGGTGCAGGCAGTTGCCGCACGCGCCGCATTCCTCCGCGGCTTCCTCGCCAAAATAGCGCAATATATGCGCGCGCAGGCATTTGCTGGTCTGGCAATAGGCGGTCATTTGCTCCAAGCGCTCCCAGGCGGCGCGCTTGGCCTCCGCCAGCATGCGCTCGTCCAGCTCGCCCTCCTCGCCCATCTTGTCGATGAAAAAGCGCTGCGTGACCACGTCTGACTTGCCAAAGAGCAGCACGCAATCCGCCATCTCGCCATCTCGCCCGGCGCGGCCCGCCTCCTGATAGTAGCTTTCCAAATCCTTAGGCATATTGTAGTGGATGACAAAGCGCACGTCGGCTTTGTCAATTCCCATGCCAAAGGCGTTGGTGGCAACCATAATCAAAGCCCGGTCGTAGGAAAACGCCTCCTGGTTTTCGCGCCGCTCGGCGTCGGAAAGGCCGGCGTGGTAGCGCGTGGCGGAAATTCCCCGCGCGCGCAGCGACTGGCAGACCTGTTCCACCGCCTTGCGCGTGGCGCAGTATATGATGCCGCTCTGCCCCTCATGCTCTTTGAGCAGGCGCAACAGCGCCTCCATGCGCTCGCGGGGGCGCTCGACAAAGAAGCGCAGGTTGGGGCGGTCGAAACCCGTCACCAACGTATAAGGATTGCGCAGGCCCAGCAAACGGGCGATATCGGCGCGCACGCGAAGCGTAGCCGTGGCCGTGAAGGCGCACAGGGGCGGCCTTTGCGGAGGCGCGGCGATGAATTCGGGAATATCCAGATAGCTGGGGCGAAAATCCTGTCCCCACTGGGAAATACAGTGCGCCTCGTCCACCGCCACAAGGGAAATGGACAGATCGCGGCACAGGGCCAGAAAGCGCGGCGTAAGCAGGCGCTCCGGGGCGACATAAACCAGTTTGTACCGCCCGGCGGCAATGTTGTTCAGCGCCGCGTCCATTTGCCGCTCGGTGAGCGAACTGTTGATAAACGCCGCCGGTACGCCCGCCTGCTTGAGCGCCGCCACCTGATCTTTCATCAACGAAATCAGCGGCGAAATCACCAACGCGCAGCCCGGCAGAGCCAGGGAAGGAACCTGGTAGCAAATGGACTTGCCCGAGCCGGTGGGCATCACGGCCAACACATCGCGGCCGGAGAGGATGGCGTCGATCACCGGCCGCTGCCCTTCGCGGAACGATTCATAGCCAAATACGCGCTTGAGCACGGCCTCCGGGGCCTCAAACGGCGCCTTTGCGATGGATTCCGCCTCCGGCAGCGGGGCGGGAAGCTCCTCCGGCATTGGTTCCCACGAGGGCATTTCTTCCTCCGGAGGCGGCTCCGGCAGAGGCGGCTGGGAAGGTTCGACAGGCGCGAAACGCGGCACTTCCCTGCCGTCTATTTGGGCGGGGTTGTTCCATGAGGACAGCGGACGCGCCCATATGCCTTCGCCATTCGGCGTATCCGGGCAGGGATAGAGGGCGCGGTAAATCACCATCGGCTCATCCGTTTCCGAATGGCGGGCGATGGCAAGCACTTCGTATTCCCGGCCCTTGAAGTGGCGGTAACGGCCCTTGCGCGGCAGGTTCACGGCGTTTCCCCTGCAAAGAGCGCCGCGAAAGCCTCGATGCGCTCGGGGAACAGATGCGGCAGCGCTGCGCTGTTTTCCCCGGCGGAGCGCAGGGCCATTTTTGCGATCAGCTTTTCAAAGCCGCGCAGCTTTGAAAAGTCTATTTCGCCGCCGAAGCAGGCGCATTGCCGGGCGTGCGTGCGCAACTCGGCCTCGATATTGTTTGCGAAAATGGCGTCCGCCTTTTCCGCAAAACCAGCGCACAGAAAAATGCCCAGCGGCTTTTCAAGCAGGATGGGCTTTGTCCCCTCCAGATACTGGCGCGCGTCCACATGGAGGCTGCCCATGCGCACGCTGCCGCCGACGATCACCTGGTCGTAAGCGGAGGGGTCGGGTTTTTGCGCGCACAGGTCTACAAGGGTGGCGTTTGGAATCTTTTCCGCCAACGTGCGGGCGCATTTTTCCGTGGTTCCCGTTTTGGACGCATAGGCAATCAGTGTTTTCATTGTATTTCCTCCCCCGCTTCGCGGGCCGGTCTCGGGCAGCTTGCCTTTGCCTACATCACGCTAAAGAGCATTTCGCCATAGCTGGGATAGGGCCAGACGTCCTTGGCCACGAGCAATTCCGTTTCGTCGCACACGGCGCGCATTTCCTGCATGGCGGAAAAAATTACATCATGGTGGTAGCGCGCCTTCTCCTCGTTTTCCGCGCATTCCTGGGCGTGGATTACAGCCGCGTCGAGGCGCTCGGCGGTATCGGCAATGCTGTCGGTGAGCGCGGAGAGCTTTTCAGTGAGCTTCGTTTCATACGCGCACGTCAGGCCCATCTCGCGCTTGCGCAGGGCCGTTTCCAGCAGCCGGCCGGTATAGGCGACCACGGCGGGCAGGATTTCGCGGCGCACCATATCCAGCATGGTCAGCGCTTCGATGTGGATGATCTTGGCGTAGTTTTCATACATAATTTCCCGGCGCGAGGCCAATTCCTCGCCGGTAAACACGCCGTGGCGGGCAAATAGCTCCACGTTCTTTGCATCCGTGAGATGGCCGATGGCGTCCACGCTGGAGCGGTAGTTGCACAGCCCGCGCTTTTCCGCCTCTTCTACCCACTCAGGGGCGTAGTTGTTGCCGTTGAAAAGGATGCGCTGATGGGCGCGGAATTCGCGGCGGATGAGCTTGCCCAGACGCAGGGGAAAGTCGTCGGCCTGCTCCAGCTCGTCGGCAAAGGCGCGCAGGGCGTCGGCCACGGCGGTATTGAGCACCGTGTTGGCGTCAGCGATGGAATGGCTGGAGCCGAGCATGCGGAACTCAAACTTGTTGCCCGTAAAGGCAAAGGGCGATGTGCGGTTGCGGTCGGTTGTGTCGCGGCGGATGCGCGGCAGCACGCCCAGGCCGGTTTCCAGATAGGACTTTTCGGCCTGATAGCTTTCCTTATGGGTGATGGCCTCCACCACGGCGGTCAATTCGTCGCCGAGGAACATCGACACAATAGCGGGCGGCGCTTCGCTTGCACCCAGACGGTGGTCGTTGCCCGCCGAGGCCGCGGAAATGCGCAGCAAATCCTGATGCTCGTCCACGGCGCGCATCACCGCCGCCAGGAAGAGCAAAAACTGCATGTTTTCCGCCGGGGATTTGCCCGGTTCGAGCAGGTTCGCGCCCGTATCCGTGGAAATCGACCAGTTGTTGTGTTTGCCGCTACCATTCACGCCGGCAAAGGGCTTTTCATGCAGAAGGCAGACCAGCCCATGCTTGACGGCGACCTTCTTCATCATCTCCATGGTGAGCTGGTTGTGGTCGGTGGCGACGTTGACGTTGGTAAACACCGGGGCCAGCTCGTGCTGCGCGGGGGCGGCCTCGTTGTGCTCGGTGCGGGCGAACACGCCCAGCTTCCACAGCTCCTCGTCCAGTTCGCGCATATAGGCGGAAATGCGCGTTTTCAGGGCGCCGAAGTACTGGTCGTCCATCTCCTGACCCTTGGCCGGGCGCGCGCCAAAGAGCGTGCGGCCCGTGTATTTGAGGTCTGGGCGGCGTTCGTAGGCGGCGCGGTCAATGAGGAAATATTCCTGCTCCGGGCCGACGGTGGCATAAACGCGGCGCACATCCGTATGCCCAAACAGGCGCAGTATGCGCAGCGTTTCGCGGTTGAGCGCCTCCACTGAGCGCAAAAGCGGCGTCTTTTTGTCCAGCACGCTGCCCGTATAGGAGCAAAACGCCGTGGGGATACACAGCGTGTTATCCTTGATAAAGGCATAGCTTGTGGGATCCCAGGCCGTATAGCCGCGGGCTTCGAATGTAGCGCGCAGACCGCCCGAGGGGAAGGAAGAAGCGTCCGGCTCGCCGCGGATCAGCTCCTTGCCGGAGAATTCCATAACGATGCCGCACGGGCCGGTGGGCGTCAAAAAAGCGTCGTGCTTTTCGGCGGTGACGTCGGTCAGGGGCTGGAACCAGTGCGTAAAATGCGTGGCGCCCTTGGAGATTGCCCAGTCCTTCATGGCGTTGGCCACCACATCGGCAACGCTGCGGTCGAGATCGCGCCCTTCCTGAATGGTCTTTTGCAGTTTTTCATAGGTATCGTGCGGCAGAAGCGAGCGCATCACCTTGTCGCTGAATACCATCGAGCCAAAAATCGCCTCAATATTGCCCATATAAGCCTCCACACTCGCAATACTGCTTACTATAATACGGCCTTGGGCGAAGTGTGTCAACCGCGTGCAGTTTATTTTCAAAAAGTTCGCTTGACAGCGATTTGTGGGGTTTCTTATAATGGCTCTATGATGAAAACGCTGTTGGTCGTCCGGGGCGCGGAAGAAGAAAAGCTCGTCCGGGCGCTCGTGGAAGCGGGCGCCGTGGAGATTTCCTGCGCCCACGACGGCCAGACGGCGCGCGAAGCGCTCAGCAGCGGCCAATACGCGCTGGCTTTCCTGGCGGACGGCTCGGCAGAGCTGGCAAAGGAATTGGCGGCCTGTTCGCGTGCGGGCGTGCTTCTGCCGCTCGCGCCCGAGCGCATGGATGAAGCGGAGGAACTCACGCGCGCGGGCGTATTCGTCCTGGCCCGGCCATTGACCCGCGCCGCCCTGAGCACAGCCATGCGCTGCGCGGCGGCGCTGTATTACCGGCTCAACGGCGCGGCCGCCGAAAATGAACGCTTGCGCGACAAGCTCAATGAGACGCGCATGGTTTCCCGCGCCAAGCTGGCGCTGATCCGCTACCTGAACATGTCCGAGCCGCAGGCGCACCGCTATATCGAAAAGCAGGCCATGGACCGCCGCGTTTCCCGGCTGGAAGTGGCTATGAGCATACTGGCAAACTACGATACATAACAAAACGCGCCGGAGGAACGCTTCCCTCCGGCGCGACGGCATTTTGGCAGAGGCAGATTCAGAACCCCGCCACCAGAACCCTGACAACCACGAAAGCGATAATCACAGCGCCGGCAGCCGTTACCACGCCGTAAATTTTCCGCGATTCCCTGTCATTTTTCTCCTTGATAAAGTAGTAAACTCCTCCACAAAGTACGGCGAGGCCAACGACGAGCGCAACGATGGTTCCTATCATGTCTTTTCCCTCCATTTGAGCAGCAAAGCGGAATTGATGATAACCACAACTGAGCCGGCATTGTGTACCAGTGCGCCGACCACCGGGTTGAGCACGCCGGTCATCGCCAGCACGATGGCCACGAAGTTGAGCGCCATGGAAAAGGTCATGTTCAGGCGGATGGTGCGCATCATGCGCCGGGAAAGGCGCAGAAGGTGCGGTATCTCCCGTATTTCATCGTTGACCAGGGCGATATCGGCGGCGTCCACGGCAATATCGCTGCCCACGCCGCCCATGGCCACGCCGACAAAGGCGCGCTTGAGGGCGGGCGCGTCGTTGACGCCATCGCCAATCATACACACCGGTTGGCCCTGTCCCTGGCTTGCGTCGATGTAGCGCAGTTTATCCTCGGGCAGGCAACCGGCATGATATTCCTCAATGGACAGGCGCGCGGCGATTGCTCCGGCCGCGCTTTCGTGGTCGCCGGTGAGCAGCACGGGGGTGACGCCGGAAGCGCGCACGCGGCGAATCGTGTCCTCCGCGTCCGGGCGCAGCGTGTCCGACAGGGCGATGAATCCCGCGCAACGGCCGTCTATGGCGACATAAATGACGCTGCACCCCCCGGCGCTGTAAGCCTGGGCAGCCGTAGCGCAGGCTTCCGGCACGCCTCCGCCTTCCCCGGCGAGGAGCTGCGCGTTGCCGGCGGCGATTTTCCTGCCTCCGACCACGGCGCGCACGCCGCGCCCGGGCAGTATGGCGAAACCCTCTGCCGGTGGCGGCTCCTGGCCCGTTTCCTCCCGGTAGCAGCGCACGATGGCCTTGCCCAGCGGATGTTCCGAGCGCAGCTCCGCCCCGGCGGCGCAGGCGTATAGTTCCCCGCGGGAAACCTCCACACGCGCGCTTTCCACCGCCGTCACATGGGGCGTGCCAAAGGTGAGCGTGCCGGTTTTATCAAAGGCAAAGCGGGTAACGGAGGCCAGGCGCTCCAGCGCGTCTCCTTCGCGCACGAGAAAGCCATGGTGGGTGGCGTTGCCGATGGCGGCCATGATTGCCGTGGGCGTGGCCAGCACCAGCGCGCAGGGGCAAAACACAACCAGGATCGTCACTGCGCGGATGATTTCGCCGCTGATGAGCCAGGTCAGCGCCGCCGCCGTGAGGGCGATAACCACGATCCACGTCGCCCAGCGGTCGGCGACGCCGACGATTTTGGCCTTGCCCGCGTCGGCGGACTGCACCAGGCGAATCATGCGCTGGATGGAGCTATCCTCCCCCACGCGCGTCGAGCGCATTTCAAAAGCCCCGAACTGATTGACCGTGCCGCTGGAAACCTCGTCGCCCACGCCCTTGTCCACGGGCAGCGATTCGCCGGTCATCACCGCCTGGTCGATGGAAGTCTGTCCGGAAATAATCACGCCGTCCACCGGCACCGTCTCGCCCGGCAGCACGCGCAAAAGCTCGTCCACCGCCACTTCCTCGGCAGGGATGACGTTTTCCTGGCCGTTCCGTATCACCCGCGCCGTGCGCGGCGTGAGATGCACAAGCCGCTCGATGCCCGCGCGCGCCCGGGCCACGGTCAATTCCTCCAACAGACCGCCAAGCTGCATGATGAAGGCCACTTCCCCGGCGGCAAAATCCTCGCCAATGATCACGGAGGCGATCAGGGCAATGGACACCAGCACGTCCGCCTTGATGTCAAAGGACGTAATCAGGCCAATGATCGCCTCCAGAATGATGGGCACGCCGCAGAGGACAATCGCCACCCACGCCGCGTCAAACGGCAGCGGCAGAAGGTTGAAGATGCTGGCAAGCAGCGCCAGGCCCGAAATCACCAGAAAGGCAATATCCTTTTTCGTCCCGCCCCAGGCCAGTATGTCTTCCAGCTTTTTCATGTTCCCGCTCCTTTACCATTAGGGGTATGGGTATATTATACTTATAGGGGTATAGGTTGTCAAGCACAAAAAGAAAACCGGCCTCCGGGCCGGAATGTTTGTACCGCAAAGCGGTTTATAATATGACTTATAGTGGGAAAGATATGGAAGGTACGCCGAAAGCAATACCATTCAGGGCGGCGCCGCCGCCCGCACCGATACCCGTTTGGTTTGGGCTAAGTCATATTGGCAAAGCGCTCGACAGCCTTGGTGAAGTTGGCAATGGTCTGATCCGCGTCGCCATGCTCAATGCCGTCGCGCACACAATGCTGTATGTGCCCCTCCAGAACCACCTGGCCGACGCGGTGCAGGGCGCTCTTGGCGGCGTTGATTTGGGAGAGCACATCCTCGCAGGGCACATCCTCATCCACCATGCGGTCGATGGCCTGTACCTGCCCGATAATCTTCTTCAGCCGCCTGTGCAGATTCTCCGCGTCCATACATTGCCGCATGCGCGCACCTCCGTTACATTAATATGTAATCATTATGCGGCGGCAGGGGCGGTTTGTCAAGGATAATTTGCCGCGCAGCACATATCCGCGCATTTTTCATCGTACTGTAATCTAACAGAAGTTGACAAGTTTATGTTTTTATGATAGCATGACCGTGTTTGATTCAAAAGATTGCCCATCAGGGCTTGAGGGATGAACCATGAAGAAAGAGGGTTCTTTAAACATGCAAGCTTTGACCGCCCCTTGGCTGAAGTATTACGGCAACACGCCGCACAGCATCGATTACCCGGACAAGACCATGTACGAGATGATCGAGGACGCCGCCAAGCGCTACCCCGACAACATCGCCTATGAATTTATGGGCAAGAAGACGGACTACCGCACTTTCCTTGCCCGGCTTCAGGCCACTGCCAAGGCTTTGCTGGCGTTTGGCATCCGCAAGGGCGACCGCGTGACCATCGCCATGCCCAACTCCCCGCAGGCTGTGGACGCTTTCTACGCCTTGAACCGCATTGGCGCGATTCCGACGATGATCCATCCCCTTTCCGCGCCGGGCGAAATCGCCTTTTACCTGAACGCCTCCAAGAGCAAGGCCATTCTCACGTTGGATCAGTTTTATCCCAAAGTTTCGGAAATCCTGCCGGCGTTGGATCAACCGGTGAAGGTGCTCATCGCCCGCATCCGCGACGAACTCAAGGCCCCGGTGCGTTATGCCTTTATCATGACCAAGGGCCGCAAACTGCCCAAGCTGCCCAAGTCGGACAAGTATACCTTCTGGAACGACTTTATGGAAGCGGGTGCGGCGCAGGATCTGCAGCTTCCCCCGTTGGATGGCAAGGCCGATGAAGGCGCGGTCATTCTCTATTCCGGCGGCACGACCGGCACCACCAAGGGTATTTTGCTCTCTAGCCGCAACTTTAACGCCCTGGCCCTGCAAACCGCGGCAATGAGCGGCTATACGGATTTGCATGGCATGAAGATGCTTTCGGTTATGCCAATTTTCCACGGTTTTGGCTTGGGCATCGGCATCCACACCGCGCTGGTGGTGGGCGCTACCTGCATTCTGGTGCCGCAGTTTACCATCAACACCTACGCCAAACTGTTGAAAAAGAAAAAGCCGAACCTGATTCCGGGCGTGCCGACGCTGTTTGAGGCGCTGCTGCGCGCCGACAAGCTGGAAAACGCCGATCTGGGCTTCTTGCGCGGCGTGTTCTCCGGCGGCGATTCGCTCTCTATCGAGCTTAAGACCAAGGTGGATAAGTTCCTCAAGGAGCACAACTCCCCCGTGCCCATCCGCGAGGGTTACGGCACCACCGAGTGCGTTACCGCCAGTTGCCTGACGCCCATCGGCTATTACCGCGAAGGCTCCATCGGCGTGCCCTTCCCGGATACGTTCTACAAGATCGTCAAGCCCGGCACCACCGACGAGGTTCCCTATGGTGAGGAAGGCGAAATCGTGCTCACCGGCCCGACCGTGATGCTCGGCTATGTGGACAATCCCGAAGAAACCGCCATGACCCTGCGCACGCATCCGGACGGCCACACCTGGCTGCACACCGGCGACCTGGGCGTGATGGACGAGGACGGCTTTGTATACTTCCGCCAGCGCATTAAGCGCATGATCGTTACCTCCGGCTACAACGTCTATCCTTCGCAGCTTGAGAACATCATCGACGGCCATGAAAAGGTGCTGTATAGCTGCGTGGTCGGCGTGAAGGACCCCTACAAGATGCAGAAGGTCAAGGCTTACGCGGTGCTCAAGCCCGGCGTGCAGCCCTCTGAGGAAGTCAAGCGCGAAATCCTCAAGTACTGCGAAAAGCACATTGCCAAGTATGCCATGCCCTACGACATCGAGTTCCGCGAGGAGCTTCCCAAGACGCTGGTGGGCAAGGTTGCCTACCGCAAGCTCGAAGAAGAAGCCAACGCCGAACACGTGGCGTAAAGGATCAAACAGAAAGCCCTATGCACTGCTTTTTGCCTGCATGGGGCTTTTTGCGGCTCCGTACAGGGGGATTGAGGTACGCATGAAAAAGA
Source organism: Candidatus Pullichristensenella stercorigallinarum (assembly GCA_018712945.1). Taxonomy (GTDB): domain Bacteria; phylum Bacillota; class Clostridia; order Christensenellales; family Aristaeellaceae; genus Pullichristensenella; species Pullichristensenella stercorigallinarum. The sequence goes on along the minus strand of DVFZ01000035.1, from coordinate 42,943 downwards.
AGATACCTATGTTGCTGCTGCTGGCAGCGCCCTATGCCATGCTGGGAGGCGCGGCGCTCGCTTTTACAGGCGGAAGGGCGGGGTTTGCCCTGCTTGCCTGGGCGCTGGCGTTTTTGTTGGTGTTTTTGCCCAATATGGTGTATGCGTTTATCCTTCCCCGGAAGGGATACACGCAAAGGCAGCTTCTCTTCTGGAATATGCTGCTGAAGCTGTGCAACATCCCCTTTTACTGCCTCGTGTTTCTGATGGGCATGATGATGAGCGTGTTCGTAATACCGCTTCTGCCGATTTTTATCCTTGTGGACTATACCGTATTGCTGCCCTCGACGATGTATGGCGTCAGTGGGCTTCTGCAGGCCCGCAAAGCGCGCCGGGTCTCGACGAAGGCGCTGGTCGCCAATGGAATCATGCAATTTATGTTCTGCCTAGACGTGTGCAGCGCGGTTTACCTTTATACTTCTTCGCGTAGGGCAAACAACGAATAACCGGTATTTCCATACTGGACACATTGGAAGGAATGAGAGCATTGCGTGAATACACAATAAACGCCTGTTGCGGAAAATGTATTGCCGCATCGGCAGGCCAGAGGATAACGGTTGTTGATATTGAAGGAGGGCAAGTCGTCGATTTCTTCGCGGAAAGCGCAAAGAACCCGGATGAGCTTCTTTCCACAGGCGTCACAATCGACTGCAACGAATCTCTGCGCCTGAAGGTGGGCGATTTCATTTATTCCAATCTCTACCGGCCAATGTTTCAGGTTCTGTATGACGAAGTTGGCGAACATGACCTGCTACACCCCTGCTGCCGCCCGGAAATGTATGATTTCTTTTACCACAACGGCGAAGGGCATCCCAACTGCCTGGAAAACATCAACCGCAGTCTGGGTGAAGCGCGGCCAATCATCCATCCGGTAAACCTCTTTATGTATTCAAAGATTTCTGAGGATGGGTCGCTGTCTGTGGAGCGCCCGCTTTCCAAGGCGGGAAGCAAAATTGTCTTGCGGGCGGAAATGGACGTGCGTCTGGGCATAGCCGCGTGCAGCGTATCAGAAAGCAATTGCAACAGCGGAAGATGTACGCCGGTAAAGGTGATTGTTGAAGATTGAAAATACCAAAGATGGCGGCCGGAATTGACCCGACCGCCTCTTTGCTATCCCCTGCGCAGTTCAGCGCGCATCAGGCGCAGGTTTTCCTGAAGCCGCGCATCGTCCGGGGCGATTTCAATCGCCTTTTCCAACAGCGGGATGGCCTCGCGGACGCGGCCGGTTTCGTACAGCGCCAGCGAGGCAAGGTCGTATGGCAAACTGCCCCAGGCGGAGGCCTCGCAAATGTAGGTCTTGGGCCGTTCGGCGATATTCAGCGCGCGCAGGGCAAAAAAGGCCGTGGCATTCCAGTCGCGCTGGCGGTAGTACAGCGCCGCCGCTTCCACCCACGGCTCGCGCAGATGCGGGGCCTCGGCTACGGCGCGCAAAAGCCAGCGCTCCGCTTCATGGGTATTGCCCAGCGCCTCGTGCGAACGGGCGATGAAGCGCATGGAGGCACAGCGTTCGTCCGGCCAGGTGGCCGTGGGCAGGGAAAGGTGCCTGGTCAGCGTGTCGATACACTCCTGCCAGCGGCGATGAAACATGTATTCCCGGCCCAGATAGTGCGTATTGCGGTCGTCGAGCGGCTCTTCTTCGACCGATAGCTCCAGAAGCGGCAGGTATTGCGCGCGGGACTTGCTCGGATCGGCGCGGTGGTCGAGCTGTATGCCCTCGGCCAGCACCGTCTCGTAATCCGGCCGCTCGTATGTCAGCACTTCGTGCACCGGATGTACCCAGCGGAAGCCGTGCCGGGCGTGAATCTTGTCTGACCAGAATACCACGCCTTCCGTGCCGTCGGGGTTGAAATTCCATGTGTAACGATAGCGCGCCCGCTTGGTGGTGTCCTTCCAGGCCGCCTCCAGCGCCTTGCGCCAGCCGGGATGGAACACCTCGTCCAAATCGGTGCAGACGCAGATGTCCGCTTCCTCGGGCACAAGCTCCAAAGAGCGGTTGCGCGCCACGTCAAAGCGCCAGGGAGAGATGATTTCCTCTTCCACTTGCGCGCCCTGCTCACGCAGGATTTCCGCCGTACCGTCGCTGGAACCCGTGTCCAGCGCGACCACCCAATCCGCCTCGCGCATGGATTCCATCCAGCGTTTGGCAAATTTGGCCTCGTTTTTGCAGATCGCGTACACGCATATCTTCCATTTTCCCATGCAGCCCACCTCACGGCAGCATATGCTGGGGCGGGCGCGCGCGTGCCTGTCAGGGGCGGCGGATGGGCAGCCAAACCTCGAACGTGGCGTTTTGCGGCTCGGGCACGAGATAGACTTCTATGTCCGGCGCGTCGGCGTATTCATAGCCGGAAGCGGGCAGCCATTCCAGCACCGCGCGGCGCTCGATTTCCTGAATGGCTCCCGGCATTGGCCCCTGCCCGGAAAACACCGCCCATTCGCAGGCGGGAACGTCCCACTTTTCAAGCCCCTCTCCCGCCTTTTCCGCGCAGACGCCGACCATGTAGCGCCAGCCCTCGCCAAACTGTGCGGACAGGCCCAGCAGCCCCGGCAGGGGGCCGCGCGCCATCTGCAAAAGCCGGGGAATAACGTTTTCCCGCCCGGCGCGCGCCCACAGAGCGGGCGCGCTTTGGAAATTTTCGGCAAGTTCGCTGCCGATGGCCGCGGTGATACCCACGACAGGGAACGCCTCCAGTTTCTCCAGACGGTACTTCAGCGGCGCGCCGCCCGTGACCGCGAGGGAAAAGCGCATGGGCATCCAGGCGTTGAGCGCGCCTTCCCGCGCCTTGGAGGGCGCGACGCCATGCACGCTCTGAAAGGCACGGTTGAAGGCCGTGGGCGAATCATAGCCGTAGCGCGCAGCCACGTCTGTCACGCGCGCGCCCGCGCAAAGCTCCTCCGCCGCCCGCGTCATGCGACGGCGGCGCACATACTCGCCCAGCGGCACGCCGGCGATATACGAAAACATCCGCTGAAAGTGAAACGCGGAACAGCAGGCCAGCCGTGAAAGCTCCGCCATGTCAATCTTGCCATCCAGATTGGCCTCGATGTAATCCATCGCCGCGTTCATTTGTTCAATCCACTGCATCTCTCTTCCTCCCTTGCGGGTACAGTATATCACACTAGGCGCGGAAGCGCCTCGCTTTTTCTGCCCGCTTTTGCGAGGCCTCCGCGGGAAATCTGCGCCACGACGCCGGAAAGCGGGAAAAGGGCGATGAGGTTCGGCACAGCCATCAGCCCGTTGAGCGTGCTGGACAGCGCCCAAACCACATCCAACCGCATGGCCGCGCCGAGCACGACCGCGCCGGTAAACGCCGCCCGGTAGAGCGCTGTCAGCCGCCCGCCGGTCAGATAGGCAAAGCAGCACTCGCCGTACAGCGACCAGCTCAAAATGGTGGAGAGCGCAAACAGCGCCAGGCATACGGCGGTCATCAGCGCCGCCAGGCCGTCCCCAAAGGCCGTGCCAAAGGCGGCAATGACCAGTTCCGCCCCCGCCACACCGCCATAAGGCACGGAAACACCGCTGGCGAGGATGGCTAGCGCCGTGAGCGTGCAGATGACGATGGTATCGGCAAAGACTTCGAAGATGCCCAACAGGCCCTGCCGGTCGGGGTCGGCGCCCTGCGCCCCGGCATGGGCGATGGGCGCGGAGCCCATGCCCGCCTCGTGGGAAAACATGCCCCGCTCCATACCGCATTGCAGTGCCCGCTGGATACCCATTCCCGCCGCGCCGCCCAGTGCGGCCGTGGGCGTAAAGGCCGAAGCCACGATGTCCACGAGGGCGCGTCCGGCAGCAGGCAGATTCAAAAGCACCACCACCAGCGCCGCCAGCGCGTACAGGGCGCTCATAAACGGCACCAGCCGTTCCGTCACCCGGCCGATGCGCGCCGCTCCGCCCATCAGCGCCAGCCCCGCCGCCAACGCCGCCAAAATGCCGGCTGTGAGCCGCAGAGGCTGTTCCATACCGGCCGCTGCCGGACAAAGCGCCGTAACCGCGAAGCTGACCGCCTCCGCCGCGGTATTGGCCTGCACCATATTGCCAATGCCGAACGCGGCCAGCGCGCCCAGCAGCGCAAACGCCCCCGCCAGCGGCTTGAAACCCCGGCCAAGGGCCCGTATATAGTACATCGGCCCGCCGCGAAAGCTGCCGTCCGGCGCGCGCTCTCGAAAGTGCACCGCCAGCGCCACCTCGGCATACTTGGTGGCCATGCCTAGCAGCGCCGATATCCACATCCAGAACACCGCGCCCGGCCCGCCCAGGGCAATCGCCCCGGCCACGCCCGCGATGTTGCCTGTGCCCACTGTGGCCGCCAGCGCCGTGGTCATGGCCTGCAAGGGCGTGACTTCGCCCGGCTTCGCGGCCTTGCGCCCGGCGAGCGCGCCCAGCGACAGGCGCAGCATTTCCCCAAAGCGCCGCACCTGCACAAAGCGCGTGCGCACGCTGAACAGCACGCCCGCCGCAATGAGCAAAAGCAGCATCGGCCAGCCCCAGACCACGCCGCTGAGCCAGGCGTTTATCCGCAGAAGTCCGTCCATTCCCCGGCCTCCTCCCGTTCTCGCCATATAAATCCCGGAGGCGTCGGCACGCTTTGAAAAGCGCCTTTGCGCCGTCTCCCCCGACCGCCAAAGCGATTGCGCCCTTTACTCGCAGAAAAAAGAATATTGAATGCGTCCCCGGCGGGAGACACACAAAAAGGAGGCCGCAGACCGGCCTCCCCCGCGCCATATCCCATAGGATGCGCGTTTTTTTCAATTCAGAACTTTCTTTAAGAACATTCCCGTATAGCTGTGTTCGCACTGGGCGACTTCCTCGGGCGTGCCTTCGGCGATGACCGTGCCGCCGCGGTCGCCCCCCTCTGGGCCCATGTCGATGACATAATCGGCGGTCTTGATGACGTCCAAATTGTGTTCGATGACCACCAGTGTATTGCCCGCCCCGGCCAGGCGGTCGAGCACCTGGTCGAGCTTTTCCACGTCGGCCACATGCAGGCCCGTAGTCGGCTCGTCGAGCACATAGATGGTGCGGCCCGTGGCCTTGCGGGACAGCTCGGTGGCCAGCTTGATGCGCTGCGCCTCGCCGCCGGAAAGCGTGGTGGAGGGCTGGCCGAGCTTGACATAGCCCAGGCCCACATCCTGCAAGGTTTGCAGCTTGGCGGCAATGCGCGGCAGGGGCGCGAAGAACTCCAACGCCTCGTCCACAGTCATTTCCAGTACTTCGTAGATGTTCTTGCCCTTGTAGCGCACCTCCAGCGTTTCGCGGTTGTAGCGCTTGCCACCGCAGACCTCGCAGGGCACATACACATCCGAAAGGAAGTGCATTTCAATTTTGCGGATACCGTCGCCCGTGCAGGCTTCGCAGCGGCCGCCCTTGACGTTGAAGCTGAAGCGGTTGGCCTTGTAGCCGCGGGCGCGGGCGTCGTTGGTGGAGGCGAACACATCGCGGATCAAATCGAACACGCCGGTGTAGGTGGCGGGGTTTGAGCGCGGCGTGCGGCCGATGGGCGACTGGTCGATGGCGATGATCTTGTCGAGCTGTTCGACGCCCTCGATGGTATCATGATCCCCGGCGCGCTGGCGGGAGCGGTTGAGCTGCCGGGACAGGGACTTGAACAGTATTTCGTTCACCAGCGAGCTTTTGCCACTGCCGGAAACGCCGGTGACGCAGGTCATCACGCCCAGCGGGAAGCGCACGTCGATATTTTTCAGATTGTTGGCGCGCGCGCCGCGCACGGTGATATAGCCGGTAGGCGCGCGCCTCTGGGCGGGCACGGGCACCTTGCGGCGGCCGGAGAGGTAGGCGCCGGTGATGGAACGCGGGCTGTCCATGATCTCCTGGGGCGAACCGCAGGCGACAATCTCGCCGCCATGCACGCCCGCGCCGGGGCCGACATCCACGATATAGTCGCTTTCGAGCATGGTTTCCTCGTCGTGCTCGACGACGATGAGCGTATTGCCCAAATCGCGCAGGTTTTTAAGCGTTTTGAGCAGACGGGCGTTGTCGCGCTGGTGCAGGCCGATGGAAGGCTCATCGAGGATGTAGAGCACGCCCATCAGCGAGGAACCGATCTGCGTGGCCAGGCGGATGCGCTGCGCCTCGCCGCCCGAGAGCGTACCGGCGCTGCGCGAAAGGGTCAGGTAGTCCAGGCCCACATCCGCCAAAAAGCGCAGGCGCGAATCAATTTCCTTGAGAATCTGTTTGGCGATGATGCGCTGGCGCTCAGAAAGCTCCACGCCCTCAAAAAACTCCCGCGCCTGCAGAATCGACATATCCGAAACCTCGGCGATGGACTTGCCGCCCACCGTCACTGCCAACGCCTCGCGCTTCAGGCGCTTGCCGCCGCATTCGGGGCAGGGCACATGCGCCATATACGCCTCGTAAACCTGCTTCATGGTATCAGAATGCGTTTCGCGGTAGCGGCGCTCAAGGTTGGTGACGATGCCCTCAAAGGGAGCGTTGAACGAACCGCCGCCATCCTCGCGCTTGTATTCGAGGTGGATTTTCTCGCCGTGCGTCCCGTAGAGCAGTTTGTCAATCACATCGTCGGAAAGCTCGCACACGGGCGTATCCAGCGAAAAACCGTACTTGTCCGCCAGGCCCTTCAGATACATCTGCGCCATGGAATCCGGCTCGGCGCTGTTCCAGCCCGTCACCTGGATGGCCCCCTGCGCAAGCGACTTGCTGCGGTCGGGAATGACCATATTGGGGTCCATCTTCAAAAGCACCCCCAGCCCGGAGCAAGTGGGGCAGGCGCCGTAGGGGTTGTTGAAGGAAAACATGCGCGGGGTGAGTTCTTCGATGGAGATATTGCAGTCCGGGCAGGCGTAGTTCTGGGAAAAGAGCATGTCCTCCCCATCCACAACGCTGACGACGGCCAGCCCCCCAGCCAGCTTCATGGCCGTCTCCAGCGAGTCCGTAAGGCGCTGCTGGATGTCCGGCCGCACGGTGAGGCGGTCTACGACGACCTCCAATGTATGCTTTTTGGTCTTGGCGAGCTTGGGCGGGTCGGAAATTTCGTAAATCTCCCCGTCTACGCGCATGCGCACGAAGCCCTGTTTGCCCATATCCTCAAAGAGCTTGACGTATTCGCCCTTGCGGGCGCGCACCACCGGGGCCATCACCTGTATGCGCGTGCGCTCCGGCAGGGTGAGCACCTGGTCGACAATCTGATCGACCGTCTGCTGGCGAATCTCCTTGCCGCACACCGGGCAGTGCGGCACGCCCGCGCGCGCGTACATCAGGCGCAGGTAATCGTGGATTTCCGTAACCGTGCCCACGGTCGAGCGCGGGTTTTTGGATGTGGTTTTCTGGTCGATGGAGATGGCGGGCGAAAGGCCGTCGATGGAATCCACGTCCGGCTTCTCCATCTGCCCCAAAAACTGACGCGCATAGGAAGACAGCGACTCCACATAGCGCCGCTGTCCCTCGGCATAGATCGTATCAAAAGCCAGGGAACTTTTGCCGGAACCGGACAAGCCGGTCATGACGATGAGGCTGTCGCGCGGCAACTCCACGCTGACGTTTTTCAGGTTGTGTTCGCGCGCCCCGCGCACGATGATCTTGTCGTTTCTCATTTTTTGCGCCTCCTGCGCGTCAAACGGGATTTTTCATTGGTGGCCTGCGGTTTTTCGCCGCGCAGGGCCAGCATCTGGTCGCGCAGCTTGGCGGCTTTCTCAAAATCGAGGTTGCCGGCGGCGGCGAGCATCTGCTCCTCCAGCCGGTCGATGGCCATGAGGCGTTCCTCCTCGCTCATGCCGCCCGCGCCGTCCTTGTCCGGCGTGCGGGAGATTTCCATCAGCTCGCGCACGGCGGAGCGCACGGTCTGCGGCGTAATGCCGTGCTCTTCGTTATACGCCTGCTGGATGGCGCGGCGTCGGTTGGTTTCCTGGATGGCGCGCATCATCGAATCGGTAATGTCATCCGCGTACATGATGACGCGCCCATCCACGTTGCGCGCCGCGCGGCCGATGGTCTGAATCAGCGAGGTTTCCGAGCGCAGAAAGCCCTCTTTGTCCGCGTCCAGAATGGCGACCAGCGAGACTTCCGGCAAATCGAGGCCCTCGCGCAGAAGGTTGATACCCACCAGCACGTCGTATTCGCCCAGGCGCAGGGAGCGGATCAGTTTGATGCGTTCCAGCGTTTCCACATCGGAATGCAGGTATTCCACGCGCACTTCCAACTCGCGCAGATAGCTGGTAAGGCTCTCGGCCATGCGCTTGGTAAGCGTGGTCACCAATACGCGCCCGCCTGCTTCGGCCACCTTGCGAATCTCGCCCAGCAGGTCGTCCACCTGGTTGGTGGCCGGGCGCACGATGATTTCCGGGTCAATCAGGCCGGTGGGGCGGATGATCTGCTCCACCACCTGCGAGGCGTGCTCCATTTCGTAGGGGCCGGGCGTGGCGGAAACGTATATGGCCTGATTGACGCGCTGCTCAAATTCGTGGAACTTGAGGGGCCGGTTGTCAAACGCCGCCGGCAGGCGGAAGCCATAATCCACCAGCGAGCGCTTGCGCGCCGCGTCGCCGTTGTACATGGCGCGAATCTGCGGAATGGTGGCGTGCGATTCATCGATAAAGAGGATAAAGTCCTTGGGGAAGTAGTCCAGCAGCGTAAACGGCGCTTCCCCGGGGGCGCGGCCGTCGAAGTAGCGGGAATAGTTTTCAATGCCGGTGCAGTAGCCGATTTCGCGCAGCATTTCGATATCATAGCGCGTGCGCTGTTCCAGCCGCTGCGCCTCAAGCAGCTTGCCCTCGGCCTTGAATTCCTCCAGGCGGGCGGCGAGGTCGCTCTCGATATTTTCAATGCACCTTTCCAGCTTGTCGCGCGAGGTGGCGTAGTGCGAGGCGGGAAAGATCATCACATGGGCAAGGTAGCGCAGCACATGACCGGAGACGATTTCCACCTCGGCAATGCGCTCGATTTCGTCGCCGAACAGCTCAATGCGCAGGGCCTTTTCATTCGAGGCGGCGGGGATGATTTCCACCACGTCGCCGCGCACGCGGAAAGAACCGCGTTCCTGTTCAAAATCGTTGCGCTCATATTGGATTTCCACCAAGCGGCGCAAAAGCTCGTCGCGGTCAATTTCCATGCCTTCGCGCAGGGAGACGGACAGGCTTTCGTATTCCTCCGGGTCGCCCAGGCCGTAGATGCAGCTCACCGAGGCGACGATCACCACATCGCGGCGCTCGGCCAGCCAGGCCGTGGCGCTGTGGCGCATGCGGTCGATTTCATCGTTGACCGAGGAATCCTTTTCAATGAACGTATCCGTCGAGGGGATATACGCCTCGGGCTGGTAGTAGTCGTAGTAGGAGACAAAATAACCCACGGCGTTTTCAGGAAAGAATTCGCGGAACTCGCCGGCAAGCTGGGCGGCGAGCGTCTTGTTATGGGCAATGACCAGCGCCGGGCGGTTGAGGTTTTTGATGATGTTGGCCATGGTAAAGGTCTTGCCCGAGCCGGTGACGCCCAGCAATACCTGATGCTTGAAGCCCTTTTCCACGCCCTCTGTCAGCGCAGCAATGGCCTGCGGCTGATCGCCGGTGGGCTGATACTCGGAATGAATCTTAAAGGCGGACACAGCTCTCCCCCTCCCTTTCCATACGGCTGCAAGTATTATACCACAAATTATAAAGGAGGAAGCGTCCAGACGCCTCCTCCGCGAAAATTAAACTGATGTTCGATAACGCTAGACGGCCAGCACTGCGATAACGCAGAACATGGCCACCGACAAAAGCGTGTACAGCGAAAGGCACGAGGACGCATAGCGCGTATCGGCCTCGCTGCGGGCGAATACCGGCAGCACATACGGCCCGGGCAGGGAAAACAGCAGAATCAGCGCCCAGCGCAGAAGTTCGGTCATGCCCACCGTCCAGGTGAGCAGCAGCACGCAAAGGACGCAGAACGCCGCGCACAGAACCAGCCGTATGCCCGCCGCGCGCACGGCCCCGCGCAGGGAGGCGCGGCTGAATTCGATGTTGTAACCCACCACAAAGAGGATGGCACAGGCTGTGGGGCCGGAAAGGAAGTCCGCCACCGCGCCGACCGCCGCGCCCAGGAAGTTGCCCTGCATGGCGCTCCACAGCCCGGTCGCGCCCAGCAGTACGCCGGCGAGAATGGCCAGAAAGATGGGCGAAAGCAGCGTTTCCCGGGCGATCTGCGCACCGGGAATACCGTCGCGCCGCTTGAGCATGGCCATATAGAGCGTAAAGACGAACACATCGCCGCCCAGCGCCGCCACAGCCATGACGTTGAGGTTTTCCGCGCCAAAAAGCAGCGTATAGAGCGAATATCCCATCATGCCCGCCTCAAAACCTGTCACCAGGAAGGGCAACAGCGGGTTTTCGCGGCGGAACAGCTTGCCGATGAAGAGCATGGCCGTGCAGGCCGCGAACACAGCCAGGCAGGTGAGCAGCACATCCAAGCCATAGGCGATTTCCGCAAAGGCCATGAACAGCACGGCGGGCAGAGAAAACGTGACCACAAAGGTTTTGAGGCCGTCGATCTGCGCGCGGCTCAATATGCCGCGCAGGCGCGACACCCAGCCCAGCAGCAAGGAAACCAGCACCGGCAAGACGATTTCGGCAATTCGCTCGGCATTGTCCATATACATCCCCTCCGCATACAGTTTACCAGAAATTGCCGGAATGTCAACCCAAGCGGACAATTCAGCGCAGCGTGTGTTCCAACACGCGCCGCGCCTGACCCAGCATACCGGAGCGGATGACAAAATTCCACAGCGGGTCAAGTTTTTTCCATGCCGCCGAATACAGGAAGTGCTTGCGGCGCATGGCCGAGGTTTGATGATGCCTCGCGCCCTCGCGGATGTTGCCCAGGCGGTAAAATGTGCGGTATGCCGACCAGTAACCGGCCTCGACCTGTTCGGCGCTCATGGTTGGATGCCTGAAAACGAGATGTCGGGTATCGTATTTGCGCCAGTCGCGCACGCACAGGCGCGGGCGGTAGCGCTCATAGAGGGCAGTGCCCGGATAGGGAGTGAGGATGTGGAATGTGGCCGTCGCAATGCCGCACTCAATCGCCCATTCGGCCGTGGCGCGGAAGGTATCGGGCGTATCGCCGTCCATGCCGAAAATAAAGCTGCCGTTGATCATCACGCCCGCCGCGTCCAGCGTGCGGACGGCGCGCTCGTAATCCTGGTCGAGATTGGCGCGTTTCCCCGCGGCGGCAAGGTTTTTGCGGTTTGTGCTTTCAAAACCAATGAAGGCGCTGCGCAGCCCCGCATCGCGCGCCAGGCGTACAAGGCGTTCGTCCTGCGCGTCGCGCACGGTCATCGCGCCCTGAAACAACCTGCCCATGCCGCGCATTTCCCGAAACAGCGCCTCCGCAAGCGGACGGCTGGCAAAGAGATTGTCGTCCAGAAAATAGAGATGCCGCCCGGGCAGCGCGCTCATCTCCCGCAGGATCCTGTCCAACGCATAGGTGTAAAAGCGCTTCCCGCCACGGAAAAAGGAATCCACATAACAAAAATCGCAGGCGTTCGGGCAGCCGCGCGAGATCAGCATGGAATTGGGCACCAGGTATTTCTCCCGCTTGATAAGGTCGCGCCGGGGCAGCGGCACATCGCGTAGGCAGACATTCCCGGCCCGATAAAGCGGCCTGGCCTCGTCCCTGCGCAGGTCGCGGAGAAACTCGGGAAAAACCTGCTCGCCCATGCCGGTAAGCACGCTGTCGGCATGGAGCGCGGCTTCTTCAGGCAGGGATGTGGCGTGCAGGCCGCCCAGGGCGACGTATACGCCCCGCTGCCGGTAGCGGTCTGCCAACTCGTAGGCGCGGTGCGCGTTGGTGATGTAGGTCTGAATGACGGCAAGGTCGGGCGAATCCTCCGCGTCCACGCGCTCCACATGTTCATCCCAAAGGGTAGTTTCGTCTTCGGGCGCACACAACGCGGCCAGCGTTGCCAACCCCAGCGGTGGGAAAAGGGCGTACTTGATCGGGCGCCAGAAGGGACTGACCGCCTCCTCCAGCGCCGGAAGAATGAACTTGATTTTCATGCGTATCTCCTTGTCCGGCCGTGGATAAAGTATAGCATGAAAAATCGCGCACGTCAATAATTATTTATCGTTTTTCATTTATTATTTTTCGTTTTTAAGTAGTACCCATGCTCAGAAAAATCCCGCATCCGGCGCATCTTTCGCCCGCGGGAAACCTTCCGGTATTCCGCGGACGCGCAAGGATGCGGAACGCATTCGCGCGATTCGGATTGCCGGGAACGCGGGGCCTTGAAGGCATGGCCAGTCGCGGAAATGCCCGCCTGCCCCGCCCGTGAGCGCCCGCGCAGGCGCGCGCCTTAAAACATGGAAAGCTGCTCCACTTTCGGCGCCCGGGCGCGGGATTTGACGCGCTCTGCGGAAAGCCCTTCCCCCATCTCAGATACGAAGCGCGAGGGAGCGCCCGGACAGGTGACGATCAGGTCTTCCCGCGCCCGCGTCATGCCCACAAAGAACAGGCGGCGTTCCTCCTCCACGTCTGTCTCCAGGCCTGGGCGCGTCAACGGCAAAACCCCTTCGCCCGCGCCAGCGAGGAACACCACCGGGAATTCCAGGCCCTTGGAGCCGTGCAGCGTCATCAGCGTCACCGCGCCCGCAGCGCGCGCCTTGCCGTTGCGGCGGCGCACATCCGCCTCCTCGCCGATGGCCATGGCGGACAGGAAAGCGGGCAGCGTATCATGAAATTCCGCCGCGCTTGCCAGGCGTTCCAGAGAATCGGACGTTCCCCGCAGGCCAATCCAACGCCGAAGCAGGCGTCCGGGCTTTTCGCGGCTGATCTTCGGAGCAAGCAGCTCCACAGCGCGTATATATTCCGCCGCTTCCGGCCGGTTGCGGAGGGCGTCTACACGCGCCGCCGCGTCTTCAACGGCCTCCGCCTGGCGGATGATATCCTCGGGAAGCCCCCAGTTGAGCCGCAGGGCCGCGCGCAGGCTGGCCAAATCCCCGGGAACGGCCAGGGAACGGAAGAAGGCGAGCGCGCCTCGCGTATCCTCGCTGTCCAGATAATCCTCCCGCCCGGCCACCAGGCAGGGGATGCCGTCGTGGGCAAGGCATTCTTCGATGAGATCGAGCTGCCGGTGCGTGCGCGCAAGCACCGCTATTTCCGAAAAAGCGCGCATTTCGCGTTCTCCCGCCGTGGCGTTGAGCATGTCCACGCCGCCGGCAAGGCGGGCAACTTCTTTGGCAATCCACACCGCCTCGGAAAAAGCCGTGTCCGCGCAGGCAAGGCGCACGCACATCCCCTCCGCCGCCGCGGGGCGCAGCGAACGCGCCGGGCCGGGATTATGGGAGATACAGGCCGCGGCGCGGCGCAGGATATCCGGCGCGGAACGGTAGTTGACGGTCAGCGCCACGGTTTCCAGCTCCGGCAGTTCGGCGCGCAGGCGCTCGAAGCAGTGCGCGTCCGCGCCGCGAAAGCCGTAGATGGACTGGTCGGGATCGCCAATGACAAACAGGCTTTCCCCCGCCGCGCTCCAGTGACGCACCAGGGCGCGCTGCACGGCGTTGATGTCCTGAAACTCGTCCACCAACAGATGGGCAAAGCGCCGGTCGGTGGGAACGTCCGCCTCGAGCGCGTCCAGCAGCAAGTCGTCCAAATCGCGCGCGCCCAGCGCCTGAAGCCTGGCCTGGTAGGCCCGCACCAAGGCTTCATCCACGCCCGCCTCGGCGCAGCTTTTGCCATTCTTGACCTCCGAAATGGCGCGCAAAGCGGCGCGGGGACGCATTTTTCCTAATTCCGGCAGGCCATAGAGCGCTTCGAGGGCGCCATCCTCGCCGAGCAGGGGTTTATCGTCCAGCAGGCGCAGGCAGAGGGCGTGGAAGGTACCGATATGGAGCGCCTTTGCCGTGCGCGCGCCCAGACGACTTTCCAGACGCGCGCGCAATTCCCGCGCCGCCTGGTTGGTGAACGTCACCGCCGTAATCTCGGCGGGCTTTGCGCCGCGTTCGAGCAGGCGGACGATGCGCTCCACCAACGTAAACGTCTTGCCCGTGCCCGGCCCGGCGATTACCGCCAGAGCCCGGGCGGTGGAATCCACAGCGCGAAGCTGCTCTTCGTTCAGCCCCCGCGCGGCGGGCGCGGACGCTTCCGAAACCGGCACAACGGCTTTCCGGGACTTTGGCGCGGTCCGCTTCGCCTTTGCCGGCAACGCGGACATATCAAACATGGCCATCTGCCCGCCGAGCATTTCCAGTTCGCCGGGGGCAAACAAAGAAATTACGCCGTACTCGCCGTCATAGCCGCTTTTGCGGATCACCTTCCCCGCGCGCAGGCGGCGGATCCCTTCCTCCAGCGCCCAACCGCCCGCCTCGCGCACATCCGCAAGCGGGGCTTCGCGCAATATGAAAAGCTCGTTTCCCAATGCCGTCAACAAATGGAAATACCGTTCCGTAACTTTCTTCGACGCCGCGGACACGCCCATGCAGGAGGCAAGCACCTCAGGCAACGGCATCAGGCTTTCAAAGGGTTTGGCGCACGCGGGCGGGACGCAGCCTTCGGCGCGGTCTGAAAGCAGCTCGGCGCGGTGCTTGACGCCAATGGTTATCTTGCGCCCGCAGGCCGGGCAACGGCCTTCCAAGCGCATCGTTTCGGAAGGCTCGAGGCATACGTCGCAGGCGCGGTGGCCATCCAAATGATATTTGCCTTCCTCGGGGAAGAACTCTATGGTGCCTTCAAAGCCCTCGCCCGTCTCTATGGCGCGCTTGAGGGCCGGGTAACTTGCCTCCACCGAAAGCATATTGGCCTCCCGCGCCAGCTTGGCGGGCGAATGGGCGTCCGAATTGGACACCAGCGTGCGCCCGTCGAGGTTGGAAACGCGCCAGTTCATGGGCGGATCGGAGGAAAGGCCCGTCTCCAGCGCGTGAATCTGGCCAGACAAATCCCCAAAACACGCCTCGATGGAATCAAAGCCTGAAAACGCGCCCAGCAGGGAAAAATGCGGCGTCCAGATGTGTGCGGGGATGAACATGGCCTCGGGGCAGGCTTCCAACGTCATTTCCAGCAGGTCGCGGCAGTCCAGTCCAAGGATGGGGCGGCCGTCGGAATGCAGGTTGCCAATGCGCTCCAAGCGCGCGGAAAGCCGCTCCGCCGCCTCAAACGAAGGCATGAGGATGACATTGTGCACTTTGCGCGTGCGGCCGTCTTTTTTATAAATGGAACTGATCTCAGCGCTGAGGACAAAGCGAGCCTCGCCCGCAACCTCGCAGGGCAAGCGCAGTTCCTTTTTCAGCGCGAATACGCCCTCGCCCGCCGGCTCGAGCACCTCGGAAAGCTCTTTCCTCCAGGATGGGTGGGTAAAATCGCCCGTGCCCAACAGCCCTACGCCCTTGCGACGCGCCCACAGATCCAGATGGGGCGCGTCACACTCGCGGCTGGTGGCCCGGGAAAACCGGGAATGGATGTGCAGATCGGCAATCAACATTTGTACCTCGCAAAAACGCCGGCAGCGCTTGCTGCCGGCGAAAAAATGACGCTTACACCCTGGCGTAACTGCGGGAGGAAACGCGCTCGACGCATGCGCCCAAACGGCGCAACTTTTCATCAAAGCGCTCGTAGCCGCGCAGTATGTACTCCACGCCGCCGATCTCCGTCTCCCCGTCCGCCATCAGCGCCGCAATCACCATGGCCGCGCCCGCGCGCAGGTCGGTGGCGTTCACGCGCGCCGATACCAGGCGGTCGACGCCGGAAATAATCGCGGAACTTTCAATCACGCGCACATTCGCTCCCATTTTGCGCAATTCGTCCAGGAAGCGGAAGCGGTTTTCAAAAATCGTCTCGGTGACAATGCTCGTGCCCCGCGCAATGGTCAGAAGCGCGGAAAGGGGCTGTTGCAAGTCGGTGGGATAGCCGGGATAGCCCTGCGTTTTGACGTTCACGGCGCGGAACACGCCGTTGGAACGCACGTGAATCCAGTCGTCCTCGCTTTCCACGCGCACGCCCATTTCCAGCAGCTTTGCGGAAAGGGACTCCATGTGCGTGGGAATCGCGCCGGTAATCACCACGTCGCCGGAAGTAGCGGCGGCGGCGATCATCAGCGTGCCGGTTTCGATCTGGTCGGGAATGATGGTGTAGTTCGCGCCGTGCAGGTGCCGGCCGCCGCGCACGCGGATCACATCCGTGCCCGCGCCCTTCACCCACGCGCCCATGGCCGACAGGAAGTTGGCCAGATCGACGATGTGCGGCTCCTTGGCGGCGTTGTGGATACAGGTTGTGCCGCTGGCGTTGACCGCCGCCAGCATGCTGTTGACCGTCGCTCCCACAGAGGGCATGTCCAGGAAAATATCGTTGCCGATCAGTTCCTCGGCTTCGATCTCAAGGTTGCCGCCGAGCGTATCGGCCTTCGCGCCCAGGGTGCGTATGGCCTTGAGCGTCTGGTCGATGGGCCGGGCGCCGATATCGCATCCGCCGGGCAGCGGCACCTGCGCACGCCCAAAAATGCCCATCAGCACCGGCGCAAGGTAATACGAGGCGCGCATCCTGCTGGTCAGCTCATAGGGCGGATTGTACTTGTCCACACCGCGCGGATCAACCGAGAGCACATTGTCCCGAAACTCCACCTTTGCGCCGAGCCAGCGCATCATTTCGATCAGGACGTGGACATCGTTGATGTCGGGCAAGTTTTCAATCACCGACGGCGAATCCGCCAACAGCGCCGCGGGCACGACCGCAAGCGCGGCGTTTTTGCCGCCGCTGACCATAACCTCCCCCTCGAGGCGGCGTCCGCCCCGGATTAGAAACTTTTCCCCCATATCGAAACCCGGCCGGAGCCGGCTCCTTTCAATGATGACAGCCGCTGCAGCAGCCGCAGTTGCCGCCGCACCCGCCCAAGCCCTTCGCGCCAAAGGCACAGGAACCCGTATAATCACGCACGGCCTTTTCGCCGCACTTTTCACACACAGCCGCTTCATCGCGCTTTTCGATGCTGGCAAGCACCTCAAAGCGATGGCCGCATTTTGGACATTTCCATGCATACAACGGCACAAACGTCGCCTCCGAATCATTGCGATTTGATAAACATTTCCTGCCGCTCCTTTTATTATACATGACAATTCCATTTCAATCAAGTCCAAGGCACCGGATTATCACAAAAATTACCGCCAATTTCTTCCAAATCTGCCAAAAACGGCGTTTGTGCGCAATCTTTCACGATTGCCAAACGCTTCCTGGTATGCTAAAATCTTCTGCGGAAGAGGGTGCGCGCACCCGAATGTGTGGAGGAAACCGATGTCCCGGGAAAGCCTGTCGCTGTCCTTCAGGGGATTGCGCGTCAATTTCAGCATTGTCCGGCCCGAGGCGCATTTGCGTCACCGGCTGCTTTTGTTGTGCTCGCCGCTGATGACGCCCTTCCATTGGCGCAAGCTGCTGCCGGAGCTTTCAGAGCTTGGCTGCCTGTGCGTGTTGGCCGACCTTCCCGGGTTCGGCCAAGGCGCGCATGGCGTGGCCGGGCCGCAGAAAAGCGTCACCCGCGCCCGTCTGGTCTGGGGCGTGCTGGACGAGGTGGACGCGCGCGTGGGCGGGCAAAACGCCCTCTGGCACTTGGCGGCGCACGGTTGCGCCTGCCCCACGGTGCAAGCCATGTGCGCCCTGCAACCGGATTCGGTGCGTTCGCTGATCGAAATTTCCCCGCTGGTGCCGTCCGGCGGCAAGGGGCGCTTTTTCGAGGGGCGCAAGGAAGCGGCACAGCGCTTTATGGAGCAGGCGTTTGTAAGCCCGGCGGCGTTTACACAATTTGTGACGCGCGCCGCGCGCCGTCCGCTGCCCGATTACGCCGTAGAGCGCATGTGGGCGTCTCTTGCGCAGCCCGGCGCGCGCGCCGCCCTTCTGAATATGCTTATCAGCGTGGATGAAGTGCCCGCCCTGCCGGGGTTTTGCCCATCCATCGCCATTTGGGGCGGCAGCGACCCGCTGTTGCCCGCCGGGACGCGCGAACGCCTGTCGGCGCTGATTCCCGAACTGGAGGCGCACATCATTCGCCCGGCTGGACACTTTCTGACGGAAACCCACAGCCGCGCCTTGCGCGATTATTTGCGCGGTTGGCTCAAATACGTAGGCTGACCCCCTCGCTTTTGGAGCGTTTTTCCTGTATAATAATAGCAGAACACCCTGGGAAACATATCGGGCGGATGATCCGAGGTGAAACCATGCCCAAATTGGAACCGTATTCGCGCAAGTTACCCTACAGCTACGCGCTGGGGCTTTTTCCATCGCTGACGCTGATGGACGAGCGGCCGGAGCTGGCCATGCGCCTGCTTTTGCACCCGGAGGGTATGGGCAACGAGGGCGTGGAAAAATTGCGCGCGCGCTGCCGTGAACTGGGCGTGCGCGAAGAAGAGGCCGGGCGCGTTTTGCGCCGGGAGTCGAAAAAAGACAACTGTTATGCGGCGCTGGTGTTTGAAAAGCGCGAGGGCGATCTGGACGCGGACAGAAACCATGCCGTCCTCTGCCAGATCTCCGACGGCGGCAATCTGGGCACGGCGCTGCGCTCTTTGCTCGGGTTCGGCTATGAGGACGTGGCCCTGATCCGCCCCTGCGTGGACGCCTTTGACCCGCACGTCGTCCGCGCGTCCATGGGCGCTTTTTTCCGCCTGCGCCTGCGCACGTTCGACACCTTCGCGGATTACCGCGCCCTGTATCCCCATCGCGCCCTGTATCCGTTTATGCTCGATGGCGCAAAGCCGCTGCGCGAAGTGGCGCGCGCGGCTCAGCCGCCGTTTTCGCTGGTGTTTGGCAACGAGCAAACCGGCCTGCCCCATGAATTTCAGACCTATGGGCAAAGCGTATTTATTCCACAGAGCGATAAAATCGACTCGCTGAATCTGGCCGTCGCCGTTTCCATCGGCGCATATGCCTTTGCGAGCGAAGGGAGGTAGTTTTTATGCTTCAGGATGATGTGCGTGGCCTTATAAACGAACTGGTCACGCTGGAGCGTCCGTTTTTTAACCCTGTAAAACTGCTGGTGGTCGGTTGTTCCTCCAGCGAGATTGCCGGCGGCGTGATTGGGCATGCCTCGACGTATGAACTGGGCGAAGCGGTGGCCCGCGCCGCTCTGGAATGCGGAAAGGAACTGGGGTTTGCCTGCGCTTTCCAGTGCTGCGAGCATTTGAATCGTTCGCTGGTAGTCGAGCGCGATGTGGCCGAGGCGCGCGGCTTGCAGATCGTCTGCGCCGTGCCGCGCCCCAAGGCGGGCGGCTCGCTGGCCACCGCCGCGTATAAGGCGATGCGCGAACCGGTATTGGTGGAAACCATCGCCGCCGACGCCGGGCTGGACATCGGCCAGACGCTGATTGGCATGCACCTGCGCCGTGTGGCCGTGCCGGTGCGCCTGTCGCGCAAGACGGTGGGCGAGGCGCTGATTACCGCGGCGCGCACCCGTCCCCCGCTCATTGGCGGCGAACGCGCCCGTTACACCCCGGAGGACTGACCTACCCTTGGATTGGAGGCCGCCATGTTCAGCCAGAATCTGAACGCCATTATGCGCACGCTGGATATCCGGCGCGCGCCGGTTCCCCGCGTGCCGGAAACGCTGAAGGCGACGTTTGAGCATGAGGCGCGCCGGGCGCTGGCGCATACCCTGCGGGTGCCGCCGCTGTCCGAACGGCGCGCCAATCCCCCGGCCTATCAGGCGCTGGCGCGCGAACGGCGGCGGGACTTGGAGGCTCTGCTGGTTTTCGACGCGGCGGACAACGGCCGTTTGCTGGATTTGATCTGTGCCATCTGCGAAGAGTCCCGCTGGGCCGAAGGGCCCGGCGCGGTATTCGAAGACGAATCCCACCCGGATATAGATTTGCAGGCGGCGGACACTGCAGCGCTGCTCGGCTGGACATGGCACCTGCGCGGCGCGGCACTGGGCGATCATGGCCCGCGCGTGCGAGCGCGCATGCTCTTTGAGGCGCAACGGCGCGTAATCCGTCCCCTGATCCAATTTGAAGATTATATCTCCTCCACGGCAGCGCTCTGCTGCGCGGCCACGGCGCTTTTGTTGCTCGAGGATGATCGTGAGCGCCTTGCCGCCGCGCTCAAGCCGCTCTTGCGCCGTCTGGACGCCGCCTGCGCCTGCGCGGAAAGGGATCGCCTTTCTCTGCCTGAGCGCCTGGCGGACGCCTGTGCCATCGCCGATTTTGCCTATTTGATGCGCCGCGTGACTGCCGGAGCTGTGGATGTAACGCGTGACGTTCCCTGCGCGGCCTGGTTGGATGAAATTCTCTTTTCCCATGTGCAGGAAGACTGGTTCTTTACCTGTACGCAGGGCGCCGTGCGCCTGACGCTTTCCGGAGCGGCCGTATACCGGCTGGGCTGTCTTACCGGCGACGGGGCGCTGCGTTCGCTGGGCGCGGCATTGGCCCGCGCGCACGCGCTGCCCTCCCCCACCTCGACGGGGCGGTTGTTGGACGTCTCCCTGCGCGCAGACCTGGAGGCCGACTTTTCGCCCGCGCCCCGGCTCAAGCATGCGGCGTTGGAAGATGGCCGGTTGATGACCGCGCGCGGCTCGGGATTCTTCTGTGGCCTCACCAGCGGCGGAAATAACGCGAATGTGGGCGATTTTTGCGTATTTCTGGATCACGCCTGCGTATTGAGCGGCGGAAACCTGCCGCTTTTCCAGCTTTCCCGTCCGCTCTCCGAGCCCGTGCCCGACTGGGACTTTACCGATGAAAGCCGCGCCATCATGAGCGTGGATGTGAGCGCGGCCTATGCCGCCGAGGAAGGCGTGCGCGCCCACCAGCGCACATTGATGCTCGCGCGCGGGGAATACGGTGTGCAGCTCGTGGACGTATTCGATCTTGCCGCGCCTCGGGAGCTGCGCTATGCCTTCCGCTCCCCCTTTTCGCCGGAATTCTTCGGCGGCGGCGCGCGCCTGGGGCCGCTGCTGCTCTCCTGGGAGGGCAAGCCCACGGCGGAAACCCGTCCCGTCCCCGCCAGCGAGAGCTTCCCGGACGGGCAGTGGGAGCTGCTCTTGAGCTACCCGGAGGCTGGGCCGCGGGCGATGTTTACCTTCTTCATGCGCCATGTATGAGTCCGCCATCTGCCCCGTATCTTTCTCCAGCGCGGAGCGGCTTGCCTCGTCCGTTGAGATTTCACCACATCCCGAAAAATATTGTCGCGTGTTGTCAATCGGTTCAACGGCTCTTGGGCAAGAATTCTGTTTGGAGCGGCCAGTATGAAGAAAGTTGCCCTTGTCATAATCAGCCTGTTGATCTGCGTCAGCGGGTTTGCCGAGCGCAACTGTAAAACTTCCATAGATGGAGGGGCAACGCCTTTTTCTTGCGAAACCGTTGTTTTAACCAGCCAGAGCAATGGAGATTCTGAAGGAAGCATGCTTTTAAAGCATTTATGGGAAATAGCAGATAATTATGTTGCAGAAAACGCCGAATTCTTTATTTCAGTCATCCGAAAGGCATGCCCTGATATATCAGAGGAGGCAGAAGTCGAATGCTCGCAAGGCAGATGCAGCATCTCCGCTGAAGAGATTGCAGAAGAGAGACAGTTGGTATTAGACATTTCTTCGCAGGCTCTGGAAGGAATGCCTGAGAATATAACAAATTTCATAAGGACAGGAGACTACACGCTGAATCCGAAATATTATGGGGTAATGACATATAAATTTACATGGACTGCACCGGATGAATTCGGAGCAGATAAATTGTATTACGAAACCATAGAGCAACTGTATGAATTGAATTTGAATCCTCAAACAGTTGAAATAAGCCCTGTAATCAGTTATTTCGCGCTGCGAGATAGCTTCACGGCCGATGAAGAGAATACGCCTGTGTCATAAGCAACACAGCCGTTTTCCCCACCCTTCCGTGAAATGCCAGCCTGCAAGACGGTCTCGCAGCCCTTGATAAGATTACGAAGCCGCGGCAGAAATGGAAACGGGAAATCCCTCTTGGCGGTCTGATGAAGGAGCCGTCCCGTTTGCCGGGTCGGAGCCAGGTGCGGAACGCTATTTTATGGCTTGCGGCCAAACAATCCTGTGAAAGCATCAAAAACCGGAGGACACCATGGAAATACGCGCCTACGAACCCGGCGACCTGGACACGCTGCTCAAGCTGTTTTACGATACCATACATAGCGTCAACCTGGGCGACTATACGCTTAATCAGGTAAACGCCTGGGCGGACGGCCATCCCGACCGCGCGGCCTGGGCGCGCTCTCTAGAGGAGCATTTTACGCTGGTAGCGCTGGAGGGCGGCGCAATCGCTGGCTTTGGCGACATCGACGAAACCGGCTATCTCGACCGGCTGTACGTCCATAAGGACTTTCAGCGTCGCGGCGTGGCCACGGCCTTATGCGACCGACTTGAGGCGCATGTCCAGGGTCGCGCCGTCTCCGTGCACGCCTCCATCACGGCGCAGCCCTTCTTTTCCCGGCGCGGCTACCGGCTTTTGCGGGCGCAGACCGTGTGGCGCAAGGGCGTGCCGCTGGTCAATTTTGTCATGGAGAAACCGCCCGCCGTGGCGCGGCACACCTATCTGCTGGAAAGCGGACGCTGGCTGGCGACGGGAAACTATTTCGACGCGGCGGGGAACTGTTTCCCATTGCGCGGGGAAACGCGGGTGACGAAAAGCGCGCAAACCTGGCGGCTAAACGGCTTTCTGGAGGTCTGCGCCGGGGAACCGCAGCGCTTTTGCAACGACTACGAAATTGCGGCGGGCGACAGGCCGGACGTGCTGGCATGGACGAGCCTGAACCCCGCGCTGGGCGTTTTGCGGGGCGCGTTTGAAATTGCGGGGGCCGCCATTTTTTCCCATTACGCCTCGGAAAACGGCGCGTATTCCGGCCAGGAAACGCTGCTGTTCCGCGACGCGCAGACATATGAAAACGCCGGCATCGCCTTTTGCGACGGCAAGCGCCTGTCCGCATGGACGGCGTTGCTGCGCGCCGTCCGGGAGTCACAGTGAAAAAGGAGGCGCCAACATGCGCAGAAAGGAACGCCAGGTAACGGACATGGAACAAATCTGCGGCGTCATCAACCGCTGCAAGGTGCTGCGCCTGGGGCTGAACGCGCCCGGCGCGCCCTACATCGTGCCGATGAACTTCGGTTGCGTCCTGGAGGGCGGTTCGCCCGTGTTTTACCTGCACTGCGCCAAAGAAGGGCGCAAGGTCGAACTCTTGCGCGCCAATCCCTTCGCGGGCTTTGAGATGGACGGCTCGCACGCGCTCAAGGAGGGCGATTCGCCCTGCGCGTACAGCTACTGTTATGAAAGCGTCGTCGGCACCGGGCGGGTGACGTTTGTCGAAAGCGCTGCGGAAAAGTCGCGCGCGCTGGAGAGCATTCTCCGCCATCAGACGGGCCGGGAAATGTCCGTAAGCGAGGCGCAGGCGGCGTCCGTAACCGTGCTGCGCCTCGAGGTGGAGACGCTTTCCTGCAAGCGGAATCCGTAAGCCGGCCTCAAGGGAGGAAACGCCATGAAATCTGTCCTTGAAAGCGCGAAACAAAAGGGATATGTGTGCGTCTATGACCATCCGGACGATCCGTCGAGCTTCTGCGTGGGAAGGGTGATCGGCGTTGACGAGCGGCATGCGCTGCTGCAATGCCTCGATGCGGACGGGCGCGACGATGGCTGGACGCTCAAGCCCATCGAGCAAGTTTATGCCGTCGAAGAAGACACCGCCTACCTTTCCCGGCTCGCCCTGCTTGCGCGCCGGTTTGAGCACAGCTCCCCGCTGGAAGCGGGAGACGGCTCCATGCTGGAGGCGATGGCGCGCCATGTGCTGAAGGAGCGCGCCTGCGTTTCCATAGAGCTGCACGAAAGCGGCGTGTTTGACATGCAGGGATACGTTGTCCGCGCGGAGGGAGGCATCCTCCATATTCGCCAGTTGAGCGACGACGGCGCGGACAACGGCGTCGCCCATATTCGCATGGATGCCATCACGCGCGCGGACTGGGACTCGGATCGGGAGCGTCGGCTGGAATTCCTGTCTGCGCTTCAAAGCGCCGCGGAATCGTAGCTTCAACTTTCTGTCTCAGGAGGGATGCCCATGAAGGATACCATGTTGGCCGCCGTTGTCACCCCCGAGCGCACGCTGGAGGTGCGCTCCGTGCCTATCCCCGATTTCGGCCCCTACGAGGCGCTGGTCGCCATGCGCTTCGGCGCCACCTGCGCGGGCACAGACCAGCGCGTCATCGACCACGGCCATCCGCGTCCCCTGCGTTACCCGGGCATCCTCGGGCACGAGAGCGTCGGCCGGGTGATTGCCGTGGGTGAAAAGGCAACCTCCTTTGCCGTGGGCGACCTCGTCACCCGCGTCGGCGCGCCGGAGACGGAGGAAATTTCCGCCATCTGGGGCGGCTTTGCCCAGTATGGCGTGACCAAAGACTGGCAGGCCATGCAGCGCGACGGTTTGGAGAAAGCGCTTTACAGCAAATCGCGTGTCAACAAAGTCGTTCCCAGCGATATTTCCGAGCGCGTCGCGCCGATGATTATCACCTGGCGGGAAACGCTCAGCTACACGCAACGCTTTGGCGTGGAAAAGGGCATGCAGGTGTTGGTGGCCGGTTCCGGCGCGAACGCGCTGGCGTTTGTCAGCCATTGCGCCTACGCGGGCGCGCGCGTGGTATCGCTCGGCAGCCCCACGCGCGAGGCGCTCTTCCGCCGCGCCGGGGCGCAAGCCTACATTGATTATCACGCCGATGACGTCGCAGCGCAATTGCGCGCCCTTTTCCCAGATGGCATCGACCGCATGATCGACGCCATCGGTTACCCGCAAAACGCCAACCTCGCCCTTCCCCTCTTCCGGCACGACGCCTGCCTGGGCGTGTATGGCTGGCACGCGCGCCGCGAATACGGCGTCAATCCCTTTCTGGCCACGCACAGCTTCCGGGTCTACTGTGACGGTTATGATGAACCGGAAACGCACGACGAAGTTGTGCGCCGCATCCGCGAAGGCGCGCTGGACGCCTCCCTGTATTACGACATGGAAACGCCTGTTCCCTTGGAGGATCTTGCCAATGCCTACGCCAACCTGCGCGAGCGACGGGCCGTCAAATACCTGATCGACCTGCGCGTGGAATAAAGCGGACAGGTGCGGAAGGATTAAAAAAACGCATGCGGTAATAAGTATGAGGGCTGTGATGGAAAACTTCCATCGCAGCCCTTTCTCCAGAAGCTATTGTTCTTTAGTTGTCGTTTCCCATACGCATGCGGCTTTCAGGCATGCCTTGTTTTTAGGCCAGATTTCAAAACACCCGTTTTTTCGAACATCCTTGTGATCCAACACCGGTGTGTCATATCGGTTTGCAAACGTTGAAGCCGCCGTCACCAGCCGCTTTACGCACCAATTTCGCATTTTGCTCAATCAGGATAATCGTAGTGCCCTTTGTGTCGAGCTGATTAACGTTTTTGAAAATACCTCTGACCACAATCAGGGGCACATTCGCGATGCGCTGAAAATCAGAAAAGGATTCTCTTCGGCAGCAGGCGTGGAAGAGCGCAATCGCAGCAAACCTCGACTTTCCCGTGGCCGGCAGGCCGGCGATCAGCACAAGATCCATAAGCCCCTCACTGCATCGGCGAGACGGCCGCTTTGACGCCGAGGGCGATGCCATGGCTGTAGATCAGGTGCAACTCTTCTACACGGGTAACATCGTCATTGTTGACGCCAACCCAGATGTCGCACATGTCCTTGAGCTTGCCGCCGCCGCGGCCGGTAAAGGCAACTGTCTTTATGCCCTTTTTGCGGGCGGCTTCCACCGCGCGCACCACATTGCCGGAATTGCCGCTGGTGCTGTACGCCCAAAGGATATCGCCCGGCTTACCCAGCGTCTCCAACGGACGGGAGTACACGCATTCAAAGCCGTAGTCGTTGGTCAGGGAAGTGAGGACTGCTGTGCTGTCATTCAGACATATACAGCGATAGCCTTCCCGATTCCAGTTGCGCGTGTGGCAGGATAGATCGTTGGCGATGTGCGAAGCAGCGGAAGTGCTGCCGCCATTGCCGCAAAAGCGGCTTCCCGTCGGCCAGCGCGTCAATGAATTTCTGCCGTTTGCGCGTCACGTCCGCCACCTCCTGCACCGTTGGAAATAGGGCGGGGAAAGTAGGTGAAAGCCCGCCCCACAAGCCCGTCTGCCGCTTTCCGGACGTACTTCCATTATACAGAACATACGTTCTTTATACAAGCTGTATTCAAAAAAGTGAAAAAAATCGGGGCGCAAATGCTGGAAGTCTGTACTTCCTGTTGCGGACCGGCCGGAAATTGGCGCGTTTGGCTGCGATTATGTGTGGTTTTTCATTGACAAAGGTATTACCCTGTGTTATTCTTACTGTCAGGAGGTGATACTTTGCGAACATATAGCGTCATGACCACCGTAAAAATCAGCCCGGAACAGGCGGAAAAGCTCAAAACGCTTTCCCAGCAGTTGGGCAAAACCAAGGGCGAGGTCATCCGCATGGCCATTGAAAAGCTGTTTTCTGAAACCGAAAAAGCCCACGATGCTGCAACATCGTAGGCTTTAGGCAGAAGGCGGTCAATCAACAATGACCACCATGGCGGAGGAGGAGGGATTCGAACCCTCGAACGGCTTTTGACCGTTACGCGATTTCCAGTCGCGCGCCCTCGACCAAGCTAGGCGACTCCTCCAAGCAAATATGAAACTTTCTATCCGCCACGTGCGGAACAAGTGGTATTATAGCACGTCCGGCGTACAAATGCAATACCCTTTACAAAAATTTGCCATGAAAGTTTGCCGCTTGGGCCGCGGGCTGTTGCAATCTTTACAGCCATACTTTATAATAATAATATCACCTTGTAAACGGAGGAGACGGTATGCAAACCATTCGCTTCGATTTTAATCCGATGATGGCCGAATACACCGGCGAACACGGCATTACCCGTGCGGAAATCGAGAATCTGACCGGCGAGATGCGCAACGCGCACGCTATGGTAGAAAAAAACCGCGGCAAGGGCATGCAGGGCTGGATGCTGCTTCCCTATGAGCAGGATGACGTGATCGCCGCCATCGAAAAAACCGCCGCGCGCGTGCGCGATGAGTTCGATGCTTTCGTCGTACTGGGTATTGGCGGCTCCGCGCTGGGCCCGGCAGCCGTACATCAGGCTTTGAAGCATCTGCATTATAACGAGCTGCCCAAGGAAAAGCGCGGCGGCCCGCGCCTGTATATCGAGGACAACATTGACCCCGAGCGCATGGCGGCGCTTCTGGATGTGATTGACCTGAAGACCACCTGCTTCAACGTCATCACCAAATCCGGCGGCACGGCCGAAACCATGAGCCAGTATCTAATCGTGCTTGATCTGCTCAAAAAGGCCGTGGGCGACGATTACCGCCGCCATATCATCGTCACCACTTCCAAGGAAAAGGGCTTCCTGATCAAGATTGCCCAGCGCGAAGGCTACGAAACCTTCTATATCCCTGACGGCGTGGGCGGGCGTTTTTCCGAACTCAGCCCGGTGGGCCTGATCGCCGCCGCCGTTACCGGCATTGATATCCGCGCGCTGGTGGCTGGCGCCAAGGCCATGGACGAGCGTTGCGCCAGCGATGATCCCTGGAAAAACCCGGCCCTGTTCGAAGCCGGGCTGATGGTTGCGGCTATGCGCAAGGGCATGAATATGTCTGTCATGCTCCCCTATGCCGATTCCCTCAAGCTCATGAGCGACTGGTACGCTCAGCTCTGGGCCGAGAGTCTTGGCAAAAATGTCACCTTGGACGGCAAGCCCTGCCATACCGGCCAGACGCCCGTGAAGGCGCTGGGCGTGACCGACCAGCATTCGCAGCTTCAGCTTTACACCGAGGGGCCGTTTGACAAGGTTATCACCTTCCTGAAGGTGGAATCCTTCCGCGCCGAAACGCCCATCCCCCACGGCTGCGACGATATTCCTACCATCGCTTTCCTGGGCGGCAAGTCGCACAATCAGCTCATCGAAGCTGAGCGCCAGGGCACTGAGTACGCGCTCTACCGCTCCGGCCATATCAGCCAGACCATCACCCTGCCTGCCGTCACCGAGGAAACCATCGGCCAGCTTCTCTACTTCCTCGAGCTGGTGACCGCCTACTCCGGCGCGCTGCTCAACATCGACGCCTTTAACCAGCCCGGCGTGGAAGAATCCAAAATTGCTTCCTACGCGGTCATGGGTTACGAAAGCGAAGTGCACTCCGCAAAGCGCGAGGAAATGAAGAACCGCCCTGCCCTGAACGCGGATTACATCTTCTAATCCATCTTCCTTATTTACCACGGCGCAATCGCGCCGTGGTTTTTGTGTTTATCGGGCATAAAAAATCCCCTGGCTGCGAAGACGGGTGCTCGTAAGAAAGTAATTCAAAGATTTTTTACCATTGCATCTGTCAGGCAGGATTGGCAAGCGAGATAACGGGTATTCGGTGTAAAATCCAATGCCTGTTATTTCTTTACTTATAGGACTGTTTGGCGCAAAAGTTATTGCAGTAAGCGTGACAACAGTGGCGATGATTCAGACAGCGACGGCGATGTCAAAAGAACCATCGCCATCGTCGTGGGGTCTGTCCTTCCGATGAAAGCAACGAAGAAATCATCAACCCATAGCGGTGGTTATAAATTGGATATAATTGTATCCAATTTATAACCGCCTTTATTTTCAATATATCCACTTTGTAACCACCCCCTCATTCTGCGCAAACGAATCATATAAAGCAATTGGCCACGGCGACCGCCGCAGGGGAAACACAGGACGAAGGACTGTTGTTTTCCCGGAGGGCAAGATTCTCCCTGTTAAACAAACATCCTGCTGGATGCTCGTTTCCAGCCGATCTTGGTGTGGAATCCGCTCCCCACGCCCTCGGAACCACGCCCTTGGCGCTTACTGGCTCGCTGCGCTCACAGCATGGCTTTGCCATGAGGTAACACCTGCGTTTGAAAGGAATTTGGAGGTATCATGAGCAAAAACAGGAACGACCATAAAAAGCCAGTCGTTGCCAAGGATCGTTTTGTCGGCGTTCGATTGGACAAGGAGAGCTTTTCAAAGGTTGAAGAAGCAGCTATGGCTGCCGGCCTGTCCATTTCAGAGTATATCCGAAGAGTATTGACGCACAAGAAGATCACGATCAAGGAAGAGATCGTCGTTGAGGTTCCCGTAATCAGGCGCTAATCTGAACCAGATCGCCCATCATTTCAACGCGGGCGGCGTGTTGTCACAACAGATGTACAGGGAAACCATGAGGGCATACGCCGATCTCTATGCGATAAAGGTTGACATTGAAAAGCTGGGAGGTGCGTTTCGCAGCCACCCTGAAGCATATAGCCGTAAAAAACAGCGGCGATGGGCAGACGCGGCGGTAGCTGCTCTTTTCAGCATGAACGCGACGCAGGCAAGCCCATATTGGACAATAAAGGAAGGCTTGTGTCCCGCGGCGGAATCCTGGTTGACGGAACCAACTGCGACCCTTTCAGTTTTCCGACGGAAGGTGTTGAGTTGAACCGCCATTGGGGAAAGAACAGCGGTTTCAAGGAAAACATACAAACGCAGTGTTTTCTGTATTTGAGCCCCTGCGAATTTACCGGCTTATACTTTTTGAAAACGTCATTCTGCCTTATAATGAAAAGGTCGATTTGCGTTCTACGACCGATTTGGCTGGCATACGGAGGAATATCATGATCACAGGCGCAATCAAAAACAAGATCGATAAAATATGGACGGATATTTGGGCGGGCGGCATCACCAACCCGTTGACGGTCATCGAGCAGCTCACTTACCTCATCTTCATCCGTTCGTTGGATGAAAAAGAGCTTGAGACGGAGCAGTTTGAAAACGCCACCGGCGAATCTCTGGAAAAGATATTCCCCCAAACCGAAATCGGCCAGTCGATGCGATGGAGCCATTTCAAAGACCGGCATCCTCAGGACATTTTCAATATCATCGCCAATTTTGTCTTTCCCGCCATCAAAAAAATGAAAGGCGGAAAGCTGCCGGAGATCGGCGCGGATGGAAAGATATTGGATAACGCCGGTAACGGCGGCGAGCTTTCGGAAGATATGACGGCTTTCTCCCGCTATATGGAGGACGCCATGTTCCTCATCCCGACCCCGCAGGTTTTGCAGAAGATCGTGACTGGTTTGGAGGATCTGTACCAGCATGATCTCACCGGCCTGGATATGCAGGGCGACCTGTATGAATACATGCTGGGAAAGCTCTCCACCGCCGGACAAAACGGCCAGTTCCGCACGCCCAAGCACATCCGCGAGATGATGGTCGAGCTGATCGCGCCGACGCCGGACGACCTGATCTGCGATCCCGCCTGTGGCACGGCCGGTTTCCTCGTCTCCGCCAGCGAGTTTATCCGCCGCCATTTTGAGGATACGATGACCAGCCAGCAGTGGGAACGCTTTGCGGGCGAATCGTTCACCGGCTTTGACACCGACCGCACCATGCTGCGCATCTCTGCGATGAACCTGATGCTGCACTCCATCACGCATCCGAAGATCGAGTATAAGGACAGCGTTTCCAAGCAAAACGACATCTCCGGCAAATACGACGTCATTCTGGCAAATCCCCCCTTCAAGGGGACGATCGACGCCGAGAGCATCCATGACAACCTCAAAAACGTCACCAACACCAAGAAGACAGAGCTTCTGTTTCTCGCCCTGTTCTTGCGGATGTTGAAAAAGGGCGGGCGCTGCGCCTGCATCGTGCCGGATGGCGTGCTGTTTGGCAGTTCGAAGGCGCATCAATCCATCCGCAGGGAGATCATCGAAAACAATCAGCTCCGGGCGGTCATCTCCATGCCGAGCGGCGTGTTCAAGCCCTATGCGGGCGTGTCTACCGCCGTGTTGGTGTTCACCAGGACGGGCGCAGGCGGCACCGACCAGGTGTGGTTTTACGATATGAAGGCGGATGGCTTCAGCCTGGACGACAAGCGCAGCGAAATCGCGGAGAACGATATTCCCGACATCATCGAACGTTTCCACAATCTTGCCCGGGAAGCGGAGCGTAAGCGCACCGAGCAGAGCTTTCTGGTGTCCAAACAGGAGATCGTGGACAATGGTTACGACCTCTCCATTAATAAGTACAAGCAGACGGAGTATGTGCCGGTGGAGTATCCGCCGACAAGCGAGATACTGGCAGAACTGCGGAAGTTGGAAAAGGAGATCGCGGCCGGGCTGGAGGAATTGGAGGGGATGCTGAAATGACGAGGCTAGGGGACTATATCTCGGAATTTAGCGTAAAGAACCATCTTGACGAGAGCATTCCTGTATACAGCGTTACAAATGATCGGGGTTTCTGCAGTGGGTATTTCAATAAGGATGTAGCCAGCAAGGATAAAACTACCTATAAAATCGTGCCTCGTGGTTACTTTGCATACAACCCTTCCAGGATCAACGTCGGTTCGATTGCTTGGCAAAACAGCGCTGAGCGCGTGATCGTCAGTCCGCTGTATGTCGTTTTTAAGGTAAGCGACAAGCTGGACCGCCAATATCTCTTACATTATCTTAAGAGCGACGTGGGGATGACGTTTATCAGGGCGCATGCTGCGGGGAGCGTCAGGGATAGCTTGAAGTTCTCTGATCTAAAAGAGCTTCCCATACATGTTGTGCCCCTGGAGAAGCAGCGCAAGATTGCTAGAACGCTCGATAAACTGGATGCGCTTATCTCCCAATGCCATCAGCAGGCAAATAGTTTTGATACACTGGTAAAATCCCGATTTGTGGAGATGTTTGGGGATCCAATGACAAACGAAATGGGCTGGGAGAAAGTCCAACTTTCTACTTGCTTAGAAAACATTGATAGTGGAAGGAGCCCTGTGTGCGATGCTTTTGCTCGGCAAGGTAACTGGCCTGCCGTGCTTAAACTTAGTGCAGCTACATATGGTTTCTATCGTCCAGAAGAAAATAAGGCAATGCTTGATGAGAACCTGTTTGTTGAAGATGCCGCTGTTCGAGCTGGCGATTTGCTATTTACGCGGAAGAATACGCCAGAATTGGTTGGCATGTGCGCATATGTCTATGACACGCCCAGCAGGTTGATGATGCCTGACCTTATTTTCCGATTGAATACGACCAATAGGTGCAATAAGGTGTTTCTTTGGAAACTAATCAATCACGATCTCTTTAGAGATTGCATACAGTCTATAGCTACCGGCTCTGCAAAGTCAATGTCCAACATTTCAAAAGAACGATTGCTCAGCCTTAAAATTATCTTGCCCCCGGTAGAGTTACAAGAGCAGTTCGCCGCCTTCGTCGCCCAGGTCGACAAATCGAAAGTTGAAATACAAAAGGCCATTGACCAGCTGGAAATTCTGAAAAAATCGCTGATGCAACAGTACTTTGGTTAATGCCCTTATGACGTAAAAGCTGTATCATAGAGAAAAAACGCGGGAGGCAGCTCTATGATACAGCTTTTGATTACGGATGTCATGCAGGCAATGGCCCCGATCCTCGACAATTTCCAGTTGCAGGCACTGGAAAAAACACTCGAAACGTTCCTTGCCAGGTTTCGGATTGAAGAATACGCGTCTCCATTCCCCATAGACTCCATTTCCGATGACACGCTGCTCGACGCTTTCATCGCGGCCAAGCGCATAGAGGGCTGCTCTGAGAAAACGCTCATCTACTACTCCTGTACGATACGGAAAATGTTGCAACAGATCGGTAAATCCTGTAGTCATATCACCACAGACGATCTTCGCGCCTATCTATCAGAATATCAGCAGAACAGCCGTGCCGGCAAAGTGACGATCGACAACATCCGGCGAATACTCTCCAGCTTTTTTGCATGGCTGGAAGATGAAAACTACATCCTCAAAAGCCCTGTTCGCCGCATACACAAGGTGAAAACCACCCAAACCGTCAAGGAGACATACAGCGACGAGATGTTGGAACTGATGCGTGACGAATGCGGAAACCTGCGCGATCTGGCGATCATAGATATGCTGGCCTCGACAGGAATGCGTGTGGGCGAATTGGTGCGCCTCAATCGTGCCGACATCGACTTCGAAGGACGCGAATGCGTTGTGCTGGGCAAGGGAAGCAAGGAACGCCCGGTCTATTTCGACGCCCGAACAAAAATACACTTGCAGAATTATCTCTTGAGCCGGTCTGATGATAACCCCGCGCTGTTCGTCTCGCTTCAAAGCCCGCATAATCGCCTGAAGGTCAGCGGTGTAGAGATACGGATGCGCAATCTGGGCCGGCGTCTCAATATCCCCAAGGTGCATCCCCACAAATTCCGCCGTACGCTCGCCACCAAAGCCATAGATAAGGGCATGCCCATCGAGCAGGTGCAGCAGCTTCTTGGACACGCAAAAATCGACACGACCATGCAGTATGCGATGGTGAATCAGGCCAATGTCAAGATTGCGCATAGAAAATATATTGCTTGATTTCAAATCCCGATTTTCCGAGCAGATGGAGGTGGCAGCATGAAGCATTCACTTGTACGGCTTGGAGATATATGTACAGTGGTCTCTGGCTCAACTCCGAAAAGCGGCATTTCCGATTATTGGGACGGCGATGTAGTGTGGATTACGCCTGCTGAGTTGACAGAAGATAGCTATATAATCAACGATTCCGTTCGGCATATTACACAGAAGGCGGTGCAGGAAACAAGCCTTAAGCCGTTCCCCGCTGGTACTGTGATTCTTTCATCCCGTGCACCCATTGGAAAGACTGCAATCGCTGGACGTGAAATGTATTGCAATCAAGGGTTCAAAAACCTAATCTGCTCTTCGCGTGTCAACAATAAATATCTCTATTTCTTTCTCTCTTGCAAAACGGAATACTTGAATTCTTTAGGGCGAGGGGCGACCTTTAAAGAAATTTCAAAAACTATCGTTGAAAACATTGAAATCCCTCTTCCTGGTATCCCTGAACAAAAGAGAATTGCCACTGAATTCGAGCACATTCAAGGCCTTGAACAGGGTTTTCAAAAGCAAGTGTCTTTTTTTGACCAGCTTGTCAAGTCCCGATTTGTGGAGATGTTTGGGGATCCTAAATTAAATCCGAACGATTATCCAGTTTGTCCACTTTCAGAGTATATTGATTTTCTTACCTCTGGATCTCGCGGATGGGCACAGTATTGTACGGATAATGGGACCGAATGGTTTGTCACGATCAAGAATGTCAAGGATTGCCGTATTTCTGTCAACAATATGCAATCGGTTAATGCTCCAAATAATGCAGAGGCAAGGCGTACCAAAGTGCAGGAAGGTGATTTGCTGATTAGCATTACAGCAGATTTAGGACGTACAGGTGTCGTTACAAAAGAAATAGCGGAACATGGTGCATATATAAATCAACATCTTACTTGCATTCGCCTAAACCAGACCATGCTTCATCCGTTATATGTTGCCCATTTTATGGAAAGCCCTGCGGGAAAAGAACAGTTTGAAACGAAGAATCAAAGCTCAGTAAAGGCCGGACTTAATTTTGATTCTATAAATTCGCTAAGGATTATGGTGCCCCCAATTGACAAGCAGAATTTGTTCGCCGCCTTCGTCGCCCAGGTCGACAAATCGAAATTTTCTTGCCGGAGAGCTGGAAAAGTGGCGAATTTTGCGTTAAAATGTATAATGGAAGATGTGTACGGGGTGATGGACGGATGAGCAACTTTGAATTCCTGAAGGACCGCGCTGAATACGCCCTCTTTGCCGCCGCGGCGATCGAGGCGGAAAAGGTCTTTGCGACAGCGCCCGCCATGTGCGCCGTTGGCTGCCGCAAGGCGCTGGAATTGGCGGTCAAGTGGGTGTATGCCGCCGACGCCTCCATGGAAATGCCCTATCGTGACAACCTGCAGTCCCTGATCCACGAACCCTCTTTCCGCTTTGCCGTGGACAGCCAGACCTGGGGAAAACTCCCGTTCATCATCAAGTTGGGAAATCTGGCGGTGCATACAGAGCGCGCGGTGCAGCCCAACGACGCGCTTTTGTCTTTGCGAAGCCTGTTTGATTTTATCGAGTGGGTCGATTATTGCTATGGCTCGGAGTATCAGGAGCGTTCCTTTGATGAAAATGCCGTACCGAAGCAGCAAGTGGAGCTCGACCGGCAGAAAATCAGGGAACAGCAAAGCCTGCTCTTTGAAAAAGACAGCGAGATCGAACGCCTGCAAAAGCAGATCGAGCAGATGTCGGCTCAATATACCGCGGAAAAGGCGCAACATCAGCAAAGCCGCGCCTTTACGCCGGACGACATCTCTGAATTCCAGACCCGCAAGATCTATATCGACGTCGACCTGAAAGAATTGGGCTGGCAGTTCTCCGGCCCGCAGGCGGACGTGTGGGAAGAATATGAAGTCGAGGACATGGCCGGTATACCGGGTCAGAAGGGCTACGTGGACTACGTCCTGTTTGGAAAGGACGGATTGCCGCTGGCGGTGATCGAGGCAAAGCGCACCAGCGCCGACCCGAACAAGGGGCGCAAACAGGCCATGCTGTATGCGGATTGTCTGGAACGGAAGTTTGGCCGTCGTCCGATGATGTTCACCACCAATGGCTTTGAAACGTATTTCTGGGACGACAAGACCTCGCCGCAGCGCAGGGTCAGCGGCATATTCAGCAAGGATACGCTGCAAAAGCTGATGATCCGGCGTGATGAGCGCAAGGATCTGGATACCATTGCCATCAACGACCGGATAACGGATCGCTATTACCAAAAAGAGGCTATCCGTGCCGTATGCGACAATATAACGAAAGGCTTCCGCAAGAACCTGCTGGTCATGGCGACCGGCACGGGCAAGACGCGCACGGCTTCCAGCCTCGTGGACGTTCTGAGCCGCGGCGGATATATCACGAACGTCCTCTTCCTTGCCGACCGCACAGCGCTGGTAAAGCAGGCGAAGGATGACTTCAAGAATTATCTGCCGGATATGTCCCTGTGCAACCTGCTCACAAGCAAGGACGACCGCACGGCGCGCATCGTATTCTCGACCTATCCGACGATGCTCAATGCCATTGACAGCGCCAAGACAAAGGATGGCCGGCGTCTGTTTACGCCCGCCCACTTTGACCTGATCATCATCGACGAGAGCCATCGCAGCATTTTCAAAAAATACCGGGCGATCTTCGAGTATTTCGACGCCATACTCGTAGGCCTCACCGCTACGCCGAAGACAGACGTGGATCGGAATACCTATGACTTCTTTGAAGTGGAGCACGGCGTGCCGACCTATGCCTACGACTACGAAACGGCCGTCCACACCGATCATGTGCTGGTGCCCTATTACAACATCGAGGTCACGACAAAGTTCGAAGCAGACAAGGGCATTTCATACGACGATCTCTCTGAGGCGGATAAGGAGCGCTATGAAAGCGATTTCGCGGAGGATGACGCCTCCGTGCCCTCGTTCATCCCTTCGAACAAACTGAACAAATTCGTCTTCAATCAGCAGACCGTGGACACGGTCCTGCAGGATCTGATGACCAGAGGCATGAAAGTCGGCGGAGGCGACCGCATCGCCAAGACCATCATCTTTGCGCAGAACAAGCGGCATACCGAATACATATTGCAGCGCTTCAACGCCCTGTATCCGCAGTATAAGGGTTCCTTTGCCCAGCGCGTCATCTGCGACGACAGTTACGCGCAAACGGTAATCGACGATTTCAAGCAGCCGGTGCCGCCCGCGCAGTACCGTTTGGAGGATGAAAAGGAGCCGCATATCGTCGTATCGGTCGATATGATGGACACGGGCATCGACGTCCCGCATGTTGGCAATCTGGTCTTCTTCAAACAGGTGCGCTCCAAGACCAAGTTCTGGCAAATGATTGGACGCGGCACGCGACGTTGCCAGGGAATGGAATGCGTGGACAGCATTGATGGCGCGTATACGGACAAGCGTCGATTCTTTATTTTCGACTACTGCGGGAATTTTGAGTTCTTCCGCACACACAAGAACGGATTCGAGGGCCGCGATACCAATTCCATCGCCGCAAAGATATTCAAAAAGAAGACGCAGATCGTCATGGCGCTTCAGGACGCCGCCTTTGCCGGTGAGCGCTATCAGGCGTGGCGGGATTCCATCGTGTCCTCCTGCCGCGAGCAGATAGACCGGCTGAATCCCGAGCTCGTTTCCGTCCGACTGAAGCGGCAGTATGTCGAAAAATATCGGTCGCCCGAGGCATTCAAATGCCTGGGAGAGTTGGAAAAAGGCGAATTGTGGGAAAATATCGCGCCATTGGTGTTCATGGATGATCCCGATGAACAGGCGAAGTCATTCGACAATTTCATGTATGGTTTGATCATCGCACAGATGGACGGGCTGCCTTCCTTCAAAAAGGCGAGGCAACAGCTTCAGGCCATCGCGGCGCTGTTGCGCAAGAAATCCAGCATTCCCCAAGTGCAGGCGCAGATGGAGCTTATCGAGTCGCTCCTGACCGACGAATACTGGATGTCAAGTGACCCGCTGCGCTTTGAACAGGTGCGGACAGCGTTGCGTGATCTGATAAAATTCCTCGCCGACAACGAGCAGCAAAAGGTCATCTATACCAACCTTGCAGACCCCATTGTCGACGTAAAGGAAGGCGTCGAGCTGGAGGCTGCCTATGATTTTGTCGATTATCGGTTGAAAGTCAACCGTTACGTCGCTGAACACGGGGATTCCCTGGCGATTCACAAGCTCACCCACAATATACCGCTCACGGCATACGACTACTCTGAATTGGAGCGCGTTTTGACGGAAGAACTGGGAAGCCCGGAGGACTATGCGCGTGAATATGGCGAGACTCCCTTTGGTTTGCTGATCCGCAGGATCGCAAAACTGGATCACGATGCCGCCATGCGCGCGTTCTCAGCGTTCATTAACGATCAATCGCTGAATCAACAGCAAATCGCCTTCGTCCGCAAGGTG
This sequence comes from Candidatus Pullichristensenella stercorigallinarum, assembly GCA_018712945.1. GTDB lineage: Bacteria > Bacillota > Clostridia > Christensenellales > Aristaeellaceae > Pullichristensenella > Pullichristensenella stercorigallinarum. The sequence goes on along the minus strand of DVFZ01000035.1, from coordinate 5,144 downwards.
ATTCAGCATGTCGAGAACAATGGCTACATGGAAGCCGCTGAACTGCGGAATCCGCCATTTGACAAGCCTGTCAGCTTCATCCGTCTTTTCGATGCGAAGCGCCAGAAGGCCTTGATCGAAGCGATCAACAAGGTCAAAGAGAATGCGACTGTGACCGCATAGGGGGGAGGACGCAGAAACCAGACGACGATATGGCGTGGTATTCTTTGCTATTTTTACAGCGACACGCTTGGTCGAAGGGACATCCGGGCAGCAGAGCTGGGGAGACGGTGCGCGAGCCTTGATAGGATTGTGATCTTGCGCTTATGAAGGTGTGGACTCACAGTTGCCTGCAATTTGTTGATTTGACTGCATCCCTTACGGCATCTAGGAAACAATATAAGATAACGCCCAAGTTCTTGTAAATCCTCAAATTTCCGCGTATAATAGATGGGGAAGCGAGGTGTTTTCATGGAGCGTTATGTGCCGCCGTTTTCGATCACGAATCGGATGCTGTCGATGGTCGCGCAAATCGCGGAAAAAACCGGCAGGATCAGCAATTATCATTCCCTTGAGGCCAAGCCGCATTTGCGCAGGAACAACCGCATCCGTTCCATCCATTCATCTCTGGCGATTGAGGCAAACTCCCTGTCTCTGGACGAGGTGAGGAGCGTTATCAGCGGAAAAACCGTCATTGGGCCGCAAAAAGAAATACAGGAGGTCAAAAACGCCTATCAGGCTTACGGGATGCTGGGGGACTTTGACCCGTACGATCTCAACGACCTGAAGAAGCTGCATGGCGTGATGACATATCTGACCGAGCGGGAATCCGGCGAGTTCCGCAGTCACAATGAGGGCGTCTTCAACGGCGACTGCTGCATCTTCATGGCTCCGCCGCCACAGCTCGTGCCCGGGCAAATGGAGGTGCTGTTTGACTGGATGCGGGAAGCGCGGGGCGAAGTGCATCCGCTGATTTTGTCCTCTGTCTTCCACTATGAGTTTGTGTTCATCCATCCCTTTGCGGATGGAAACGGGCGCATGGCGAGGCTGTGGCAGACCGCCCTTCTTTCGGAATGGAACCCCATTTTCCAATACCTGCCGCTGGAGAGCCGCATCCATGCGTTTCAGGAGGGTTATTACAACGCCATCGCCACCTGCCATACGGCGGGCAATGCCAATGCCTTCATCGAGTTTATGCTGGACAAGATCGATCAGACGCTTGATCAGGCGATACAGCAGGCTTCCGTCAAGGACGCCTATCTTCTGGGAACGGTGCAAAAGCTGCTGTCGGTCATGGAATACGATGTTCCCTATACAGCCGTGCAACTGATGGATATGCTGAATCTTAAATCGAGGGCCAATTTCCGCAAACTCTACCTCGATCCGGCGCTTGAAAACAACCTCATCGTTATGGGCATACCGGATAAACCCACCAGCAGGAATCAGAACTATATACGAAAGTAGAAACACCGGGCATAAATTTTGATCATTGCTCTTTCATGGCAAAGCCATGCTGTGAGCGCAGCGAATCGGCAAGCGTCACGGGCGCGGCGTCCGAGGGCGTGAGGAGCGGAATCCCCACCAGGATTCGCGGCGACAGAATTGCGGGGCAATTTCTGGCTGTCGGGCAGAATCTTGCTCTGCGGAAACTGCGCTTTTCTCATCCCGATCTTCCTCCGCAATAGTGTTACTAAAGACAACCTTCCACAGCCTGTTTTTCGCCAAGCGAAGGGTGGTTACAAAGTGGATATATCGAAACGGGAAAGTGGTTATAAACTGGATACAGTTATATCCAGCTTATAACCACTTTCGCAAGTTGAAGATTCCGTCGTGGTTTCTAAGCCTCCTGCCTGTTAAATTTTCCAAACATCGCGTCTTTGCATCCCCAAAAGTGTCCCCGATTGACTGTATAAATGAAGGGGTTTGTAAATTCTCTAAGGACAGGAGGAATTCACCATGAAAGCTGCAAAAGTTCCCTATCTCAAAAAAGCCCAGTCACACTTCAACGAAGCGATGCGCCTGAGCGGAGAGCGCAACGGCATCAAGCATCCAGACAAAGCGGCTACGCCGGAGAATCAGGCCATAGGCACAGAGCCGGAGCCTTTGGCCTGGTTGGACAAAAGAGGCCGGGTGATCGAGCCGCTGTTTGCCGATTGTTTTCTGGCACGGCATCCAATGCGCTGCTTTCACAACAAACTTTTCACAGTTGACGGCATGATCGGCGATGAGGCGATCTTGAAAAAAGAAATCTTTGCCCTCATCAGGGACTATGTGAAGTCGGGCGTCGCCCGGAAAACGGAACAACTTCTCCAGGCCGTCAAGCTCTCCTGCGCGGCAGAGCCGCCGGAGATTCAGACGGATCGGATCCATGTGGCGAATGGGACGTATTTCCTAGACGGCGGGTTTACGCCCGATAAGGAATACTGCATAAACCGTCTGCCCGTAGCGTATGAGCCGGAGGCGGCAAAACCATCGTGTTGGCTGCGATTTCTGGAAGAATTGCTTTACACGGACGATATACCGGCGCTGCAGGAGTATATCGGCTATTGCCTGATCCCGGTCACAAAGGCACAGAAGATGCTACTCCTGGTCGGGAAGGGCGGCGAGGGGAAATCCAGGATCGGGCTGGTGCTGCGGGAACTCTTCGGCGACAACATGTACACCGGAAGCCTGCAAAAAGTGGAGACAAACCGCTTTGCCCGCGCAGACCTGGAATATAAGCTGCTCCTGGTGGACGATGACATGAAAACAGAAGCTCTGCCCCAGACCAACAACCTGAAAACCCTGGTGACGCTGGAAGACAAGATCGACATCGAGCGCAAAGGGATGCAAAGCATGCAGGGAACGCTGTATGTGCGCTTTACCTGCTTTGGGAATGGCGGCCTTCACGCGCTCTATGACAAATCCAACGGCTTTTACCGCCGGCAGCTTCTTTTGACAACAAAGGAACGGCCCGCCGGCCGTGTGAACGACCCTTTCCTGATCGACAAGATGCGGAGGGAGAAGGAAGGGATCCTTCTGTGGGCGCTGGAAGGCCTGAACAGGCTGATCGCGAACAATTACCAATTCACGAGCAGCGAGCGGACGACCGAAAATCTGAAGGAGGCGATGGAGCGTGGGAACAACATTCTGGCTTTTTTGAAATCAGAGGGATACTTTGAAATCAAGACCGGGGCAAAGTGCAAATCCATTGACTTCTATAAGGCTTATGAGCGCTGGTGCCGTGACAATCTGGAAAAACCGAGGGCAACAGCCGCCTTTGTCCATCACTTGAAAGATAACCAGAAAGCCCTTGGCATCATCTATGATGACAAGGGCGTTGGAATGAACAGGGGTTTTCACAATGTAGCGCAGAACCATTTTGCGCCGTAGAACGCCACATGCGCTTGGAACGAATTGTCAAATTGTGAGCGTGGATGCAAAAATCGCCTACTCGCCCTGCTCATGCTGCGCGAAATGTGCAGCGTGAGCAGACTGAGCAGGCGGTTTCAAAGTTTTCCAACCCGGCCTTTTTTGTGGACGACGGATACAGCGGCACTAACTACGACCGCCCCGGTTTCCAGGCCATGCTCGCGGAGATCGAAGCGGGACGGGTGGCCGTCTGCATCACCAAAGATTTGTCCAGACTGGGACGGAATTCCTCGCTGACCGGACTGTACATCAACTTCACCTTCTCGAAGTACAATGTGCGGTATATCGCCGTCAACGATCTTGACACCATCGACCCCAACAGCACGGACAGCGACATCGCCGGCATCAAGAACTGGTTTAACGAGTTTTTTGCCAAGGATACCAGCCGCAAAATCCGGGCGGTGAACAAGGCAAAGGGCGAGAGGGGCGTTCCGCTGACGGTCCATGTCTCCTTCGGGTATCGCAAAGACCCGAAGGATAAGACCCAGTGGATCGTAGACGAAGCGGCGGCTGTGGTGGTGAAGCGAATCTTCAAGCTGTGCATGGAAGGGCGGGGTCCGACGCAGATCGCAAGGCTTCTGCGGGAGGAACGGGTGCTGAATCCCACTGCATATAAACGGCAAATTGGCATCAAGACCCCAAGTCCGGAAACCGATGATCCCTATCATTGGAATACCAACACCGTTGTCCACATACTGAAACGGCGGGAGTACACAGGCTGTACGGTCAACTTCAAGGCCTACACCAACTCCATCTGGGACAGGAAGCAGCGGGAAACGCCGCCTGACAAGCGGGCGGTTTTCTACAATACCCATCCGGCGATTGTTGGGCAGGAAGTATTTGACAAGGTGCAGGAGATTCGCCAGCAGCGCCACCGCAGGACGAAAACGGGCAAGAGCAGCCTGTTCTCCGGCATGGTCTACTGCGCCGATTGCGGGGTGAAGATGCGGTACTGCACCACCAGCTACTTTGAGAAGCGGCAAGACCACTTCGTCTGCTCCAACTACCGCAGCAACACGGGAAGCTGTTCGGCGCACTTCATCCGGGCGGTCATCCTGGAGGATATGGTCTGGATGCACATGAAAGCGGTCATCCCCTATGTGGTGCGGTACGAGAAACACTTTCAGGAGGTCATGGAACGCAGGCTTCGATTGTCTGGAGAGGAAGCGATCCGCGGACACCGAAAGCGACTGGCCCAGGCGGAGAAACGGCTAACGGAACTGGACAAACTGTTTATCCGCATCTACGAGGACAATGTGGCGGGGCGCATCAGCAATGAACGGTTTTTCATGATGAGCAGGACTTATGAGGACGAACAGGCACAGCTTAAAGTGGAAATCCAGACCTTGCAGCGGGAGATTGAAGCGCAGGAACGACAGATTGAGAACCTGGAGCAGTTCATCCAGAGGGCGCACCAATACGAGGATTTGGACGAACTTACGCCGTATGCGCTGCGGGAGCTTGTGAAGGCGATCTACATTGAAGCGCCGGACAAGAGCAGCGGCAAACGGCGGCAGAACATCCGCATCTCCTATGACCTTGTAGGCTTTATCCCGGTGGAAGAACTGTTGAAGCAGGAAACGGCATGACCAGAGCCATGCCGTTCCTGTGAGAAATGTGAGATTACTTTCTTATGGCCCCCGAATAGAATGCCGGGGGACAACGTGGTGCCGCTAATCGGGCTCGAACCGATACGGAATTTCTTCCGAAGGATTTTAAGTCCTTTGTGTCTGCCAATTCCACCATAGCGGCGC
>DVFZ01000034.1 GCA_018712945.1 Candidatus Pullichristensenella stercorigallinarum | reverse complement strand
TTCATTTTTTCGAAGTTTTGTCATCGTACCAGTCGCGATATTTAAATCCTTCCTGAGCGTTGCAGGTGTGATTTCTTTTTCAATGAGCAATATCCAAAGCTTTTTATAACTAATTTTCACATCACACACCTTCTACATATAGTGACCGTCTACCTACAATAGTAGTATAATCTCATATCTCTAAAGCGTCAATAGAACTCGCTTAAAATAAAATAATATTCGTAAATTCTTGCGAATTATTTGCAAAAAAAGACCCCTGATGGAATGTCTATCAGGGGGGGATAGCTTAGACAAACCGCTTTTGGCTAAATCATTTGAAAATGCTTCAATGCCTCCATAATCGCCGCCTCTTTCTCCGGTGGGCACTGCGGTACTTTAGCATTTTCCTTTTTGACAGATTATAGTTCTGCCCAACCTCCAGCCCACATTTCCTCTTAACCTGGGAGATGTACAGAGAAGATACCTTCAAGCTGGTATGTTCCAAAACATACGCCTTGATTTGTTCATAAGTCGCGCCCTTCCGGAAGCCGGACATATCCATATCCTCCAACGAGAACTCCACCCGTATTTTCTTCGAGTCGATTTCTCCCTTTGAAATCAAGACAACCGTCTCAACATGCCCCGTATATGCAAACATATCCACCGGTTGGGCGAAATTCAGGCAATAACCGCCCGCCTTGAGTATTTTAAGGTCGCGGGCCAGCGTTCCGGGATCGCAGGAGATATAGGCGATGCGGCGCGGCGCGGCTTTGACTAGCGCTTCCAGCAGCCGTGCGTCCGCGCCGCGGCGGGGCGGGTCGAGCACGGCTGCGTCGAAGGTTTCTCCCTCTGCGATCAGGCGGGGAATTTCCCGTGCCGCATCGCCAAGCAAAAAGCGTGCAGCGTGTTCCAAGCCGTTGTGGCGGGCGCTTGCGCGCGCGTCTGCCACAGCGGGAGGGACGATCTCCACACCCGTCGCGCGCGCTCCCCGAGCGGCCAGCAGAAGCGTGATTGTACCCGCGCCGCAGTATGCATCCAGCACTGCCTGGCCATTCTGCAACTCCAAAGCATCCAACGCCACTGCGTACATGCGTTCAGCCTGCTTTGCATTGACTTGGAAAAAGCTCTGTGGCAGCAGCGCGAATCGCAGGTCAAACAGTTCTTCCTCCAACCGCTCTGCACCCGAGAGCAAGCGGCAATCGCCGTCCAAGGCATGCGCAGGATGGGGATTCAGGCGGCAATAATACAGGGACTGCACACCGGGAAAGGAACGGATGGGCGGTTCCTTTGCCGTGCCACAGAGGGTCAGCATGACTTCGCCACGCCGGTTCACGCGCGTGACGGCGCCCTGCAAGGCGCGCAAATCCATTTTCGCAAGGGCTTGCAAAACACGCACACTTTCGTCGCGTTGCAAAAGGCAATCTGTCAGCGGCACAAGTTCGCGGCTCCCGGCGCGCACAAGGCCAATCTTTCCCCTGGATATGGCATATTCCGCTTTGTTCCGGCAGCGCAGCGGGTCAGGCATAGGCAGCGTTTCCAGCACGCGCGGCGCTTCGAAGCCGCCGATCCGCTCCAGCGCGTCTACTACCCGTTGCCGCTTCCAGCGCAACGTTTCCGCATAAGCCATATGTCGGGCCTGACATCCGCCGCAAACGCCGAATGCTGGGCAATCCGGCTCCACGCGCGCTGGGGAGGCTTCGCGTATATCCACAAGGCGCGCCTCCACATAGCGCCCATGGTCACGCGCGATCTCGATCTCTACCGTTTCTCCGGGAACCGAAAACGGAACGAACGCTGCGCGTCCGTCCCGAAGTCTGCCCACGCCTTGAAGCTGTGAGCCAATGCCCGTAATGCGGATGGTTTCCATTATTTGTATTTGGTCATGTAGGACATGACGTTGATCAGGTCGGCAAGTCCGTTGTCAACGGCGTGTTCACCCTTTTGCACGTCGCTGAAGGGCACTTCGATGATGCGGTTGCCGCGCTCTCCCACGGCCAGGCCGCCCTGATCGTCGCGCAGGAGTTCCACAGCCCGCGCACCCAGACGGCCCGCAAGAATACGGTCGCGTCCGGAGGGGCTGCCGCCGCGCTGTATGTAGCCAAGTACGGTAGCGCGCGTTTCATGGCCAGAGAGTACCTCGATGATTTCCGCGAGCTGCGAGCTGGTAAGATGATCCGTTGAAATGTGGCTGAGCTTTTCATTTCCGGCACAGATGGCAGCAATATCGCTGGTCTGAGACTGCATGGCGCCCTCGGCAAAAACAATAATCATGGAAGCCTTGCCGCGCAGCACGCCCCATTTGACGCGCTCAGCAATCTCCTCGATGCTCCAGGGAATCTCCGGAACCATGACCATTTCCGCGCCGCAAGCAAAGGCGGTATGCAAGGCGATATCGCCGCAGTTGCGTCCCATGACGGTAATCAGGCTGGCGCGTTCATGTGAATCGCTGGTTTCACGCACACGGTTGATGCACTCGCAAGCGGTATTGAGGGCAGTGTCAAAGCCGATGGTATAATCCGTATAGGCCAAGTCGTTGTCAATGGTACCGGGCACGCCGATGGTAGGCACACCCAAGGCATTGAGCGCTTCGGCGCCTTTATAAGTGCCATCTCCGCCGATACACACCAAGCCTTCGACGCCAAGCATGCGCAGATTCTCTACCGCCTGTTTCTGGTACTGTGGATCCAGAAAATCCAGACAACGGGCAGTACGCAAGAACGTGCCGCCGCGATGGATCTTGTCCGACACGCTGCGCGAGGTCAGCATTTCAAAATCGTCATGCTCATCCTTGCTGCGCATGAGCACGCCGTTATAACCACGCTTGAAGCCGATGACAGACATTTCATTCTGGATGCTGGTGCGGACGACCGCGCGGATCGCGGCATTCATGCCGGGCGCGTCGCCGCCGGAAGTCAGTACGCCGATTCTCTTCATTTGCAATCCCCTTCCTAAAGGTTGTTGTCGATGAGAAACTTTTGCGCCTCCACAGCCTCGGAGCGGAGCACCATCAGTTCAAATGTGCCATCCTGCTGCGCATTGCCCACGGCCCTCCGGCGCACAAGAAATCCCTCTGCAGTAAGCAGCGTTTCCACGCTGTCTGCCTGGCGAGCGCCGCGAGCCATATAAATGACCATCCAAAGCGCGTCATCCGGCCTCATGTTTCCGCCTCCTGCTGAAAGAATCAAGGTTATTATATACCGTGGCGAAGCGGAAGTCAAACAAAGTCTGTGTATACAGGTTGTTTTGTGATGTTTTATCCTTCCCTCCAATGTTAAATATTGCTCAAAGTCCCAAAGCGACTGGACAAAACCAGGTAGTCTGTGCTATAATCCGTAATTGTCAGCGGGTTTGCCAATGTAGCTCAGTTGGTAGAGCAGCCGATTCGTAATCAGCAGGTCAAGGGTTCGAGTCCCTTCATTGGCTCCATTGACAACGAGGTGTAGCGCAGTTTGGTAGCGCGTTTGGTTCGGGACCAAAAGGTCGCAGGTTCAAATCCTGTCACCTCGACCAAAATATAGTGCAAGGTTTTCTGAAAACCTTGCACTTTTTTGTGCTGTTTGCATGGTTTTTCCGGGCTTGCTGGGCATGGACTTGAGAATTGGGGGAAAATTGGGGGAAGGAATGGCTTTGAGGGCGCGTTTGCGCCCTTAATTTTTGCCTTCGGGATTGCCTGCGCTGTCAAGAAGGGCCTGTATCGCGCGGGCGGCGTCTTCGTCACGGCGACGCAGCGCGTGCGCGTAGGTTTGCAGCGTGACGGTGGCGTCGCTGTGGCCCAAGCGTGTAGCCACGGCCACGGCGTCTATGTTGTTTGCCAGCAGGATCGTGGCGTGTGTGTGCCGCAGGTCGTGAAAGCGCACGCCTTCAAAGCCGTGGGCATCAGCGAAGCGGCGAAACCACTTGCTGGGCGTGTCGTGGTGCAGCTGCGCGCCGTTCCAAGCGTGGACGATCCAGCCTTCCCCCACCCACACGTCGCCGGCCCATGCCTTGGCGTCGCGCTGGTATTCGCGCGTTTCATGGAGCACGGCCATCATGCTGGCCGGCAGCGAGATCAGGCGTTCGCCGGCTTCCGACTTCGGCGCGCCCTCGAAGCTGCCCGCCTGCGGCGTGTACTTCAGGGCGTGGCTTATGTCGATGGTACCATGCACCCAGTCCACATCGGACAGGCGCAGCGCGCCCACTTCGCCCAGACGCAGGCCGCAGAGCAGCGCCAGCAGCAGGGCGGCGCGATAGCACATATTCGGC
>DVFZ01000033.1 GCA_018712945.1 Candidatus Pullichristensenella stercorigallinarum | reverse complement strand
CGGACAACAGCGTGTTTACTCTCGATATTGCCGTTCCATGCACAAAGGGCAGTATCAATATCTTCCTGAGAAAGAGGGCGCAGAAGCTCATGGAGCTTTGGATAGGTCTCGTCGATCACTTCCCGGTGCAGACGCTGGCGGAACTCCGGTATATCAGAATAAAGGCGGATCAGCTCCATATCCTTAGAACCAAGGACCGCACGGCGCACAGCAGCATTGCCCTCGATGACAGCATTTTCACGGTCAGAATGACCGCAGGCATTGCGGTATGCGGCATCCTCGGAAATAGCGGCAGTTACCACAGGCTTATACTGTTCAAACTGCTCCCGAAGGGTGGGCTTTGGAGTTTCTTCCTCCACCTCCGGCTGCTGGGCTTGGATGGCATCTTCTTCGGCCAGTTCCTTTTCAGCCTGGATTTTGTCATACTGCGCCTGTTCCTGTTCGGTAAGATAGCGGCCCTTCTGGACAAGAGAGGTAATGCGCTTGGCAACATTTTCCCAGTTCAAGTGAACATCCGGGCAGTCCTGCTTTTTATAGTGCAGCCCTTTCCCGTCATGATCTTCACCGCTGTGTGTTGCGCCGGACAGTGCATGAGAGCGTCCGCCAATGCCATACTCGTCTTTGAGGAATCTCACTTTTTCTTTGTCTGTGTGGTTTTCCATGAAGAAGGCATAGATACGACCTTTTCCTCCGGCAAAACTGCTGCCGCCGGTTATGGCGGCGTCAATCTCATCCTCGGTAATGAAGCGCTGAACGGTTGGCACTTGGGAAAGGTCTGAAGAAAAGGTCCTGCGTGGCAGGTCAAGGTCCTTCAGGTTCTCCCAGATCTCCCTTGGTCTATGGTAATGAAAACGCAACAGGTCACGGTCCTGCTGATAGGCAGTCCAGAAGGCAGCGTATTCTTCCTTGAGTGTCTGGCGGAAAGCCGGGTCACTCAGCTGCTCCGTCAGGCGGCGGGTCTCCTCCGGGAACCCATTTCCTTTGATCTCTGACAGGCAGGACAAATATCCGGCTTCTCTGGCTTCCTCGCTGAAATCGTGGTACAGATGCCAGAGCTTTTCTGAAAGGAGGGATCGTTCATAGCCTGCCGCTTCTGTAAGTTCTACATTGGAGGCAAACTGGCCGCTCTCCAAAAGCTCTCCGATACGCTCTGCGGCGCTCTCCCAGGAAATGACCTGGGCAGACCTGTCATAACGGACAGACTTCCCATGGGAAAGATGGATACCATCCTCGGCATACCATGCGCTCACACTGCCAAGGCCGTTGCCGCCGTGGTACAGCGTTTTCAGTATCTCGGCAATTTCTGCGGTGGTTTTCTGCTTTTCAAAGGCTGCAACCACACGCTCCCTCTGGCGGTCTGTATTGCCGCCCAAACGCAGCACATGGTCGATGTCATTTTGAGCAAAAGAAAAAGCAGAGGATGTATGCGCTACATTCTCTGCTTCATCTATGGATTGGATCTGTTCCGCTTCGGAGAGGAACAGGTTTAGGGTCAGCTGTTGATAAGCTCCGCCATCAGGATTTCCTCGGCCTGGGCTTTGCAGGTGTTCATCAGCCCCACCCACTTCATGGGATTGCTGGCTTTCAGTTCCTCGGTGGCTTCCGCTTCCTTCGCCAGCTGGGGTATCATCTGCTCCAGTCTGTTCTGGGCGGTCTCGTCGATCTCCAGAAGGTGCGGGTACAGCTTCTCGCTCAGCAACATCTGGTTGTAGAGGATGGGACGGTGTTCCTTCAGATAGGTTTTCCTCATCCTTCCGTACTTGCCCAGGGGTTTCTCCGGCTGCTGGCTCAGCTTCAGGTCGGGAATCAGATAGTCTCCGTTCTGGATGTAGGTCATGGGATTGTTCATCTTGCTTGCTCCTTTCTTGGTTGGCTTCGCGCTCTGCATTTCGGACGGTAACGCCGATCTGCCGCAGCACCTGCTGGTTGATCTGGCTGACCGCTGTTCCCAGCGCCCCGATGGTGGACGGGGTGTTGAAATCAAAGATCGCCATGAAATCTTCGTGGTCGAAGTAGCGTTCCGGCTCCAGTCCGCAGCGGGACATCAAAGCATAAGTGATGCTGACGGTGGCGGCTGCCTTAAACTGCACTCCGATGTTATACTCATCATATTCCTCCAAAAAGGAACCGTCAACGATATAGAAAAAGTCCTGCTGATGCTCTGTCCAGTATTCCTCAGCCAGTTTTCCGGCTACCTCGGTGAGCTGTCCGGCAAGGTATTCACCGGAAACATCGTAGGTGCGCTCCAGCATGGCCTGCACCGAATCCAGATGGCGCTCCTCCAGCTGCCACAGCCAGGGAGTGCGGGAATGTTCACGGGTTCCGGTGTCGGAAATGTCAAAGACATAGCGCAGGCGCGGTCTGTCCCCGGAATCGTCCACCAGAGCGATCCCCTTGGAGCCGCGTCTTACATACCGGCCCATCTTTTCATTCCACAAATCGTACTCTGCACAGGCGGTGGCGTCCGGTCGCTGGGCGTAGATCATCAGCTGCTCATGGAACGGGTACTTGTAAAGACGGGAAGCAGTGGTGAGAAATCCCGCCCATTCCTGCCAGCTCCCCGTGAGCTGTGTTGCCACCTTGTCCGCCATCTGTGCATATAGTTCAGCTTTGGTTGGCATGGTGTTCTGTCCTCCTTTCGGTTTTGGGGTAAAAGGTGGGGTGGCAAATTGCCACCCCATCCCTGCGGTTATGGTGTTTACTGGTCAAAATCCGGGTACAGCTCCAGCTGGGCAAAGTCCTCATCGGTCATCGCACAGAGCTTCGTAAGGGTGCTGTCGGTCAGTTCCCTCAGTTCCGTTTCCTCCGGCGAAAGCTCGCCGCGCATCTCACGCAGGCTGTCGATCAATCCGGTGCGGCTGCCGGTATTGTAAATGCACATCAGGTTCATTTCCTCAAAAGTAAAGTTTCCCATATTAAATCTCCCTTTCCGCACTCTTTTTGGGTGCTGTCTTTTTGTGTTCTGCTTTGGGCTGGCTTTTCAGCTGATCCACAACGGATTTTTTCTTTTCCCGTTCCTCCCTATGAACGGCGTCAGCCAAGTCCATCAGGGAAATGGGCTGACCGCTTCGGGCCTGCTGTTCCAGCTCTGCCACCGTAGGCTCTTTTGTGCCATTGTTGATGATGCCGTCGATCATGCCGTAATCGTCCTCCACGGCCATCTCCGCATTTTTCAGCGGATTTTGCGGCAAGAATCCGGGTATCTGGGTAAAACCAACGCTGTCACAGTAATGACAGGATACCTTACCGTCCTGCTTGATCGCAACGATGTCGCTGACGCTCATGGAGGGGCTGTGATAGTCCACAGGTTTTTCCAGATTGAATTGCTGATAGAGTTTTTCCAGCTGCTCCGGCACAGTGCCAGACTCACTCAGCGGAGCGGTGTAGATTAGGTCATAATTGCTGCGGTCTATGGAAATGCCATGGGACTTTAACCAGTCCAGATTCATAAAGCGCACATTCTGCGGATCGTCACGGCTTACCTGATAGATGGCAAAGCAATCTCTGTTCTGGGAGAGAAATGCCTGTTCTCGTTCCTGCTGATGTTCCTGACGCTCCATGACCTTTTCGTGGAACTGAGGGCTTTTCTCCCATTCCTCACGATCCACGCCAAAAAGACCGCCATGATCCATGATTTCCTGCGGGTCAAACACCATGCTCTCCGTATTATCCTCATGCAGCACATAGACGGTCAAATCGGCGGCATCCAGTTCCAGCGCCCGTTCTCTGGTAACAGGAAGCATCCCATCATAGGAGTAGCCGTATTCCTGCATATCCGGTGTGGAGACCTGCTCATCGGGCATGGGGTATTCATCCAGTGCCTGCTCCTGTGCCTCCGGCAGCTGGGAAGAAGCGGCCATCTGACCGACCTCTGCCTGCATCTGCTGATAGGCAGCTTCCTGCAAGGTCTCAATCATGGACAACGGTGCGTATTTTACCGAGTCTCTGCCCAAATCGTTGTCATCACAAATCTGAAGAACTGCCTTCATGCGGGAAAGCTCCGGCATATCCATCTGACCGCCATCCATCTCTTTCATGGACGCAGCATCATAAAGGGTATAATCCCAGCCGCTGTCACAGGGCTGGATATGAAGATAGGTGGCATCGTCGATCAGAAACAAAGCCTCCTGCTGGTTGGCGTCCGCCCCCAGCACCTCCATTTCCGGTATGGCCGCCGCCAGTTCCTTTACCGCTTTCTGCACCAGCGGATTGTCACGGTAATAGTCGATTGCCTGGATGGTATCCAGGTCAATGGTCTGCCCGGTCAAAATCGGAAAAGGTCCTTCATAGTCGCTTCCGTCTTTCAGCTCAAAACCAATGCCCTTGATCCCGTTCATTCGCTCTGCCGGAATTTCCTGATAAATGCGGACCGCTTCCTCCAAAGACAGGTTATCGTGGTATTCTCCGAGGTTTGGAAACTCCATGCACTCTGCTACATAGTAGGTTAGATTGCCGGTCGGCTGCTCTATCGGGGCGGTTTCCGGCTCTGCCTTTGCATTGGGGTCAATTCCACGCTCTTTGCAGATTTCCTTATAGTGGCGCTCAATGTCAGAGATCAAAGTGCCGGAGGTCTTATTGATGGTCTCCAAACTGGCTCTCAGCTCTTTCAGTTCCTTGCCCCGACTCCAGCTTGCAATATAGCCGAAGCTGTTTTCTCCGGTCTCGATGCCAAAATACTTGCAGACTGCATAGGAGATGCTTTCAGCCTCCACTTCCTCCGTGTGGCGGTCTTTCCTCTGTTCTTGCAAAAACTGGGCGAGGGTAGAAAAGCCGCCAACAAAATTCAGCCCTTCTTCCTCGGTCAGCATCAGGCGTCCATCTTCCGCCAGCTCCAGCGGCTCTGTCAGCAGAACGGAACCTGCATGGTTTACAACCACTCGTTCTTCTACACAGACCGGCTCTCCGGGGTCGTAGTCAGAACCGCGCAGGTCATAGCAATAAACGCCCTCCGGCAAATCATCACGGGCAATCCGCCCGTTGGAGAACAGACCGGGTTTATCAAACATCTCGATCTCCTGATATTGCTCGTCATTGGCAATCTGAATCTTTTTCTGATTGTGGAGCTTGCTGTGGGCAATCTCGTGTACTGTGGCTGAAACCGTCTGCACCTCACTCATGCCCTGACGAATGGCGATTTTCTGATGATCGGCAGAAAAATAACCGTCCGTATCGGCGGCCATTGCTTCAAAAGTGATCGGCACCGGCACGCTGCGGCGCAGGGCCTCCATGAATGCCTCATAATTTGGTACATTGCCGGAAAGGGAGGAAGCAAGCTCCGGCAAAGGTTTCCCATCAGTCTGGCTCACATCAAAGACCTTGACCGGGCGGAACATGGGGATTTCGATTTCTTTTTCCTCTGTGATGATCTTTCCGTCTTTATCCAGAATCGGAGCCTTGGTATCCGGGTCCAGTTTCTGCTCCTCGATTTTCTTCTTGTACGGTGTGGGGGCGATGATGGTAATGCCATGCTCTCCCTTTTTAACATGACGCTCAAACTGGTCTTTCCACTTATTGTATCCGGCTACCAAAGTGGCGTCCGGCTTCTGCATATAGATGAGCATGGTGTTGTTTACCGAATAGCGGTGGAAGCGGGACATAACGGACAGATAGCGCATATACTTTTCACTCTCAAACAGTTCCTTGATGCCCTGCTCGATGCCGTCTGTGATTTCCCTTAGTCGTTCTCGGTTGGTGGGTTTGTTCTCAGCCATGATTTTCAATCTCCTTTCCAAGTGTGTGATTTCTGCTGTGTGTTCTGCAATCCATGCCTTTTGTTCTTCTTCACTTTCATAAAGAAAAAGATCCAGCAGGTACTCCACATAGGTTTTCTTATGGATTGCTTCCACAAAGCGGGTGTGCGGTTCTTCCTCCGGTGTCTGGGGAGAATTGTCGGCCTCCCATTTTTTCAGCAGATAGTAGTAATCGGACAGTATGCGATAACACCTCTGCCGGTCCTCCCGAAACTGCTGTGCCTCGGTTTTCTGCCGGACATACCTCCTGCGGGGAGGGGCCTGACTGTCATAGATCAGGCCAAAGTCCTGTGCCAGTTTCTCCGCCGCTTCTTTTGGGGAGAGGTCAAAGAGTTTTGCGGTAAAGTCGATCACATCCCCATCTGCACCGCATCCAAAGCAGTGGTAACGCTGGTCTACCTTCATACTGGGGTTCTTATCATCGTGAAATGGACAGCAGGCCATGCCAGTTCGACTGACTTTTATCCCGTAAAACTCTGCCGCTTCTCTGGTGCTGACCGACTGCTTGACTGCTTCAAATACATTCTCTGCCATGTGCCTTTAACTGCCGGCCTTTCTCACAGGGGGCTGGTATCCGGCAGCTTTCGCACGCTCACTGGCAGCTTTGCGGCGTTCTGCGCTGTATGGCTCCCTGACTGATACACACCGCTTGGGGACGGTAAAGTTATGGGCATCCTTTCGGGTAATCTGGTCGGGGTGCTTTTTTGCCAGCAGTTCCAGCTTCTCCATCAGACGGGGATCATGGGTGTAGACCTCAGCCATTGGTTCTGCCTGGTTATAGAGGAGAATGGTTTCTCGTTCCGCTAAAGAGAGCTTCATCGGCTGCCTCCTTTCCGCTGGTCAAATTCCAGCTTGAAGTTAGCGTACTGTCCATCATCCTCCAAAACCACAGCGGCATCGTAGGTCTTTCCGGTTTTCTCCGAATATAGGCCCGTTACACGGACACGGCCATCTTTCAGCAGTGCAGACACCACAGCCTTGGTGGGCTGTTTTTTCTTGGCAGCCCACCATTTGTTATTTTTCCAGATTGCAAATTTGCAAGAATCATTCTGACAGAAGAAGCCTTTTTGCAATTCTGCAACTTCACCGCCGCAGCGGGGGCATTTGCCCACCACCTCACGGGGCGGAGTGAACAGGTACTCGGTTCCCTTGATGACCTGATAAGTTCCCACCAGATCTTTCAGCATGGTGCTGATCCCGTCCAGAAACTCCTCCGGGGCAAGCTGCCCGCGCTCGATCTCTCCCAGGCGGTACTCCCACTCGGCAGTCAGAAGCGGCGATTGCAGCTGTTCCGGCAAGACTGTTATCAGGGAGACTGCATCGTGGGAAGGGAGAAGCTGCACCGTTTTCCTGCTCTTTTTTCGTTCCAGAAAACCGGCAGATACCAGCTTTTCCAAAATACCGGCACGAGTGGCCGGTGTCCCCAGACCTTTTCGTTCGGCATCCTCCGGCATATCCTCTTTTCCGGCAGTCTCCATCGCGGACAATAGGGTGTCCTCCGTAAAGTGCTGAGGCGGACTGCTTTTGCCTTCTTTGACGATTGCCGCAGAAACCGAAAGGGTCTGTCCTTCGGTCAGCTCCGGCAGGGCTTTCTCTGCACCCTCTTTTTTCGGCTCTGCATCCTTCATTTTGGCACGGTAAGCGTCCTCCAGCGCTTTCCATCCGGGGTGCTTCACTGTTTTTCCTTTGGCGGTAAACTCCCCACCGGCACACGCTGCAATCACAACGGTTTCCGAATAGATATGGGGCTGGGCTACGGCACACAGCAGACGCAGGGCCACCAGCTCCAGCACCGCTTTTTCTCCCGCAGGAAGGGCAGAAAGGTCTGCATCCTTGAGATTTCTGGTAGGGATTACTGCGTGGTGGTCGGTTACTTTCTTATCGTTGATGACTGTCTGCGGATCACAGGTAATGGCGATCCCTTTGCGAAACGGCATAGCATTGGCAACCAGATTGACCAGCACCGGCAGGCTGTCTGCCATATCACCGGTCAGATAGCGGCTGTCAGTACGGGGATAGGTGCAGAGCTTCTTTTCATACAGGCTTTGCAGATAGTCCAGGGTCTGCTGAGCTGTAAATCCAAGCAGGCGGTTGGCATCTCTTTGCAGAGTAGTCAGGTCATAGAGGGCAGGCGGCTTTTCGGACTTTTCCTTGCACTCCACCTTTTTGATTGTGACAGCTGCACCCTGACAGGCTTCTTTCAGCTGCTCTGCGCTTGCTCGGTCACTCATGCGCTCCCCGGATACGGTAAGACCGGGCAGCTCCAGCGCCACGGTATAAAAGGGAACCGGCTTAAAGGTGTCGATCTCAGCTTCTCGCTGGACAATGAGCGCCAGCGTTGGGGACATCACGCGCCCGATATTGAGGGTGCGGTGGTACAGCACGGAAAACAGCCTTGTGGCATTGATTCCCACCAGCCAGTCGGCCTTAGCGCGGCAAAGAGCAGCATCCCGAAGCCCGTCATAGTCCGCACCGGGGCGCAGGTTTGCAAAGCCCTCCCTTATGGCGGAGTCCTCCATCGAAGAAATCCAGAGCCTTTTCATCGGCTTTTGGCAGCCTGCCAGCTCATAGACACTTCGGAAGATCAGCTCGCCCTCGCGTCCGGCATCACAGGCATTTACCACCTCCGTCACATCCGGGGCGTTCATCAGCTTTTTGAGAATATCAAACTGCTTTTTCTTATCCTTTCCCACCACCATCTGCCAATGCTCCGGCAGAATAGGCAGGTCATCATATCGCCACTTTGCGTACTTGGGGTCATAGCTGTCTGCGTCCGCAAGACCGGCCAGATGGCCCACACACCAGCTGACACGCCAGCCACCGCCTTCCAGATACCCGTCCTTACGGGCAGTTGCACCGATCACCGCCGCCAAACTCTGGGCAACTGATGGTTTTTCAGCAATCACCAGCTTCATATTCTTCAACCTCCCATTCTTCCCGCACAGGCGTGTGCAGTTTTTTCTCAATGCTGTTTTCCTCATCCAGAAGCAGGTTATAACCAAACCGGTAGTCATAGCGGTACAGTTTCCCCAGCAGGTCATTGATGATGATGCGGCAAGCCAAAATGACACGAGTTTTATCCACCTGCATCAGCTGGTAGCGTTGATAATTGCTGTAATATTCTTCATGGCGGTGGGTATTGCGGACAGCATCTTCAAGCAAACTTTCTACTGCATCCTGACAACCATCCTCTTTTTCACCCTCCATACAGTTCAGAAGTTCCATTACCATAGGAAAGCTCTGTTCATCCATAGGAGCTTCTGCTGCAAGAAAACCGATCAGGGCAGATAAGAGCAGACGGGCTGCTGCCTGTTCCTGGTCCGTCAAAACAGCCATCGTTTTCTCCGCATTTGGCAGAATCTTATCTTCCACAAAATCTGCCGCGTCACCGGAATAAAGCTGACGGACAGAATCTATGGATAATGAAACCATCACGGCATCCTGAGAAAAGTCAAAGGAATCTTCCTGTTTTGCTTTTCTCCGAAGTTTGTTTAACATGGTAGAAAGAATGTCTCCGCCAAAATACACGGCGATCACCAGCAGGTCAAAAACAACAATCAGCTTGATAAATATAATCAGAACACTCATTTTTTTCGTTTCCTTTCTTTGAGCCATCGTTCCATTTCCCGGTGGCAGACGCCTACGCAGGGACTTCCATAATTCCCGCAGCCATAACAGGGGTGGCTTGGGGGTAAAGAAGGAGGACGGGAAGTTTTCTTCCCGCCCTCCGGCCTGCGTGTCATCATGCGTTCATAGGGACTGTCTGTGAAACGGGTCATTTCATGCTGTCCTCGTCATCATTTTCTGCGCTGCCCCCGTCAGCGTCAGGCTCGTCCGACTCCTCATCCTCGGTTTCCCATTCCTCGGAATCTTCCTCGCCATAATCATAATCGTCCAGACTGTCATTGCCCTTGGTCTTAGGCTTGTTCTTAACGAGCTTCAAGTAGGCAAATACACCACCTCCACCAAGCAGAGCCAGCAGCAGGATCAGCGCAGCCGGGTTCAGTCCGGCAGGCTTCTCTTTTTCTGGCTTCGGTGTTTCTGCCGGAGGTTCCGGTGCTTTTCCCGTACATTTACTCTTATCCGTTACACAGACCGGACAGGCCGTATTGACTGCCCCTGCTTCACATTTCTTCGTGCAGCTGCACACCGCAGGCGGCTCCTCTTTGGCATTTCCATCTTCCATCAGCGCCATCAGGTCCGCTTCATCCACCTGGTTCAGAAAGTGAACAGCAGTCTTTTTATCCTCATTGGCCCTGTCGATCAGGATATAAAAATAGTTGCCTGCCTTGGTGGTAACGGTAATGAGCTGCTTGTTGCCACCAAAATCATCCACCAGAGCAGCATTGCCATCCGGGGTCAGCGGAGGTGCTTTTTCGGGTTCTTCCACCACCACATTGCTGTCATTAGTGGTATCCTCTGCCGGGGGCGGCGCTGCGCCCTGGGCAAAAGCGTGAACGGTAAAGCCCGATGCCAGAACCAGCGTCAGGCAAAGGGCGGAAAGTGTTCGGAGCAATCGTTTATTCCTCATAGCTGTTTTCCTCCTGTTCGTTGTTGTCATCCACCATACTGCCGGGAACTATGCCTCCGGACAGCATGGCGCTTAGCTGAGCCGGGGTCATACGCAGTGCGCGCACCATCTGGACGATCTCCAGATTTTCCGCCTCGGTTTTCTGTGCCTCCAGCACCTTGAGCTTTTCCTGATATTCCGCAATCTTCTCGCGGACCTTGGTAATCTCCTGGTCAATGCGTTCAATTTTGTTCTTTGCCATCGTCTATCACTCCTTCTAAAAAATCTCTGTTACCAGTTCATCAGACCGTAGCCCTTAATGCTTTGATAATTCAGGTCATAACTTTTGATCTTGCAGGCATCGCCGGAATTTCCCTCCACGGTATAAACACGGCTGCCATCGGTGCCGATGACGATTCCCACATGGTCAGCAGTACCGTCCAGATCCCAATCGAAGAAAATGGCATCGCCGGGAGCGATGTTTTCATATCCTCTTGCGCCCCATTGTCCATGAGACTGGAACCACGGAACACCCTGCCACTCACAGCCTGCAAAGCGCGGCTCACTTTTTCCTGCCTGGTTATAGCACCAGGATACAAAGCAGGCACACCATTCCACGCGGCTGTCAAAGCCATACCAGCTCCAGTAGGGATAACCGCCCACATTGCCCACCTGACTTTTCGCCAGTTCCACCAGCTGCGGATTGCCGGGGCGGGTGCCGTTAATGAACTGCACACCGGACAGATCTTCAGAGCCGCTGGTATCAGGGGAACCGCCGCCAAACAACAGCGGCTTATTGCCCATGGTCTGTCGGTAGACCTGATACATTTCCATCTGCTCCGGGGTCAATAGCTCCGACGCCACAGCGGAAATGGGCTTGCTGGTGAGTTTCACATTCAGAATGTAATACTCATAGGGGACTTCTTCTGAGGTGGTCTCGCCGGTCTCCGGATCGGTGGAGGTCTCCGTGCGGTAGCGGATTTCCACTTCCTCGGTAAGCGTCAGCTGATACTGTGCTGCAAACACACGCGCCAGCTCTGCCTGGGCGCTTTGCCGGGTATAGCCCTGCAAGACAGCAGAGAGAAATGCCGCCAGCTCATGAGGGTCATGGCCGATCATGCCAAGGTCATAGCGATACTCGTCATACCCTGGATGGCTGCTTTCGATGTTGTCAATTTCCTCCTGCAACTGGGCTTCTCTGGCTGCATAATCTGCTTCCACTGCCAGCATTTCCGGGTCATCCGACGGATAGGTGGTGCCGGAGAGAACGGAACCGATGCTCTGCGCCATCATGGAACAAGAGGACATGGTATTCATCAGCATACAGGCGATGAGGAACAAAACCCCTGCGATCAGGAAGCCTTTCTTGTGGCGCATAACGAATGCCCCTGCCTGCTGTGCCTTTTCTTTTACCGTCCTTGCGGCTTTTCCGGTTTTGGACGCAGCCTGGGCGGTGTTTCCGGCAGTCTGACCAGTGCGCTTGGCGGCAGCATACTGCTTTTTGATGGCCTGCTTTTGCTGCCACCGGGAAAGAGGATTGCTGGAAAACTGAGGATTTTCCTGCAAGGATTTCTGGTACAGGACATTTACATTTGCCTTTTCCAGTTGGCGCTCTGCCTGGGCTGCTTTGCGGTAGGGCTTCAGCTTGTGGCTGCGGTAGCCCTCCCGCACCAGATAAACGCCGGTCTCCACCGCCTCCTCGGACTTGTGGGCGCTTTCCACGCCCACATTGTCCTGTTCTGTTTCCCGGATTTCTTTGTGGAGCTTGCCCGCGACCAGATGGACAGGAGCTTCCTTGACCCCTTGAGAAACTTTGGAGGGTGGCTTTTTCTTGTCCTCAAAGGTCAGCTTCGAGGCCTTTTTTCCGGTATCCGGGTCAATGACCGTCTGCCTGACCTTTTTCTTTGGGATATTGGCCTGCGCCTTATCTGCTCTGGCCGCAGCTTTCTCCGCTTTACGGATTGGCTTTTCCAGTGCTGGGTCAGACCGTTCCTCATCAGTAAAGCGCAGGCGCGGTTCCTTATTCAAACCATTCTCCCAGCATGAGGGAGGACATCATGTAGTGCAGCTCTGCATAAATGGCCATCCCCACAGGATCGTTGAACATACAGCCGGACAGGTAGGCATAAAACTGTGCCACCACATCGGACAGGATCTTCGCTTCGGTTCCTTCCAGAACCAGACCGCCCATGCCTTCCTTAGCACGGATGGCGCTCCAGACCTCTGCCAGACGGAGAAGCCCCACCTGACCGGTCTCATTCAGTTCTGCTGCCTGATCTGCCGCCGTGCGGCACTCACTTACCGCATCGGCCATGACCGTAAGCAGCTGGCTGCGCTGGGCATTTACCGCCCTGTCAAAAAACATCAGCGGGTTTTGATTCAAAATGTTGGGGTTCATCATCATTCATCCTCCTTCTTTTTCAGTTCCTGGGGTTTGGTGGTCATAATGCGGTAAAGCTCGGTATTCTTCGGGAAGTGATCCACAAACGGCAAGATCGTGGAGCCATAGAACAGCAGACCCTCGCCCTCACCGGAGTGGGTCACATAGCTAAGCTGATGCGTGGAAATGCCCAGCTGCTTGGCGAGAATCTGTCGGTCTCCGCCTGCCTGGTTGAGCATATACACGAAGTCGGAGTTTTCAAATATGTTCTCCACTTCACGGCTGGAAAGCAGGTCTTTGACATTCTGCGTGATGCCGGTGGGGATTCCGCCCCATTTTCTGAATCGCTTCCAAATTTCTACTGTGTAGGCAGCGGTTTGCTCCTCCTTCAAAAGCAGGTGCATCTCGTCGATATAGTAGCGGGTGGACTTGTGGGCAGCGCGGTTAATGGTAACGCGGTTCCACACCTGATCCTGGACCACCAACATACCGATTTTCTTGAGCTGCTTCCCAGCTCCTTGATGTCATAGCAGACAATGCGGTTATTGATGTCCACATTGCTCTGGTGGTTGAACACATTGAGGGAGCCGGTTACATAGATTTCAAGGGCCGTGGCAATATACTGGGCTTCCTTTTCCTCCTGTGAACGGAGCAGGTTATATAGGTCCTCCAGTATGGGCATATTCTCCGGGCGCGGGTCATTGAGGTAGGTCTGATAGACCAGACGCACACAACGGTCGATGATGGTTTTCTGCACCGGCTGCAATCCGTCCTTACCGCCCACGATCAGCTCACACAAGCTGAGGATAAAGTCAGACTTGAGGGACAGCGGGCTTTCATCATCCGAATAGTCCAGGTTCAGATCCATCGGATTGATGTAGTTGGTTGAGGTAGGCGAGATCTTGATGACCTGCCCATGCAGACGCTCCACCAGAGGTGCGTACTCCGCTTCCGGGTCACAGATGATGACATCATCATTGGTAAGCAAAAAGCAGTTGGCAATCTCACGCTTGGCGCTGAAGGACTTACCGGAACCCGGCGTACCCAAAATCAAGCCGTTGGGGTTTTTCAGCAGCTTTCTGTCTACCATGATGAGGTTGTTGGACAGGGCGTTGATGCCGTAGTACAGCGCCTCTTTGCCGTTCTGGAATAATTCCTGTGTGGTGAACGGTACAAAGATAGCCGTAGAACTGGTGGTCAGCCCTCGCTGGATCTCGATCTGATTGAGTCCCAGAGGCAGACAGCTCATCAGCCCTTCTTCCTGCTGAAAGTCCAGTCTGGTCAGCTGGCAGTTATACTTCTGGGCAATGGAACCTGCCTGAAAGATGTTGTTACCCAGCTGACGGGGATTGTCCGCTGTGTTCAGCACCAAAAAGGAGACCAGGAACATTCTCTCGTTTCGGCTCTGCAAATCCTGCAACAGCTTTTTCGCCTCGCTACCGTAGGTGGCAAGGTCAGAGGGAATGATATCCATGTCGTACCCTGCGCGGACTGCTTTTTTCTGTTCCTCGATCTTACTGCGGTCCAGGTCGGTAATCTTGCGCTTTACCGTCTTAATGGCTTTCACCTGATCCACCGACTGAATGTGCATACTCACAATGAGCGAGCTTTCCATATCCAGAAAATCAGCCAACAGACGGTCATTCAGCTCCGGTGCAAGGATCTGCAAAAAAGAAACAGCCCCGTATTTCTTGCCCATACGGAACTGCTTGCCGGTGCGGAACTCAAAGGAGCTTGGTGCAATAAAATCTTTCGTGGACAGACCGGAAGGAGCCAGCCAGTCCCATTCAAACTGAAACGGGAGCTGTTCATCCATGTGGAATACCGCATGAAGTTGGGAAAGCCTTTCCTTACCGTCCAGTGTTCTGGCGGCTACACCAAGACGCTTGAAGTTATTGAGTATATCGGTCTCAATACGCTCCAGGCGGGGCTTGGCGGCTTTGATACTGTCCGCGTCGATACCAAAAGTCAGGTATTTGGTCTTGATAAGACCGTTGTTTCCTCTGGCCAGCTGATTTTGCAGCATCGTGGTGTATTCCTCACGGATACTGTCAAAGGCATCCCCCTGGGGAGGGATGGAAATGGAGTTTGCAAAGGTCTCCTCCGATGCCGCAAGGTTCAAAAAAGACAGCTGGAAGTGAATCGAGCTGTCGAAATAATTGAGGAAATCACACCAGCCCTCAAAGATCGCGGTCTTATCTTCATTTTGGGAGAGCTGATAGTTGATGTCCTGAAACTGAATGGTCTTTGTGTAGTGGCTGTCCGATACACGGCAGATCCCGTCCGGCCACATCCGTTCATAGGGGATACTGTCCTGTGCTGATTTTCCTTTTTTGTCCGTGCGGTTGGCGCGGGCAATGGCCGCTTCGATCTGCTTCTTATCGGCGCGGGACAGCTTTTTCTTTATCTTTACCGGCTGCACGGTCTTTTCTTCCGGTTTTCCCAGCAGACGGCGCAGCCAGCTTTTCATTGCGGTGAACAATGTCATACACCTCCTTATCGAGCATTTCCTGCCGCTTTAATACGGCATAAAAGTTATTGGTCTGGTAGGGACGCTGCTTGGGACGGATCATAGCTACTTTGAGAATGTTGCCGACGATCTTTTCCAGGGGCTGTCCATGCTTTTCATACATTGCCAGCAGGAAGAAGGGCATCATGACCAGCATCATACACATGGCGGCCATGCTGTTTCCCGCAGGCTCACGGAGCAAAAAGAACAGCGGTACGCCTACAAGCGCCCCGGCGGTAAAGCAGACCAGCTGCCTTCGGGTCAGATTGAACATGACCTTGGTTTTGACTTTGGTTAAATCTTTGGGTACGGGTACATAAGCCATATTATCCACCTCCTTTATGGGAATGAAATAGAGCTGTCCACCTCATTGCCCCACACATCCCAACCGGGTGTGGATTGACGAGCAAACAGTTCAATGCGTGGGAGATCACCCATCAATGAGACAATGCGTTCTCTGGCTTCCTGCGGTTTTTTTGAATGTTCTTCAATGTGAGAGACAATAACCTGATGAACAGCTGCGTTCACTCGCTTGGGATGCCCTTTCGTTGCGAGGATACAAAGCTCCACATTGGAGCGCGTCCAATATCCCATACCCCAAAATAGACTATCAGACTTTTTATTCTGCTTTACCCAGACAAATCCGATTGTCTTATAGGTAAATCCCCATGCTCTCAGAACAGAAAGCCCTTCCAGTAAACATGGAATCGTGACCCATAAGAACAAAGCACAATCTTTATCTGCCAGGTCACCTACCGGCAGCGCACAAATATCCTCAATACACATAGTCGGATAGTGACTTTCTGCACTGCGTCCCAATCCTTTCTTGGAATATACTTTGTAACTCCATGGCGGATCTGCATAAATGATTTGATATTTTTTCATACAGAACCCTCCTTTAATGCGCCTGAAAGACTGATTTTGCGAGGCTGCCGGTTTTGAACAGCGTAAAGCACAGCAGTACGGTGTAGCCCACGCAGCTCCAGATTGCCATGATGATGTCATCTTCCAAAGCGATGTTCTGCACCAGCACAGCATAAATTGCCACGCAGACGATGATGAGAAACGCCTGAAAGCCCAGCGCCAGCAGGGAGCGGAGGTAGTTCTGTCCCATACCGCCCCATTCCTTGCCCATCATGGCAGCCATTGGAACGGGAGCCACCGAAGTCACAAGGTAAATCTCGATCATACGGCCATAAATGACGATAAAGATACAGATATACAGCGCCCACATGGTAATGCCGATAAAGAGGGATTGGAACCACAGCCCGAACAGCGGTCCCAGATCCATTTCCATAAGTCTCGGTTCCAAATCGGTCATAACTGAGGAAATGTCAATGGACGCATCCGAACCAATGATCCCTGCCGCCTGTGCCACCACGCTCTGCGCCATATCAAAGACGCCCATCACAATATTCCATGTGTTTGTGACAATGAGGATGGCGGCGGCTGATTTGAACACCCACTTAAAAATCATCCAGGTGTCCACATCATGCAGGTTGTTCTTGTCTGCGATCATCTGGATCAGGTCTACGGTCATCACGATAGCCAGGATTACGCCTGCAATCGGCACCATGATGGAGTTTGACAGATTCTCAATCATACTGAAAATACTGCCATTCCATCCCTGTGGGGTCTGTCCTACCTGTACGGATATATCCGCGACCTGTTGGTTTACGCTGTCAAACATCCCCGAAAGGTTGCTCATAATACCGCCCACCAGCATTTCTTTCAGCCAATTTGTCAGGGCTTCAAGTAAGAAATCCATACGGTGTCAACCTCCTTTCCGCCGCCCCCGCAAAGCTGCGGGAGCGGCAAGGATTTCATGCAGGGACGCTTAGACAGAGAACAGCCCGGAGAGCAGAGGTACAAGGACCATGCCGACCACGGCTACACCAGCGCCGGCCATGAGCTGCTTCATGCCCTGGGACTTTGCACCAGGGTTGTCGTTGCCGTAACCTTCCAGCAGGTTGATAACGCCCCAGATACCGAGACCGGCACCGAGCGCGATAACGAGGGTCTGAAGAACGGTGATTGCCTGTTCAAAAAATGCCATATAGTTTGTTAGCCGGAATCTGATTAAAAAATAGGTTTGTCATGTTTCATAGGCATACAAAAGCCGGAACAATCTGCCGCCCGGTTTCCGGGGGCATGATTCCGGCTGTCCTCCTTTTTCATTATTTTTTCTTGCGATTGTCCGCTTTGTACGCCAATGGCCCAAAAAGGGCGGTTGAGGCGGGTAGATACGATCACTCCTTTCAAAAGCGGAACAGATTTAAGCGCCCTTTGTGTCTACTTCATATACATCGCAGACCTCATTGGGCTTGAGTTTCAACCTTGCGGACAGGAACGCTTCAATGTCAAAAGCGTTCTTTTCGTCTGCGTCGGCTGTGTATTTGAAATTGGGGTGCTTGGTGATGTCGTACTTATCCGAAAGGAAAGGACGCACACCGCGCAGTTGGAGGATACACTTGCCGCCATCCATAACAGCAAGCTCATCCTGGCTCATCAGCTCTTTCCCCAATTTTTGATAGTTGAGAGAGTGGGAAGTTTCACGCCCACGGCTCTCTCCGGTGTTGTAGGTGTCGATGGTTTCCTTGCCCAGCACGGCAGCCAGCTCCTTGAGGGTGGTTGGCTCCTTACCGCCCAGGAAGATGGAAGTATCCATGTTGCCGATGATGGTATCTGCGTTATCCTTATAGATTGCCTTGAGCTGACTCTGCGCCTGCAACACCAGACAGGCGGAGATCTCACGGCTTCGGATGGTTGCTACCAGCTTTTCCAGCTTGGGGATCTGGCCGATGTTGGCGCACTCGTCAATGAGACAGCGCACATGGACCGGGAGCCTGCCGCCATACACATCGTCGGCTTTTTCACAGAGCAGGTTGAAAAGTTGGGTATAACACATGGATATAAGGAAATTAAAGCTGTCATCAGTGTCACTCATGATGAGGAACAGGGCAGTTTTCCTGTCTCCCAGAGTGTCCAGCTCCAGCTCATCATAAGCCGTGACCTCACGCAGCTCTGCAATGTCGAACACGGCAAGACGCGCACCACAGGAAATCAGGATCGACTTGGCTGTTTTTCCGGCGGCCAGCTTATATTTCTTATACTGCCGGACGGCAAAGTGGCGAGGATCACGGGATTCCAGCTCATCGAACATCAAGTCAACGGCGTTTTTGTATTCCTCGTCATCCTCCCGAACTTCCATACTGTTTATCATCTCGATAAGGGTGGAAAAGTTCTGCTCCTCCACCGGAGCTTCATAGTGGATATACCCAATCAACGCGCAGTACAGCAAGGTTTCTGCCTTGACCCAGAAATCGTCTCCGGCTTTGCCTTCGCCTTTGGTATTGGCGATCAGCGTCGTGACCAGCTTCAGGATGTCCTTTTCGGAGTGGATGTAGGCAAAGGGGTTATAGTGCATGGACTTCTTGAAGTTGATGGTATTGAGGACCTTGATGCGGTAAGGCTCATAAATGACCTTGCCGTGCTTATCCTTCATGGGCTTTCCGTCCTTCCTCAGCTTGGGTGCGCCCCTTTGGAGCATTTTTCCGCACTCCACCAGGATGGTGCCCTTGGGGTCTGTGACCACATAAGAACTGTGCATCTGCATCAGATTCGGTTTGAGCCAGAAGCGGGTCTTACCGGAACCGGAGCCGCCGATCACCAGCACATTTTTGTTTCTGGCGGTCTTGGGGTCCTTGGGGCGGCTATTCATGGTCAGGCTCTCGGTTTTCGTCAGAATCACATTGTTCTGAAATACCGGGTCGATGTAGGGAGCAATATCCTCACGGGTTCCCCAACGGGCAGAGCCATACTCCAGTCCATGCCGATACTTCTTGGCGTTTTTACTTTTGAGGTACACCGCCAGACGCAGGCCAGCTCCGCAGCATAGCCCCACCAAAAGATCCAACGGGTGCAAGCTGGGCCAGAAACTTTGCAGCGCCCCAGGCAGGACAGCAAACAGGGAAAGGAATTTCTCCGAAGCATTTGCCCCCTGAGCCAGCCGCCACGCTTCCCCGAAGTTCGTGGCAAACAGCCCCATCAAAAGATAAGGCAGGTTCAGCAAAACGAGCTTTTTGATGTCAAACTGCTTTTTCATCGTTCCAGCTCCTTTCGCTTGGTGCGGTCCACCACGGCATTTTTGACCATCTCTTTGAACTGACTGAGTTTTGCCAGCACAGACGGGCGTTCCGTTTTCTCGGCCTTCTTGACCTTTTTGCTGGTGTACTCGGTAAATGCAGCGGTCAGCGCATCGGCGTCACGGCCTTTGAAAAAGATCAGGTACTTGGGCGGGGAGCTGCTGCGGTCTTTCTTCACCGCATAATCCACACCATATTTCCGGGCGATCTTCTCAAATTCCTTGATGGAGGGGTCTGTGATCTCGATATTGGAGATCCCCTGATTTTGACCAATGAGCTGCTTGACGGTCTGTTTGCCGTGGGGTGTCACAGGAGCGTCACGGCTTCTCTGCTTTTGCAGCTTCTTTTCCTTGCAGTGGGCAAGGTACTTGCTGATGGCGGCTTTAAGCAACCGACCGGTGAACTTTGTTCCGCTGACAACCAGCGTTAAAGTCCTGTTTTCCACTTCTTCCTGCATTTTCATCGCCTCCTTTCCACAAAATGTGCAGGGGTGGTGCATTTCTTTCTAAGGCGGGACCACCAGCCGCCGGAGAAGATATTTCTTCATCGCTCCATCCCGCGGCTCTTTTTCTTTACCGGCTTCTTATCCGGCAGATTCCACTCTTTCCGAAACTCCGCCACACCTTTGGGATCAAATGCCTTCAATTTCTCCAAATCAAAGGCAACGGCAGAATATTTCCCATAACCGGATTGCACCTGGTAGGGAAGCACTTTCCCCAATTTGTTCTCTTTGATGAATCGCAGCAAGTCCTTGCTGATGTCACCGGAAATAAACGCCTCTCCGGGGTCCAGGGAATACCCCGGAAGGTTCACCGTCATATCTGCAAACGGCTCCGCTCCATCTTCTGTATGGGTAATCATGCCGATATAAAGCCGCTGATTATTCGCATACATCCCAAGTTGCAGTGATATGGTTTCTTCCCCATATTCCCACTTGAAGGGTACTTTCTTTTCCTCATTCATATCAGATTCCTCCTATCGTATCTGTTCTTTGTGGTCATAAAACAAATCTCCATTTCTGACCTTTGCATGGCTGAGAATCTTGATCTGCCCCTTTGCCTGACTGTCCAGAGCTTTTTCATAGCCTATATCTGACAAAAACAGGCGGGTCCGTTCTCCTTTCCAGCCCACCGGGGAATCATGCGTCAGCACATCAAAAATAATCATGTGCCGTGTGTTCTCCGCAAATCGCTGGAGATCCATGTAGTCATGGCCGTGGTAGTTCTGCGCCCCGGCTTTCTGGCGCATTTCCTCCATCAGCTGACCGATTGTTTTGCTTTCCTGCATAAAACCCACTTCCTTTCCGTTCTTATGAGACCAGCAAGATCATCTCCCGCAGCTGGGCAAAGTAGAGCTTGCCCTGGGGCGTAACCAGCGTGTAAGAACCGGTATGACCGTGATTGCAGTAGTCTTTGACGCAAAACAGCCCCGCATTTTTCACATTGGCATAAGGCAGCACATTGCCGGATGCCGTGCGGTACACAAACCGCCGTTCTATCAGAAACCGGACAAACCGGCGCTCCGGAACATCCAACTCTTTGGCGGTAGTCCTGAGATTGGTGCTGTGTTTTAAGTCGATGAACAGGTCATAGAAAGCGGCTTTGCCCTCCAGCTGTGCATTTTCCTTACGCAGAGAAATATTCGCTTCACGCTCAGCCAACAAGTCTGAGCAGAGCTTCATCAGAGCCTCCGGGGAAGTAGCTACCTCCCACAGCTTCTCTTTTGTGAGATAGGCCCCGTGCTTACGAATGGTAGGCAGGACCTCATCGAACACCCACCGTTCAAACCGTTCTGCCGATGGCAATTTGCTGTGAACGATTAGGCGGTACAAATCTCCTTCGGGGATAAAAGTCATACTGATTTTGCGGTCAGGGCTTTGTGGGTGAGGTGCGTCGCGTTTCACGACATACCTACAATGGCGGATAATTGCATCGCGGGGATTGCTGTACCCCAAAGCGCCAGCCACATCCGTTCCGCAGAACAGGTATTTGCCGTTTTCTTCGATGACCCGGATACTGCCAAACTCCGGGTTTTTGAAAATTTCCATCTGGTTCATGTCGTGCCTCCTTTGGCATGATAAAAGGCGGCCTTTACCAGCCGCCTGCGTGCATATCGTGGTTGACCAATGAAGTGAAGTGATTGTTCATGGTGGTAGGCGCATTGAACAGCACTGCAAGCAGGTACTGCTTCATGTTGCGTACCTGGGTGGTATTCTTTTGCAGACAGTCCATGACAAACTCGATGTGGGAGCTGTCCAGTTTCAAAAAACGGGAACGCACGATCTCGTGAGGGAAGTCTGCCCCAGAGATCCGGGTAGTCTTTCGTTTGGCACAGACCGTTTCAACCAACAGCTCTACGATCTCATTCAGGTCATCCAGGTAGAGAGGATAACGCTGCTTCAAGCAGTCATACTCGATATTCTCCAAAATCAACTCCCGATAATTTTCTATCTCTGTGACAGACATCGCATCCCTTCCTTTCCGTTCCGGCGGTCTTGCCGCCGCTGTTTCCCGGAAGGGAATGGAATCGGTACTTGATCCATAAGTAATTGATTTTTCTGTATTTGATTTCTCTATATTTAATTCTGCGGGCTTTTCCGTATCCGGTTTTACCATATCCGGTTTTACCATATCCGGGTTTTCCGTATCTGGTGAAGCCGTATCCGGCTGGGACATATCTGGCTGGGGCTGTTCATAGATGACATACTCGGTATCTGTGATCCGCCCACTTTTATCGCGTCTCTGATGGCGCACGATATATCCGGCTCCTTCCAGTTCACGCAGGGCAGCACCTATGGCATCCACGCCCTCCTTACAGATCTTTGCAAGGCCACGGGTGGTGTAATTCCAATCCTCCGGCAGCGACAGCATCATGGAAAGCAGCCCCTTGGCTTTTAACGACAGGTTTGCATTTCGTAAATGATGATTGCTCATCACGGTATAATCACGGGTCCGTTCAATGCGAAAAACGGCCATCGACCTCACTCCTTCCGAATTTTGGGTACAAAAAACCGCAATCCTCATTTCAAAGAATTGCGGTGTTCAACGCTTTTCAAATTTTCTTGCATAGAACCAAAACAGCGGCTTTTGGGGACGCGCCTCTGTAAATGGCTCCTCCTGGGCGAAAGGAAGTGTTTGCATCACGCGGTCAATATCCGTTGAATCCATGTCATGCTGAGATTTGCAATCTTCCCGGATTGCTTCTTGAATTTCCTTTACCGTACACATAGTCATTCCTTTCCTTTCGTTGTATGGGTTTATGAGCGGCGGCGTTTTCCCGGTTTGAAATCGAGGATATGTCCCTCAATCACACGAGCGTAACGCTTGATCTTGATCTCCCGGCGCTGCTGGCTTTGCAGGGCGGCCTGATACCCGTCCTCAGTCAAAAACAACCGCATTTCATCTCCGGGGCTGCCGTAAGCAGTGCTGGGACGCAGGACGGAAAACTCGATCATCCAGCGGGTATTATCCCAAAACCTCTCTACGGCGAGAATGTTGTGTCCTTTCAGCTCACGGGCTGAAATATCCCTCATAGGCGGCTCCTTTCATCGTTCCTGGTCTCTCTGACGCTTTTTCTGCCATGCCTCCAGTAGCTTGATGATGGTTTCCTGCATCCGCTGGGGCGTATAGCTTTTGGGGAAATACTTCCGCAAGGTGTCAGAGGTAAATGTCACTCGATCCAGATCGCTTTTCTTTTCCTCACCCATGATGACGCGCATCATATCGAGGGTCAGATGCCCCTCCTGACTGTATTTCTTGAGCCGCTGGGCTTGGGAAAGGGAAGGGGTAGCCTGTTCGCTGTCCATCGCGTCCAGCAGGTCTACCTGTTCCTCTTTTTTAAGAAAGGACAGCTCATAGGCAGGGTTCAGGGCGATCTTCTTTTCATCCACCATATCCATCAATTCAGGAATCAGCTCTGTCAGACGGATAAATCTCTTAATCTGTGATTTGCTATCTGGACTGTTCTCCGCGATTTTTTCTGCCGCAGTCAACTTCGGCCCAACTTGGGCCGAAGTTAAATCCGTCCTGGCTCCTTGGTGCTTAATGGCATCTAGCTTCATTTTATAAGCAAATGCTCTTTCGCTTGGAAGAAGGCTTTCTCGCTGCAAGTTGCTGTCAACCATAATAATCGTGGCGGCATCATCATCCAAATCCCGAACAATGACCGGCATAGTCTCCTTTTCTGCCAGCTCACTGGCTCTGTGCCGCCTGTGTCCGGCTACCAGCTCATAGCCACCCTCCGGGTCCGGTCGGGCAATGGCCGGAACCAGAACGCCATACTGCTTGATACTGTCAGCGGTCTCCATCATTGCTTCGTCATCCTTGACTTTGAATGGGTGGTTCTTGAACGGATGCAGTTCAGACAACGGAATTTCCTGAATCTTTTCCAGCTTTGCATCCTGGCGGCCTTCTTCGGTGGAGAACAGATCATCTACCGAGGCCAGCTCTATTTTTTTCGCGCTGCTTTTCAAGTTTCAACACCTCCTTCGTCAGATTTTTGTAGCCCTCTGCCACCTTGCCGCCGGGGTCATGGGCAAAAATGCTTTTTCCCTCTGCGCTGATTTCCTTTGCCCGGACAGAATGGGGAATCTCTGTGCCGAATACTTTGATCTTGCTGCCATAGGTCTCTCGCAAAAGTGCGGAGATCTCTTTGGCAAAGTTGGTTCGGCTGTCAACCATCGTCAGCAGGATACCGTCTATCTGGAGCTTGGGGTTGATCTGCCGCTTTACCTTGTTTACCGTGGAGAGCAGCTGTTCCAGCCCTTTGGCGGACAGATACTCCGCCTGAACGGGAATTATGATCCTGTTCGCAGCGGCCAGCGCATTGACTGTGAGCATCCCCAGGGAGGGCTGGCAGTCGATGAGAATATGGGAGTATTGCCCCTTCAGCGTGTCCAGATATTGCCGCAAGATAGTCTCACGGCTCATGGCATTTACCAGGGATACCTCCATACCGGATAACTGGATGTCCGCAGGCATCAGGTCTACACCCTCTGGGTGGTGCAGGATACCCTCGCCGGGACGAAGCGGCTCATCCATCAAGATACGCCCCATAGCGTCCGACAGCGTAAAGGGCAGCTTGTCCGGCTGAGGATTGCCCAGGCTGATCGTCAGGCTACCTTGCGGGTCTCCGTCGATCAGCAGGACTTTCTTTCCAGCCTGCGCCAAACCGATTCCAAGATTGGCACAGGTAGTGGTTTTGCCAACGCCGCCCTTCTGGTTGGCAATGGCAATGATTTGCGTGTTCATTGACTTCACCTCATTTCTAATTGTTGCTGTTGCTTCTGGAAATAGAAAAAGCCGCCACTCCAAAATAAAAAGTGAAGTGACGGCTCTTTCTATCGCCGGAATACGAGTTCCTGAAATGAAAAAAGCACCCAGTCATTTTATACTGAGTGCTATATCAAATTCATATTCAATTATTCAAATTAGGTCAAACTATGTCAAACTGCCACAGCCCAAAACGAGGGAAAGGAGGGACGAAAAACACCCCCAAAATCGGCTCTCGGTTGTCCTATAATTTAACCACTAACCCCTTTTTTTACCCCCATTTTTGCCGGTTGTCCTATATTTAACCACTAAAAATTGGGTGAAAACGGCTCTTGATTTGCCAAATTTGGTCAAACCATATCAGCCCGTTTAGATACAGTAAAACCCCGGAAAACCTTGATTTTCCGGGGTTTTTGAACCATTTTGATACGGTTTGAACAGCAGATTATCTCTTGCTGAACTGAGGTGCACGACGTGCTGCCTTGAGACCGTACTTCTTGCGCTCCTTCATGCGCGGGTCGCGGGTGAGGTAGCCGGCCTTCTTGATGGCGGGCTTATATTCCTCATTGGCCTTCACCAACGCGCGGGCGATGCCATGGCGGATCGCGCCGGCCTGGCCGGTGAAGCCGCCGCCCTTGCAGTTGACGATGACATCGAAGCGGCCATTCGTTTCCGTGAGCACCAGCGGCTGACGAACGACGGTCTTGAGCGTCTCATAGCCGAAATAATCGTCGATGGAACGCTTATTGATGATGATATTTCCCTCGCCGGGAATCAGACGAACGCGAGCGATCGCCTTTTTTCTCCTGCCTACGGCATGGAAGCAAACCTCAGACATTTTCCGTCCTCCTCCCTATTACAGCTTGTATTCCACGGGCTTCTGAGCCTGATGCATATGCTCAGGGCCGGCATAAGCGTGCAGCTTCTTGAGCATCGCGTAACCCAAGGGGCCCTTGGGCAGCATGCGGCGCACAGCCTCTTTGAAGGCAAACGTGCTCTTAGTCTGCATCAGCTTGCGGTACTTGATTTCTTTCAATCCGCCCGGATAGCCAGTGTGATAGCGGTAGAGCTTCTGGTCGAGCTTGCGGCCGGTGAGAACCAGCTTATCGCAGTTGACGACGATGATGTAGTCGCCGCAGTCCACGTGAGGCGTGAACGTGGGCTTATGCTTGCCGCGAAGCATGGACGCGACCTGCGAGGCAAGACGGCCCAGCACTTGACCCTCGGCGTCGATCACGTACCAGGTACGTTCGACGTTCTGAGGATTCGCCATATACGTACTCACAGACAATTCCTCCCAAATATAACGATCAATCCGCGCGCGTGTGGTCAGTACGGCGCAAACATCAATCGCGCTCGGGGCTAGTGAGCGGACTGACACAAAATGTATTATACCGCATTTTACCCATCCAGTCAACGTCCGTTTTGCGCAGGAAACAAAATTTAATGTCAAATTAAACCGTTTGGACGCACAGGCGCGCCAGGCCGTATTTCCCGGCGCTGGCGCGCGATAAAAAGCTTTCGTGCGGGCATGCCTAATACTCGCGCACGCCCTGTATGTCGTCATAGTCCTGGTCGGTATACACGCGCGGCGTTGGCGTTGGCTCCGTGACGGCAAACTGCGGATCAACCGTAACTGTGCCGCCTGTGGAAAAGATATCCAGCAGCCCCAGCACCATCTGAAACAGGCGCACGCCCACAAACGCCAGCAGCGCAATTACCACCACAAGAAGGATCAGCTTTGGCCAAAACCGCATTTTATTGCGCGTAGGCATGAAGCTCCTGGGGCAGTTTTTCCTGCTCCATGCTCACCGACACCAGGAAATTGCAGCTGTGTTCCTCCGAGAGCTTCTCCAGCGCCTTGAAAAACGGCGTCAGCTCCGCGGGGTCGTCGATATGCACGAGCTTGAGGAAAGCGTCAATGCTGATCAAGGTGATGTCGTAGTTCACGGCGAGCATGCCGCTGATAAAGGCGAGGAACGCATCCGGCGAGCAGCCGCGCGCGATCGGATAGGCGCTGGCATCCACAAAACGGATTTCATGGCGCAGGTCGTACATGTAACGCTTGTCGTCGTCGATAAACACAATGACGCCGTGCTCAACCTTGAGCGCGTCGTTGGTCATGTCGAGAATGCGCTTGGTCTTTCCGCTGCCCTTGACGCCGGAGATGATCTGTATCATGATAACCACTCCTTTTTCTTTAATTTTGCGGGAAAACGGCGATACCGTGGGTCTTTTTTTTATTATACAACATTTTCCCGGCGCTGGCTAGGGGTTTTGAGCAGGAATTGTTTCCGAAAGCGCGAATATTTCATGGTAATTTCATGTTCTGGAGATGAGTGTCATGGACAATCGAGGCGACGAACGTATTCTGGAAACCATCGTCGGGCGCGAACATGTGTTTGACGGGTTGATCTTGCACATTGACCATCTGACCGCGAAACTGCCCAACGGCAAACTCGCCAAGCGAGAGGTCGCCATGCACGTAGGCGCAAGCGCCGTCGTTCCCGTGGACGCGGAGGGTTATGTCTACCTGGTGCGCCAGTTCCGCGCCCCCATCGAGCAGGTGCTGTTGGAGATTCCCGCTGGCAAGCTGGACGCGCCGGACGAGGACAGGCTGTTGGCTGCCAAGCGCGAACTGCACGAGGAGACGGGGCTGGTTGCCAACCGCTGGGACCACCTGACCGACATTGTGACCACGCCGGGCTTTTCCAATGAAAAGATCTCCCTCTACCTGGCCCGCGACCTGCGCCGGGGCGAGGCCGCGCCGGATGAGGACGAGTTTTTGAACCTGGTGCGCATGCCGTTTGCAGAGGCCGTCGCCGCCGCCGTGCGCGGCGAACTTGCCGACGCCAAGACCATTTGCGCGCTGCTGCTCGCCGCCGAGCGCATGCGCAGCGGCTTATGATCTCCCTGGCCCCGCTGACAAACCTGCCGCCCCTGGAATCGGAGCGGCTGCTTCTGCGCCGCCTGTGCATGCGCGACGCGGCAGATCTATACGATTACAGCCGCGACCCCGAAGTGGCCCGCCACGTGCTCTGGAGCGCGCATACCTCGCCTGCGGAAAGCCGTTCCTATATCCGCTATATGCTCAGGCGCTACCGCCTGGGCGAGCCTTCGAGCTGGGGCATCGTCTTAAAGAGCGAAAACCGCGTGGTAGGCACCATCGGCTTTATGTGGATTCAGGAGGAAAACGCCTCCGCAGAAGTAGGTTATTCCCTCAGCCGCTCATACTGGAATCAGGGCATTATGACCGAAGCGCTGCGGCTGGTGCTGGATTTTGGCTTTTATAAATTGAAGCTCAACCGCATTGAGGCGCAGCATGAGGTGGACAACCCCGCCTCTGGCGCAGTCATGCGCAAGGCAGGCATGGCCCATGAGGGCATACTGCGGCAGCGCCTTTACAACAAGGGGCGCTTTGTGGATGTGGCCTTATACGCGGCGCTGCGGTCGGAATACGTCCAGTAAGCCGGTTATTCTATAATGAATGGCGGCTCGATCGCCTCCCCATGCAGGTAAAGGGCGAAATGCAGGTGTGCGCCGAGGCTGGATTCCGTATCGGCGCTCTCGCCCACCGCGCCGATGACCTCGCCAGCGCTCACTTCCGCGCCTACCGTGGCTATTTCCGCGCTTTGCAGGCCCGCGTAAAGGCTTTCATAACCGTCTGCGTGCGAAAGCCGCACGGTATAGCCAAGCAGCGGGTCTTTATATGCTTCGATCACGGTTCCGTCCGCGCTGGCGGAGACCGCCGTACCCAGCGGCGCGGCGATGTCAATGGCCGCGTGCGTCTGCCACAGCATCAATGTGTCCGACCAGATCAATTCGTCGCTGCGGTATTCGCCGGCGAGTTCTCCGTCTACAGGTTGTAGAAAAGTGATTTCTTCCTCCTCTGCGGCTTCCGCGTCCATGTTGACGCTGGAAAGCAGCGCCGGTTCGGGCGTGGCCGTGGGCGTAGGTTCAGGCACGGCCGGATTTGCCGCGCGGCTGCGATAGATGCTGGCCGCCGTGCCTACAAGCGCCAGCAGCACCACCATCGAAGCGGCGTAGCCAAAGCGGTCCCAAAATACGCGCAATTTCGGCGCCAGCGTTTTCAGGCGCTGCACGAGTGCTTGCGCACAGCGGCGCACGCCCGCCCAAATGCGTTGAATCAACGATTTCATCATCATCCCTCCCTGCGCAAAGTATCGGCGGGAATTTCGAGATTATACATAAGTTGGGATTTTACCGTTTCGCCCACTTCTTTAAATTGTAGCTTGCCCGCATGCATTAACAAACGGGCAACATTTGTGTGTTATACTTTGATATAAATATAATTATATCACCGTCCCGGAATGGGGCCGGAAGCATTCCGGCGTTGCCGCGGGCGGTGCGGAGCCTGAAAGCGAGATTTGAATGGAACAAACACGGCAGCAAAGCATACGGTCTCTGGGAATCGATATCGGCTCCACGACCGTGAAGATTGCGCTCATGGAGGGCGACCGTGTCCTTTATGAACGCTATGAGCGCCATTATTCGCAGGCGCGGCAAAAAATACTGGAATTGTTAACGGAGCTTGATGGAATCGCCGGCGACAGCCTTTTGCGCGCGGCGGTTTCCGGCTCGGCGGGCATCGGCCTGGCGGAAGCGGCGAACCTGCCCTTCCAGCAGGAGGTATTCGTGGTCGGCGAGCTGGTGCGGGCCATGGAGCCGGACACGCGCGTGGTCGTGGAGCTGGGCGGCGAGGATGCGAAGATCATCTTCTTCGACGGCGGCATGGACGAGCGCATGAACGGAAGCTGCGCTGGCGGCACGGGCGCGTTCATCGACCAGATGGCGACGCTTTTGGACGTGGATGTGGCCGAGCTGGACCGGCTCAGCCTGCAATCGACGCGCATTTACCCCATCGCTTCGCGCTGCGGCGTGTTTGCCAAGACGGACATACAGCCGCTACTCAACCAGGGCGCGCGCAAGGAAGACGTGGCCATGAGCATCTTTCAGGCCATTGTCAACCAAACCATCGCCGGGCTCGCGCAGGGGCGCAAGATCGAAGGCAAAGTGCTGTTCCTGGGCGGGCCGCTCTACTACTGCCAGGGCTTGCGCATACGCTTCCGGGAAACGCTGAAGCTCTCGGATGAAAATGCCATATTCCCCGAATGGGGCCGGTTTGCCGTGGCGCGCGGCGCGGCCATGTACGCCGCCCGCACGGAGGAAACTTTCACGCTTTCCGCCCTCAAAGAACGCCTTGCCACCGCGAAGGTGGCCTCTGGCGCGCAGACGCTACCGCCCCTGTTTGAAAACGAGGCGGAGTACAAACAGTTCGCGGCGCGGCACGCGCGCGCTTCCGTGCCCCGCGGCGATTTGGAAAGCTACCGCGGCGGCGCTTATCTGGGCATCGACTGCGGCAGCACCACCACCAAGCTGGCGCTGGTTTCGGAAAACAAGGAGCTGCTTTACACCTATTATGCCTCCAACAACGGCGACCCGGTGGATATCGTGCGTCGCGAGCTGGGCGAAATCTATCGCCGCACGGACGGACGCGTGCGCATCCTCGGCAGCGCCGTCACCGGCTATGGCGAGGAACTGATTCGCCATGCCTTCCATGTGGATATCGGCATTGTCGAAACCATCGCCCACTTCACCGCCGCGCGCCACTTCTGCCCGGATGTGGATTTCATCCTCGATATCGGCGGGCAGGACATTAAGTGCTTCCGCATCCGCAACGGCGCTATCGACGGCATCATGCTCAACGAAGCCTGTTCCTCTGGCTGCGGCTCGTTTATCGAAACCTTCGCGCGCTCGATGAACATGGGCGTGGCGGAATTT
Source organism: Candidatus Pullichristensenella stercorigallinarum (assembly GCA_018712945.1). Classification (GTDB taxonomy): domain Bacteria; phylum Bacillota; class Clostridia; order Christensenellales; family Aristaeellaceae; genus Pullichristensenella; species Pullichristensenella stercorigallinarum. The sequence continues at coordinate 77,428 of DVFZ01000033.1, read as the reverse complement.
GCCCGCAAGGGCCTGTTCGCGCACGCGCCGGTCAACCTCGGCAGCCGCTGCACAGTGTTTATGAATTCCTCTGTCAAGCAGGCCCAGCGTGACGGCGCGACGGTGGAGGATATCTCCGCGGGCCTGTCGGTCAGCGTGGTCAAAAACGCCGTGTACAAGGTCATCCGCGCCGGTTCGGCGGACGAACTGGGGCAAAACGTGGTCGTGCAGGGCGGCACCTTCCACAACGACGCCATTTTGCGCGCCTTCGAGCGCGAGCTGGGGCGCGACGTGGTGCGGCCGGACATTGCCGGGCTGATGGGCGCTTACGGCGCGGCGCTGTGCGCCATGCGGCTCAAAGAGTCCACGATTCTTTCCCCGCAGGAATTGGCGGCCTTTTCCCACACCTCCCGTCCGGCGGTGTGCAAGGGCTGTGAAAACCATTGCAAACTGACCATCAACACCTTCGCCGACGGTGGCAAATATGTCTCCGGCAACCGCTGCGAGCGCGGCGCGGGCAGGGGCGCTGCGGCAGAGGAGCTTCCCAATCTATATAAGTTCAAGCGCGAGGCGCTTTTGAAGATGGGTGGCGGCGAGGCAAAGCGCGGGCGCATCGGCCTGCCCCTGGCGCTGGGCATGTACGAGCTTTTGCCGCTGTGGGCCGGCATTTTCCGCGCTCTCGGCTTTGAAGTGGTGCTTTCCGGCATGTCCGACCGCGCCACCTATGAGGCCGGACAGTTCTCGATTCCTTCGGATACGGCCTGCTACCCGGCAAAGATTATGCACGGGCATGTGGCGCACCTGCTGGAAAAGGGCGTGGACGCGGTGTTCTACCCGTGCCTGACGCAAAACTTTGACGAGGGCGGCGCGGACAACCACTTCAACTGCCCGGTGGTGGCCTACTATTCCGAACTGCTGCGCGGCAACATGCCGGAATTGACGGATGAAAACTTCCTCTACCCGCATCTGGATATCTGCGACGAAAAAACCCTCGCCAGTGGCCTGGGCGCGGCGCTTGGCAAACGCTTCGGCCCCATTCCCGGGCGCGAAATGCGCGCCGCCGTGCGCAAGGGCATGGCCGATTACCAGGCCTATATGGCTTCGGTGCGCGCGGAAGGCGAAAGGGCGCTTGCCTGGGCGCGCGAGCACGGCAAGCGTGTGATGGTGCTGGCCGGCCGCCCCTACCACATCGACGCGGAGATTGGCCATGGCATTGACCAGCTTGCCACGTCCCTGGGCTTTGTGGTGGCCAGCGAGGACAGCGTGTACCACCTCGCCAAAACACCCGCCGTGCATGTGCTCAACCAATGGACGTACCATGCCCGCCTCTATCGCGCCGCGGCCTTTGTCGCTACGCAGCCGGACGTGGAATTTGTACAGCTCGTCTCCTTCGGTTGCGGCGTGGACGCCATCACCACGGACGAAGCGCGCTCCATCCTCGAACGGGCGGGCAAGTATTACACGCAAATCAAAATCGATGAGATCGCCAACCTGGGCGCGGTGAAAATCCGCCTGCGCAGCCTGCTTGGCGCCCTGGAGATGAAATAAGGATTATGCAAAAGACCTACCAGCCCTTTACCGCCGAAATGAAGGCCGCGGGGTACACCATCCTCATTCCCAACATGTTGCCCACGCACTTCCGGCTGCTGATCCGTATATTCGAGCACTACGGCTACAACATGGAGCTTTTGACCTCCTCCGGGCCGGAGATCAGCGAGACGGGCCTGAAATATGTGCACAACGATACCTGCTACCCGGCCATACTGGTCATCGGCCAGTTTATCCATGCCATACAGAGCGGCAAATACGACCCTCACAAGGTGGCGCTGATGCTGTTCCAGACCGGCGGCGGCTGCCGCGCTTCCAACTATATTTCGCTTCTGCGCAAAGCGCTGGAAAAGGCGGGCTACGGCTATGTGCCGGTCATTTCCTTCAGCTTCGCGGGCATCGAGAAGCACTCCGGCTTCAAGCTGTCCATCCCGATGATTTACCGCATGCTCTACGCGGTCATCTACGGCGATTTGCTGATGTCGTTGGTCAACCAGGTGCGCCCCTATGAGGTAAACAAAGGCGAAAGCGAGGAGCTGGCCGAGCGCTGGACGATCCGCCTGACCGACGAGCTGGTGCAGAAGCATGGCGCGCAGGGCCGTCGGGCACAGCGCAATATCGCCATGATTCTCATGGATTTCGCCCGCATCCGCCGCCGCGATGAAAAGCGCCTGAAGGTGGGCGTGGTCGGGGAAATTTATGTCAAGTATTCGCCACTGGGCAACAACAATCTGGAGGAATTCCTGCTTGGCGAAGGCGCGGAAGTCGTCATTCCCGGGCTTCTGGACTTCTGCATGTATTCGGTTTACAGCGTCTCTCGACCGCGCCGGTTTAGCATGCGCTGGTTTCTCTCCCACTTTAACGGCCTGGCTTACCGGCTTTTGCGCAGCAAGCAGGATATGCTCATCCGCCTGATGCGCGAGGAGGGTACGTTCGACCCGCCCACACCCTTTGATCACACCGTCTCCCTGACAAAAGGCGTAATTGGCCTGGGCGTGAAGATGGGCGAAGGCTGGCTGTTGACGGCGGAAATGCTGGAATTGTACGAAAAGGGTGTTCACAATATCGTCTGCACCCAGCCGTTTGGCTGCCTGCCCAACCACATCTGCGGCAAGGGCATGATGAAGCCCATCAAAGATATCCATCCGGACATCAACATCGTCGCCATCGACTACGATGCCGGGGCGACGCGCGTCAACCAGGTCAACCGCTTAAAGCTGATGCTGGCCAACGCCCGCTTGAACGAGCGCAACGCCACGGACGCGCAAAGCGCCTAGGCGTCAAAAAATCCCTTCCGTATTTATGGAAGGGATTTTCATTACCGCGTCCTGTGTTCTGACGCGCCCGACATCTGCGCCCGCCGGCTTTTGTATCGTGTCATTCCTCGCTCCCGTGCCAACGGAAGTCGTCCTCCTTGTCGTTGAGGAGTTGCAATGCCTTGAAAATTTCCTGCATTTTTGCGTCCGTCTTGGTAATGACGTCTGCGCAGTTGCGCAGTTCGTCGACGATGAAGGCCGGCACCTCGTCCGAGGATTTATAGCGGATGCCGTGTTCCAGCGTGGCCCAGAAGTCCATGGCCACGGTACGAATCTGTATTTCCACGGGAATAAAGAGCTTCCCCTGCGAAAGGTATACCGGCACATCCACAACGATGTGCAGGCTGCGGTAGCCGTTGGGCTTGGGCTGCTTTATGTAATCCTTCTCAAAAATGAGGGAAATGTCGTCCTGCGAAAGCAGCAGGTCGGCAATCAGGTAAATGTCGTCCACATAACAGCAGACCACGCGCACGCCAGCAATATCGTGCAAGTGCTTCTTGGCGCTGGTAATGGTCATGGGCTGGCCCATATCGCTGAGCTTTTTCATGATGCTCGGCAGGGTCTTTACCCGGCTTTGGATGTGGTGGATGGGGTTATGCTTGTGGCGGTACTGGAACTCCATATCCAGCGTTTCCAGGCGGGCGCGGATTTCGCGGATGGCGCCCATGTAGACGTTTTGAATCTGCTGGTAGTTGCGGTACTCCTCGGCAAAGGCCGCTTCAGCGCCCTTTTTGCCGTCCTGCATCTGGAATTGCTTGATAAGCATCAGGTTGTCGTCCATTGTCGCGTTCCTCCGGTGTTGCTTTTTCTCCGAGCACGTCCCACGGGGTGAGCATGCCCAGAAGCGGCTCGTCCTTTCTGCCATTTTCGGTGATAAACACCGCTGCCAGGCGGCTATTGCGCTCGCTTGCGCGCTCAAAGGCGGCGCGCGCATCGTGATACGTGGCCTGCATGGGCAAAAGCAGGAATTTTTCGCCCCCGCCCGGGCGGTCCATCTTTAGAAGCTCTCCAAAATCGCGCACGCGCGTATCCTCCCCTATGCCGCCGTTTTTGAGCACATAGGAAAACACGCTGCGCATGCTGAAAACACCCGTCAGGGCATTTTTTTCTATCACCGGCACGTGGGAAAAACCGTGTTTGTCCATGCGGCGCATCACTTCGAGCGCCGGGTCTCCCAAATGGGCCTGTAAAATGCGCTCGCCAGACGTGGCGTACCAGAGCGCCGGCTTGGGGCTTTCCACATAGTCGATGATCTTGTAAAGCGTATCCAGCATTGCTTTGGACGGCTCAGCCACAGGCTGGCCGTCCGCGTCGGCATTGTGCGTGAGCAGGTTGCGAAGCTCGCGGCACAAATCGAGCTGGGTGCGCACGGGTTCCGATTCCGGATCGGAAAGGTAGCGCATGACCATGCTGGAGGAGCCGTTTTCCCGGCCCGCGTATTTCCTGTCCAGCATGCCTTCCAGCACGCGGTACATACTCAAAAACGTTTCCGCCCGCATTGCAGCCCGCCTTCCTTCCCCGGTTACCATCATAACACATTCCCAACGAAAAATCAACACAGGAAAGCATCTTCAGGCCAGGAAGTTGAGCGCGTCGCCGGTTTCGGGCACCTGGATATAAGATTGCGGCACTTCGCCAATGAGTATGCTCTCCGCCATCAACGCCGAAGCCTGCACGCTCACCGTCCGCGCCCCGGAGGGCAGGACGATACGCACCGAAGCCGTGGCTTCCAGGCTGATTTTGTGGCGCGTCTGGTTGATGCCTGCGGATTCAAATTCAGTGACAAAGGTGGTTTTTACCGTGCCAACGGGCAAAATCTCAAAGCGCACCCGCGGCCCCTTGCCGGAAAAAATGCCTGATCCCAACGCCGAGCCGAGGGGCAAAACGATGCCTTCGTCGGCGAGCAAATCAATGTTTTCCTGGGCGGCAATGGCGGCGTCGGCGGCAATCCGGTTCATCAGGATGGTATTGGCCGAGAGCATGCTCGCCCCGCCATTTTCGTCATAGTGTACGTCCACAAGGTCCTCATAATCCAGCGATTTGTGCATCACATCGTCCAGAGCCAGGCTGATTTGTTGCAGGGCGCGCTGCTCGGCGCGTGCTTCGGCCAGGGAAATCAGCGCCCGGTTCAGGTTGGAAAACGCGCCGACGATTGCAAGCGCCAGCGCCGCGCCGGCCAGAACCCCCACAATCAGCCGCTTTTTGCAGCGCATTTTTGCCATATGAAACCACCCCGCCCCTTTTTGCGTCTAAGGTTGTATGCCCCTTTGCCGCATACTACGCGCCAGCGCCGTTCCCGGTTCACGAAATTGACACGGAAAAGCAGTGCGCAAAACGCATTTATGTGCTATAATACCATTGGATATGTTTTGACTGCCATACATATTGGGAGGACACGATGGGAAATTACTCGCTCTTTCGTCCCCGCGACCGGGAAAACAACTTCATCCTCTCCGTCGCCATGACCACCGTGAAAATGGTGTTTTTCGTGGTGCTGCTCATCGGCGTGGCCGCGCTGGGCCTTGGCATCGGCGTGGCGAAGGCATGGATTGATACTTCGCCCATGCTCGATTTGGAGGTGCTGCATTCCCAGTCGCAGACGTCGTTTATCTACGATAAATACGGCGAGCTGATTACCGAATACAAGGGCTCGGAAAACCGCATTTATGTGGAACTGGAGGAAGTGCCGCAAAACCTCATCGACGCGGTGGTATCCATTGAGGACGCGCGCTTCTGGGAGCACAACGGCGTAGATATCAAGCGCATTGGCGGCGCGCTCATATCCACGTTTTTCCGCGGCAACACCCAGGGCGGCTCTACCATCACCTGCCAGCTGATCAAGCTGACGCTGCTCACCAGCGACCAGAACTTCAAGCGCAAGGTGCAGGAGGCTTATCTCGCCTTGCAGCTCGAGGACGCCATTTCCAAAGAAGAAATTCTGGAGGAATATCTGAACGTCATCTATCTGGGCGGCTCCAGCTACGGCGTGTGTATCGCCGCGCTGGACTACTTTGGCAAGGATTTGGACGAATTGACGCTGCGCGAGTGCGCCACGCTGGCGGGCATGATCCGCAACCCCTCGCGCTATAACCCCCGCAGCAACTACTACACCCGCAATACCCCCGAGGTGACCGACGACCGCGCCGATTACGTGCTGGAACTGATGCACGAGCAGGGCTACATCACCGATGAGGAATACCAGCAGGCCATGAACGAGCAACTGGTCGTGCAGGAAAGCAGCAGCGCCACCTCCAGCGAGATGTACGACCACGCCTACTATGTGGAATACGCCATTTACGACGTGGTGACCAAGATGCTGCGCGTAGAGGGCGATTTGGAGGACAATTCCACCAACCGCGCCGCCATGCAGCGCCAGTTGCGCACCGGCGGCTACCGCGTTTATACGTCGCTCGACCCGGCGGTGCAGGAAGCCGCCCAGCAGGTCATTACCGAATGGGACGACTATCCCGACATGCGCTATTCCAACGACAGCAGCATCCGCTCCTCCCTGGGCGGCGGCGAATATCTGACCGTCGTACAGCCGCAGGCCGCGGCGGCGGTGATGGACTACCACACCGGCGAGCTTGTCGCCATTGTCGGTGGGCGCGAAGAACCTGTGCAGCGTTTGCAGTTCAACCGCGCCTATCAGAACAACATGCCGGTCGGCTCCTCCATCAAGCCCCTGTCCGTCTATGGGCCGGCGTTCGACTTGGGCAATTCGCCCGGCACGCCGGTGCTCAACCTGCCAATTCCCATACTCAACTGGCAGAGCGAGAACGGCTACCCCAACAACTATGGCGGCGGCGACTTTACCGGCACCGAATCCATGCGCTACGCGATGAACCGCTCGCACAACACGGCGGCGGCGCAGGCGCTGATGACCTATGTGGGCATTGAGAATTCCGTCGCCTATCTGCTGCGGCTGGGCGTGGACGCCGACCACATCAACGCCAACGGCGCCGGCCTGGCGCTGGGCAGTTCCTCCCTGTCGGTGATCGAGCTGGCGGCGGGTTACGGCGCCATCGGCAACCAGGGCGAATATCTGGAGCCTTATGCCTTTACGCGCATCGAGAATTCGGACGGCTCCATCTATATCGACATTTCGCAGGTGCAGATCACCCGCCAGGTGTTCAAGGAATCCACGGCCTGGATGCTGGTGGACGTGCTCAAGGGCTGCGTCACCTCCGGCGTGGGCACCGGCTCGCGCGCCAACTTCCGCGGCATGGAAATCGCCGGCAAGACCGGCACGCATTCCGACAACACCGGCGTGACGTTCGCGGGCATGAGCGGCTATTATTCCGCCGCTGTATGGATTGGTTCGGACAACTACCGGCCTCTGGAAAGCAACGCCACGGGCAGCACGGCAGCCGCGCCCCTGTGGTCGGCCCTGATGGAAGCGGTACATTCCGTGACCGGCTGCACGGAGAACCGTTCCATCCTCACCAAATCCGCCACGGCTGTTGGGCTTGTGCAGGCGACATGTTGCGCCGTATCCGGCATGCTGCCGACTTCGGCTTGTGAAAACGACGCCAACGGCTACGGGGTCAATACCGATTACTATCTGGCCGGTACAGAGCCGGATACGCCCTGCAACATGCATCGCTCCCTGACCTTCTGCCGCCGCAGCCGCATGCGCGCCACCAGCGCCTGCTCCTCTACCATCGTGCGCGGCGTGATCTACATTCCGGCCGGGCATCCGCTGCGTATGGCAGACGATATGACGGTTGTGCGCCAGTACTTCATGGGCGCTTCGACCAGCGAGGAAGAACCGGGCATCGGATATTGCACGCAGTGCGGTTAATCCGCCCGAAACCATGACAAAAGGCCCTGTCGGGAGCGCATTCTCCCGGCAGGGCCTTTCCCATGTGCGGCCGCAGGGCATTTATTTCCCCATGGCGCGTATGCGTTCGGCCACCTCGTCAGGCGTAAGCAACGATACATCCACGCAGGGCACGCCCAGCGCGCCATATAGCGGCAGATAATCAAGCGCGCGATGAATTGACTCCTCATCCCTGCGCCCCGCCGCCACATCCCTTGCGTGCCGTTCTTTCAGTGCCTCGGGCGAACAGGTCAGCGCCACGGCGAGCACTTCCCACCCCTCCGTCCGCAGCCGGCCGAGGATTTCTGCCAATATCTCTTTCTGGTGCATCACCCAGCAGAATACTACGTTTTCAAACGCCCCGCAGGTGAGGAAATTGTTGAGGGCATGGCAGATGTTGTCCAATACCACGCGCTTTGTGACCTCCGTCACCCGGAAGGGGTGCATATCCCAGCACCAGTCGCCATCCAAAAAGGCGCAATCGGGCAGCTTGTCGCGCAGGGCCAGGCCGGTGGTGGTTTTGCCCACGCCCATCGGCCCGCAAATGAGATACAGGCTTTTCATCGCCTTCACCGCCTTTCGTCCCTTTGTTCAGGCACAGCTATTATAGCAAAAAGGCGTGTTTTGCACAATCCCCCGGCGGCATCCATGCCCACTAGCATTCGCCATCATTAAAAAGCGGCCTGCGTTTTGGCAACACAGGCCGCTTTGAGCGATTAAAACGCTTTATCCATTGAGCTTTTGCGCGAAATCCGCCATCGCTTCGGAAATCTTGATCTGCTGCGGGCAGACCGCCTCGCAGCTGCGGCAGCCAAGGCAGGCCGAGGGGCGCTTGTCCTCGGGAATGGCCATCATCGCCATCGGCGCGATGAATCCGCCCTCCGTAAAGCAATGCTCATTGTACAGGGCCAACAATCCGGGAATGTCCAACCCCTGCGGGCAATGGCTGACGCAATAATGGCAGCCCGTGCAGGGCAAGGCAATCTTGCCAACCATATCCGCGGCGATTTCCAGCAGCGCCTGCATTTCCGCGCCGTCAAGCGGCTTGTCTTCCTCGAAGGTGCGGATGTTCGCCTGCATCTGCGCCATATCCGACATGCCCGAAAGTGTCACCGTCACGCCGGGAATGCTCTGCAAAAAGCGAAACGCCCAGGCCGGGATTTCCTCCTGCGGGCGCAGCGCCTTCAGCCGCGCCTCGTCCGCGGGCGCAAGGCGTGCCAGACGGCCGCCACGCAAGGGCTCCATCACCCACACCGGCAGGTTGTGTTCGCGCAAAAGCTCCACCTTGGCCTTCGCGTCCTGGAAGCTCCAATCCAGATAGTTAAGCTGAATCTGGCAGAATTCCATTTCCTGGCCGTATGCGTCCAGGAAACGCTTCATCACATCATAGCTGCCGTGCGCTGAAAAGCCGAGATGGCGGATGCGGCCAGCCTTTTTCTGCTTGACGAGATAATCGAAGATGCCGTACTTCGGGTCGAGATAGGCGTCGATGTTCATCTCGCAGACGTTGTGGAACAGATAGAAGTCAAAGTAAGAAACGCCGCACTTTTTGAGCTGCTGTTCAAAGATAGCCTCCACCTTGTCCATGTTGGCAAGGTCGTAGCCCGGGAATTTGGTGGCCAGGAAATAGCGCTCGCGCGGATGGCGGGAAAGCGCCTTACCCATGGCGATTTCAGAGTTGCCGCCGTGATAGTCCCAGGCGGTATCATAGTAATTCACGCCATGCTCCATGGCGTAGTCCACCATTTCCTGCGTCGCCTGCTGATCAATTTTCGCGTCGTCGCCGTCCAGAACGGGCAGGCGCATCGCGCCCATGCCGAGCGCGGACAGCTTCAAATCCTGAAAATCCCTGTAAACCATGCTTGTACCTCCTATTCGGCTCCAGCGCGAACCTACGCCTTTATACCGCTACACGTTCAGTATACGCGCAAACGGCAAAAACCGCAAATGCTTATAATTTATGAACGGCCATAGCCAAAATGAATAGATAGGCAAATAAAAAATGGAAGGACGGCCAACGCCGCCCCTCCACAGGTTTATACAGATATCAAACCCGCTCAAAACGCACCCCCGCACCCGGCAGCGGATGCACGCCAAACGCCTCCTCTACACATCCCGAGGAGAAAAGGCCCTCCGTCGCGCCGTCGTAAATAGGCACGCCGTTATGCAAAAGCAGCGCCCGGTCGCCCGCCTCGCGCGCCAGCGCCAGGTCGTGCAGAATCATTACGACGCACCGCCCCTCGTCCCGCAGGGTAGCGAGCAATTCCAACAGTTCAAGTTGGCAGCGCACGTCCAGATAGGTCATCGGCTCGTCCAGCAGCAGGTTTTGCGCGCCCTGGGCGATGAGCATGGCCAGATACGCCTTCTGACGTTGGCCGCCGGAGAGCGTGCGCAGTTCCCGCCCGGCGTGTTCCAGCATGCCCGTAACGCGCAGGGCGCCTTCCACCGCCGCTTCATCCTCTGGCCGCAGTTTGTGGGAAAGGCCGAGATAGGCAAAGCGCCCGTGGCTCACCAGCGAGGAAACGGTGATGGACGGCAGGGGCCGGCTCTGCGGCAAAAAAGCCAGGGCGCGGGCAAAGGCGCGGGCGTCATAACCGGAAGCAGGCTGGCCGTCCACCAGGATTTCGCCGCTCTGCGGCCTGAGCAGCCGCGCGCACAGCTTCAGGCAGGTGGATTTGCCCGAACCGTTCGGGCCGATCACGCATGTCAGCGCGCGGTCGGGAAAGGCGCAGCTGAGGTTCTGAAACAGCGCCTTCCCATCGTAGCCGAAACGCACATTTTGCAAAGAGATCATGCGCGGCCTCCCTTGCGTTGGTGCAGCAGCAGCCAAAGGAAAAATGGCCCGCCGACCAGCGCCAGCAGTATGCCCACCGGCACCTCGTAGGGGGCGAACGCCGTGCGCGCCACCGTGTCGCACACGAGCACAAACAGCGCCCCGCCCAGCATGGACAGGGGCAAAAGGGCGCGGTTTTCCCCGCCCGTCAGCGGCCGCAGGGCGTGCGGCACGATCAATCCCACAAACCCGAGCAAGCCGGAAAAGCTGATGGCCGCGCCCGCGAGCACTGAGGCCAGCATCAGCTGCCCCACCCGCGCGCGGCGCACCCGCAGGCCCACGGACTGCGCCACCTCGTCGCCCAGCCCCAGCACGTCCAGCCGCCCCGCCGTCAGCAGCGCCAGCGCCAGCGCGGGCAGTATGTAGGCCGCCGCCGTATAGACGCGCGCGGCGGAAACGCCGGAAAAGCCGCCGATCATAAACGCACTCATGCCCAGCGTGGCTTCCGGCTCCAATGTAGTGATGAGGTCTGTCCCCGCCGAGAGGATGGCGTTGACCGCCACGCCCGCCAGCACCACCGTCAGGCGCGAAGCGCCCATGCGCCCGGCCAAGAGCAAAATCAAAAGCGCCGCCGCCATGGCCCCCGCAAACGCCGCCGCCGGCAAAAGGCCCGCCGCCGTGGGGAACAGGCAGGCAAACAACAGCGTGGTCAGGCCTGCGCCCGCGTTTACGCCGATGATGTTGGCGCTGGCCAGCGGATTGAGCAGCACACCCTGCAAAATGACCCCGGCGGCGGACAGCGCCGCGCCGGAGAGCATCGCCGCCAGCGCGCGCGGCAGGCGGATATGCAAAAGGATGCGCGCGGCGGGCGAATCCACGCCCGAGCAGGCGTCGCGCACGGCTTCCCAAACCGGCACACCGCTCGCGCCCAGGCACAGCGAACAAGCCGCCGCGCCGGCAAGCAAAAGCGTCAGCGCGGCGGCGCACAGGCGTACCTTACGCCGCAAAGAGCAATTCATAAAGACAGGCATAGCTTTCCGCCCAGCGCGCGTTGGGCTTATAGTGGAACAGTTCCCGGTCCAGCACGTACACATGCCCCGCCTGAACGGCGCGCAGGCCCTGCCAGGCGGGATTCTGACCCAGCGTATCCTCCACCACGGCCAGCGCCGCTTCCTCATCGCCGCCCATGACGCTGATGAGCACAAAGTCCGGGTCCCCGGCGACAATCGCCTCCAGCGTCAGCTCCTCCAGAAGCGAGTTCTGGCGGTCGGCAATGTTTACGCAGCCCAGGTCGCGCAGCATCACGCCGGCGAGATTGTCCGCGCCCTTGGCCTTCACGCCGGTGGAATAGGCGCGCAACAACAGCACGCTTGGCGCTTCCTGCGCCTGGGCGTTTGCAATAATCTCTTCAATGGCGCTTTGCATGGGCGGGATCAGGCCATCGTAGAGGTCGCGCCGTCCGGTGAGGGTGGTAAACACGTCCATCATGCGCGCGTAGTCCTGCCAGGCGTCCACGCGAAAGGCGGCGCAGGGCACGCCCGCCGCCTCCAGCACCTCCGCCGCGCCCACCTGCGCGGCGATATCGAGGGAGAGAATCACCAGGTCGGGATCGAGCGCCAGCACCAGCTCCAGATTCGGCTCCTTGGTGGTGCCGATGATCTGCGCCTTTCCCAAATCCATGCCGCGTTCGCTGACTGCGTCCTCCGTGGCCCCCACGAGCGCGCCGCCAGCCTGCGTCCAGGCTTCGGCGTAGGAGCCGTAGAGGCTGACCACGCGCTGCGGCGTCTGATTGGCGATGGCAACGCCGCGGTCGTCCACCAACGGCGCGCTCTCCGCCCCCGCCAGCGCCGGAACAAGCAGCAGCGCGCACAAAATAGAGGCACAAATCCTCCGGATCATACGGCGCGCTCCCGAACCGGCGCGGCGAGTATGGCTTCCTTGCGGGTCAGCAGGTCGTCCGAAGCAATGGCCTGTTCAAAGGCGTCCACGCCGACGCGGTCAATGGCCGCGCCGAGGCGCTCCTTGACATAGGCGTTTTCCTTGAACCACAAAAGCGTCTTTTCCAGCACGGTTTCCAGCTCCTCGCGCTCATAGAAGCGGTTTAAGCGCGTACCCATGCGTGTGTGCTTTCCCCATGTGCCGCCCACAAAGATGGCGAATGCGGGCTTTGTCACCGGCGGCGTCACGCCAAAGGGGCACTTTTCGATGCAGACGCCGCACTTTGTGCACAGGTTTTCTTCCACGCGCATCTTGCCTTCCACAACTTCGATGGCGCGCATGGGGCATTTCTGGGCAATAAAGCACTTTTTGCAACCCCGGCATTTTTCCAGGTCGTATACCGGCAAGCGATGGGCCTCGATGCCGAAATCGTTCAGCGAGGGCTTCATGCAGCTGTTGGGGCAGCCGCCCACGGCGATCTTGAACTTATGCGGCAGGGCCACGTTGCCCCAGCCGACAAAAAAGCGGTCGTAAAGCTGGGCGCAGATGCCCTGCGTATCGGCGTTTCCATAGACGCAGGTAGTGCCCTTGCAGGCGGTCAAAGGACGGATTTTCGCGCCGGTGCCGCCGATGACGAGGCCGGCGTCGAGCGCAAACTGGCGCACGTTTTCCACGTCCTCCAGATGGATGCCAGGCATTTCCACCTGTAAACGCGAAGTGATGGCCACGCGGCCGTTGCCATACTTTTCGGCGCATTCGGCGAGGCTTTTGAGCTGCTGGGCGGTCATGGTGCCATTTTTGCTGACGGCGCGTGCGGAAAAGGTATCCGTCCCCCGGTTGTGCAAAAAGCCGAGAGCCTTGACGCGGGTGATTTCCTGCTGACTGGGTATCGCCATATATATCATGCTCCTTTGTAACGCGGTCAAGGGGCCGCAGATAATTCTATTCTAACACAGGGCGGCGGCGTTTGACAAGGATAGTTTCCGGTTTCCACGCAAAAGCGGCGGCCTCGCATGGAAAGCCGCCGCCGGGTTTTAGTCCATCAGCGCCATGATCTCTTCCTCGCTCAAGTCTGGCTGCAGGGCGCGGTTGATGGCGGATGCGATAATGCCGGCCGCGTCGCAGATCAAATCGTCGATTTCGCGCGGGGTGACGATCATTTCCCCGGCATCGCCCTTGAGCATCTCTTGCTCGACGCTGTCTAGCGCCTCACCGGAGACATTCGCGGAAAGGGACTCCATCGCGTCGCGGGCAAGCGTAGCCGCGTAAATTACCGTAGGCATGCCCACGGCGATCACCGGCACGCCCAATGTTTCCCGCGTCAGGCTCTTGCGGTGGTTGCCCACGCCGGAGCCGGGCTGAATGCCGGCGTCGGTGAGCTGCACAGCCGCGCCGATACGGCTGGCGGAACGGGCGGAAAGGCTATCTACGCAGATGATGGCCTGTGGATGCAGCGAAGCGCAAAGCGCCTCTACCATCTCCATGGTCTCGATGCCGGTGATGCCCAGCACACCCGGCGCGAGGGCGCAGACGCTGCGCATGCGCGGGTCGGCATACTCGGGAAGTTCCTGAAACATATGGCGGGTGACCAGCGTGCGGTCGATGGTCTGCGGGCCGAGCGAGTCCGGCGTGATGCGGCGATTGCCCAACCCCACTACCAGCACGGGGGCGTCTCCCTCGCGGTGAAACATACGCGCAATCTCCTCCCCGAGCAGGTTTGCCATCGCCAATCGCGCGTCCAGATCGCGCTGGCGCACCGCCTGGCACTCCAGCGTCATGTAGGTACCCACGGCCTTGCCCAACGCGCGCGCCGCGCTCTCCTGCTCGACGACGACTTCTGTCATATTGACCCCCATCGTCTCCCAATGGCTCACGCGGACGCCTGGCATGCCCTCGCCACCTGAGGACTGAAAGGACTCCATCGCCAGGTCGGTGCGGATCTGACGCATTCAAAAACACCTCGTTTGCTGCAGATTTTGTCATTAGTTTACCCAAGTTTTTCATCAAAATGTACGATCCCCCTTGCTTTTTGGCCGCGCACGTGCTAAAATAGATGATGCTGATTTTCTCGGGGGAGGTGAACACTTTGCCGAATATTAAGTCCGCTATCAAGCGCGTAAAGGTGAACGAGAAAAAGAATCTGCGCAATCGCATGATCAAGTCTGCGATGAAAACCCAGGTCAAAAAGTTCGAAACCGCCCTTGCCGCTGGCGAGGTCGATGGCAAGCTGCTCAGCGCGACGCAGGGCGCGATTGACAAGGCTGTCACGAAGGGCGTTATCCATAAGAACGCTGCCAATCGGAAAAAGGCCCGTCTGGCCAAAGCCGCCGCGAAGGCGTAAATTTGCGGAAAGAAGAACCGGCATTCGGTTTGATTGTGAAAACAGCTCAGGTTCCTTGCGGGGCCTGGGCTGTTTTCATGTTCAGCTCCGGCGAAGCGTCGCTTCCGCAGGAGCTTTTCGCACCGCCGCATTTTGACGGAAAAACGGCTTCCCTTCCCGTTTCCAGGGTGATATAATGATAGCGTCAAGTCAAATAATGAAAAGAGGAAATGCTCATGTTCTGTTCTCTATCTCCCTTTGCCCTGGACGGTATTCTTGAAAACGCCTTGCGCGAGGACGTCGGCACGGGCGATATCACCACGCTTTCCACCATCAGCCCGGACCGGACGGTTACAGGAAAATACATTGCCAAGGAAAGCGGCGTGATTTGCGGCTTGGACGTCGTGCGGCGCGTATTCGCGCTGCTCGATCCTTCCATCGTTCTGGAAGCCCGTATACAGGATGGCGGCGCCGTTCAGAAGGGCGATATTGTCGCCATTGTTCGCGGAAACGCCCGGAACGTGCTCACCGGCGAGCGGGTGGGCCTGAACCTTTTGCAGCACATGTCCGGCGTGGCTACGCAGACGGCGCGTGCCGTCGCCGCCGTCGTGGGCACGAAAGCGAAAATTGTCGATACCCGCAAAGCCACGCCCGGCCTGCGCATCCTGGATAAATACGCCGTGCGCGCGGGCGGCGGCGGCAACCACCGCTTTAACCTGGCAGACGGCATACTCATCAAGGACAACCACATCGTGGCGGCGGGCGGCATTGCCAACGCGGTACGCGCGGCACGCGAAAACGCGCCGCACGTCTTGAAAATCGAAGTGGAAGTGGAAAACTTTGCCCAGCTTGACGAAGCGCTCTCGGCCGGGGCGGACATCATTATGCTGGACAATATGACGATTGAGGACATGCGCCGGGCCGTGGAAACCGTCAACGGCCGCGCGCTCACCGAGGCTTCCGGCAATATGGGCGATAAGACGCCGGAACAGCTTCGCGCCGTAGCGGAAACGGGCGTGGACTTCATCAGCATCGGGGCGCTGACCCACAGCGTCCGGGCGCTGGATATCAGTCTGAAATTCGTTCTGGAATAAGCCATTGGCCGAAAGGGAACACATATGATCGACCATATCGAAATCCGCGGCGCGCGGGTACATAACCTGAAAAATGTAGATGTAGACGTACCGCTCAACAAAATCGTCGGCATTGCCGGAGTATCCGGATCGGGCAAATCCTCGTTGGCGCTGGGCGTGCTCTATGCTGAAGGTTCGCGCCGCTATCTGGAAGCGCTTTCCACCTACACGCGGCGGCGCATGACGCAGGCCGCCAAAGCGCAGGTGGACGAAGTTTTGTACGTACCGGCGGCGCTGGCGCTGCATCAGCGCCCCGGCGTACCGGGCATCCGCAGCACCTTTGGCACCGGCACGGAACTGCTCAACAGCCTGCGGCTGATGTATTCGCGCCTGGCCAGCCATCGTTGTCCCAACGGGCACTACCTGCCGCCGGCGCTGGCCGTCGCCGCCGGGCAGGAGCTGACCTGCCCGCAATGCGGCGCGGTTTTCTATGCCCCATCCGCCGAAGAACTGGCTTTTAACAGCCAAGGCGCCTGCCGCACTTGCGGCGGCACGGGCGTGGTGCGCACGGTGGACCGCTCGACGCTGGTGCCGGACGAAAGCCTGACCATCGACGAGGGCGCGGTGGCGCCGTGGAACTCGCTGATGTGGTCGCTGATGACCGACGTGTGCCGGGCCATGGGCGTGCGCACGGACGTGCCCTTCCGCGACCTGACCGACGCGGAAAAAGACATCGTCTACAACGGCCCGGCCGTGAAAAAGCACATTCTCTACCAGGCCAAGAATTCCAACCAGGCCGGGGAGCTGGATTTTACCTACTTCAACGCCGTCTACACCGTGGAAAACGCCCTTGCCAAGGTCAAGGATGAAAAGGGCATGAAGCGCGTAGAAAAATTCTTGAAACAGGATGTTTGCCCGGACTGCGGCGGCACCCGCCTGTGCGAAGCGGCGCGTCAGCCAAAAATCCGCGGCATCTCCCTGGACGAGGCCTGCAAGATGACGCTGGAAGCGCTGGTGGAATGGGTCAAAGGCGTGCCGGAGACGCTGAGCGCGGAAATGCGCCCGATGGCGTTGAGCATCTGCGAATCCTTCCAGGGCGTGGCCAAGCGGCTGATGGATTTGGGGCTGGGTTATTTGACGCTCGACCGCGCCGCCGCCACGCTCTCCACCGGCGAACGGCAGCGCATGCAGCTTGCCCGCGCCGTGCGCAACCGCACCACCGGCGTGCTTTATGTGCTGGACGAGCCTTCCATCGGCCTGCACCCCGCCAACATCGTCGGCCTGACCGGCGTGATGCGCGATTTGGTGGCCGACGGCAATTCCGTGGTGCTGGTCGACCACGACGCGCAGATTCTCTCCGAGGCCGACTGGATTATCGAAATGGGCCCGGGCGCGGGCGCGGACGGCGGACATGTCATCGCGCAGGGGACCGTCGGCGCGTTGGCCGAAAACCCGCAATCGAAAATCGGCCCATTCCTGACCGGCGCGGAGAAGGGCAGCCTGCGCGCCCAGCTTCCCGCCGGGGAACTGTTCGCCGAAGGGCGTCTGCGCCTGTCCACGGGGCCAATCCATACGGTCAAGCCTCTGGAAGTTGAATTGCCCAAGAGACGTCTCACCGCCGTCACCGGCGTATCCGGCTCCGGCAAGACCACGCTGATTCTGGAAAGCCTGATTCCCGGGCTGGAAGCGGCCATTCAGGGGCGGACGCTGCCCGGGCATGTGCGCGCCGTGGAGGCGGCGGGCATCCGTCAGGTCAAGCTGATCGACGCCACCCCCATCGGCATCAACGTGCGCTCCACCGTCGCCACCTATGCCAACGTGCATGACGAACTGCGCAAAATCTTCGCCCGCACCGCCGAGGCCAAGGCGCTGGGCTACAAGGCAGGAGATTTTTCATACAACACAGGCCGTTTGCGCTGTCCCGTGTGCGACGGCACCGGCGTCATCAGCCTGGACGTGCAGTTTTTGCCTGACGTGGATATCCCCTGCCCCGAATGCCGCGGCGCGCGCTATGCCAGGGACGCGCAGCGTGTGCGCTGGCAAAACAAAGCCGGGCGCAACTATACGCTGCCCGAATTGATGGCCATGGATGTGCACGCCGCGCTGGAGGCTTGTCGGGATTTGAACCTCGTTAGCCAGCGGTTGCATGTGCTGGACGACCTCGGGCTTGGTTATCTGACGTTGGGCGAAGAAACGCCCAGCCTTTCCGGCGGCGAGGCGCAGCGGTTGAAGCTCGCCAGCGAGATGGGCCGGGCGCAGACGGATTCGGTGTTTGTGTTCGACGAGCCGACCATCGGCTTGCATCCGTTGGATGTGCGCACGCTTTTGCGCGTGTTCCAGACGCTGATTGACCACGGCGCAACGGTGGTGGTCATTGAGCACGACCTGGACGTCATCCGCAGCGCCGACTATATCATCGACATGGGGCCCGGCGGCGGCGAGGCCGGAGGGCGCATCGTCGCCGCCGGCACGCCGGAGGACATACGGCGCTCGCCGGAGAGCCGCACCGGGCGGTTTTTGTAAAAGGCGTCCGCAGGGTTCTGCGCCATGGATGGGAGCGGCTCGTCCTGCCCTGCCCGGAGGCGTTTCGGCATTTGAAGCGCCTTTTTTCGCCGCCGCTTCATGCTTGCCGGAAATGTAGGAACATGGTATAATTTTTCCAAAGCGAGGGATGCGCATGTATTTGACCATATTGGGCAACAACGGCCCCTTTCCTTCCCCCAACGGCGCCTGCTCCGGCTATTTTCTGGAGAGCGACAGCGGCGAAACGAAGATCCTCATGGATTTGGGACCCGGCTCGCTTTCGCGGCTTCTGGAAATCGCGCGCATGGAGGAGCTTGCGGGCGTGGTTGTTTCGCATATGCACTTTGACCACATGTCCGACCTTCTGCCCATGCAGTATGCCATACAGTTTTCCGGGCGCGAGCGGCCCTTGCCCGTGTTCGTACCGCCGCGTCCCGAGCGTGTACGGGCGCTGTTGGAATGCCCGTATTACGACCTTTTCGGCCATGAGGATCTAACCCTGGGGGAAATGCGCCTGAGTTACATCCCCGCCATACACCCGGTGGAGGGTTCCTGCGTGCGCGTGGAATGCGACGGGGCGCGCTTGGTATTTACGGGCGATACGAACGTCAACCCGGCGCTGGAACTGTTTGCGGACGGCTGCAACCTGCTGTTGGCCGACGCCGGGCTTGCAAGCGCGGACTGGACGGACAAAAAGCCGCATCTTTCCGCCGCCCTGTGCGGGGCGCTGGCCCGGGATGTGCGCGCGGGGACATTGCTTTTGACGCACCTGAATCCTCTCTATGACCCGCAGGCATTGCTTGCGGAGGCGCGCGAGGCCTACCCCGCCGCGGAACTTGCCGTTGCCGGAGCGCGCTACCGGGTATAGCGGTGAAGCGCGGGAGCTTTCTGCCCATGCGGGCGCTGTACACGCGGCCGCTGATGCTGTTTGCGGCGCTCTTTGGCCTGGGCGCGATTGCGGCGCAGGACGGCAGGCTGCCGCTGGGCGTTTTGCTCGCCTGCGCGGTTGCGCTGCTCTTTGCATGGATTGCCCTGCGTATGAGCGGGCGGCGCTGTGCCGCGTTGTTGGCTGCCTGCGGCCTGTTCCTGGGCGCGGCGCGCATGACGCAGGCCGTTTCCGTGCAACCGCAGGTTCAGGACCGTTTTTCCATCGCCCTTTCCGGCACGGTGGCGGATTCGCCCATTGTGGATACGGAACTTATGCGGCTCACCTGCCGTCTGACGGATGTGCGCGCGGAGGGAGAGGCGCTTGACTATGATATCCGTCTCTATCTGCGCGGCGACGTGGCGGCGCTGCGTGCCATTGCCCCGGGACAGCGCGTGGAAGCGACCGGCCATTTGTGGTCGCCGGACGCCGCCACCAATCCCGGGGAGTTTGACTTTTCCGCCTACCTGTGGCGCAATGGGATGGCCGCCTATGCCACGGCCAATCTCTCTGACGCGCAGGTCACAGGCGAACCCGTTGGATTGCAGGCGTGGTTGCATACGTTGCGCAATGCCATGGGAGAGCGCATCGACGTGCTTTTTCCACGCAGCGCCCAAGTGGTGCGCGCGCTGGTACTCGGCGACCGCGGCGACATGGACGAGGATTTGCGCGACAGCTTCAACCGTGCTGGCGTAGCGCATGTGCTGTCCATTTCCGGATTGCACATCACGATGCTGGCGATGGCCATGATGTCGCTTCTTTCCCTGTTCCTGCCCCGGCGTTGGGCGTTTTGGATCTCGCTCATACTGGTGGTGTTTTACGGGCTGCTGGTGGGCATGGCCGCATCGGTATTGCGCTCTATCATCATGTATGCGGTACTTGGGGCGGGGCAAGCCACGGGCAGGCCGGCGGATGCCTTTACGCGGCTTTCTCTGGCGTTCGTCGTTTTGCTGGCCTGGAACCCGCTTTTCCTTGCGGACGCGGGGTTCGTGCTTTCCTTTACGGCCTCGGCGGGCATGCTCTGCCTGACGAAGCCGCTCTCCACCGCCCTGCATATCGACCGTCTGCGCGTACCGGAGTGGTCATTCAGGCCCGTCGCGCTTCTGCGGCGTGCCGCGCGGTATTCTGCCTCACTTTTGTGCGCTACCCTGGCGGCGCAGCTTTCCACGTTGCCCGCCGTAATCGCCTACTACGGCGAATTGCCGCTGCTGGCCACGCTTGCCAACCTTGTGGTGGTGCCGCTGATTCTGGCGGGCATGTATTTGGCGGTGGCGGCGCTGCTTGTTTCGCTTTTGTGGATGCCGCTGGCGGCGTTTATTGCCTGGGCGGCTGATTTTGCGCTGCTCTGCTCCACAGCGATGACGCAGTTCTGTGCGCGATTGCCGTTCAACGCCCTGGCGCTCCCGGCCTTTCCAATCTGGCTCACGGCGCTGTTTGCTATCGCCGTCATCGCCGTTTCGCCGCTGACCCGCCTGCGCAGGGGATTGCGGCACGCGCTGTTGCTCGCTTTGCCGGCCCTGGCCTGTGTGGCGGCGCTAATTCCGGGGCCTCAGGGATTGCAAATTACCTTTCTGGACGCGGAACAGGCAGACGCGGCGGTGGTGCTGGCGGAAGGCGAAGCCTACGTCGTGGACGTCGGGCTGGAAAACAGCCCGGTAAGCGCTTACCTTTCGCACATCGGCCGTGCGCCAAAGGCGGTATTTCTCTCGCATCCGCATGCCGACCATGCCGGCGGTTTGAGTGCGCTTTTGGAGGACTATGTTCCCGAAACCATCTACATCCCAGCGGGCTGGTACGATGTGGAGGCCGACGACGGCATCGCCCAGGCCATGGCGCAGGCCGAAGGGTTGGGCGTGGAAATTGTCGAACTGGCGGCGGGCGACGTGGTGCGGCTTTCGGAGCAGATCTCAGCTACGGTGCTCTATCCCGAGCGAAACGCTGAGATTAGCGGCGACGCCAACGCCGTTTCCATGCTCTTGCAGATTGACTACGGCGAAGCGTCAGCGCTGTTTACCGGCGATTTGGAAATGACATACGAACCGGGGCCGATGCCGGATGTGGACGTGCTCAAAGTGGCGCATCACGGCTCGGACAATGCCTCCAGCCTGATGATGCTGCATTCCGCCTCGCCTTCGGCGGCGGTCATCTCCGTAGGCGCGGACAATCCCTACGGCCACCCCGCCGCGGCGCTGCTTGATCGGTTGGAGGACGCCGGGGCGCGCGTCTACCGCACAGACCGCCACGGAGCGATAACCGTGAACCTCCATGCGGACGGCACGGTTTCCGTGCGTACCTATCTCACCCAGGAGGACAATCCATGACCTGGAAGGAATTCTATGCGCAAATCAAGACGGGCGATTTGCAGAGCGTCTATCTGTTTTCCGGCCCGGAGGAATATCTCAAGCGCGAAGCGCTGGGGGCGCTTGCAAAATCGCTTTTGCCGCCGGGCCTGGAACAGCTCAACGAGACGGCGCTGGAGGGCGCTTCCGCCTTGGAAATCATCGACGCGGCGGAGACGCTGCCGTTCATGTGCGAGCGCCGCATGGTGGTTGTCCGCGACTGGGCGCCGCTGCTGGGCGGCAAATCGCGGAGCGAGGAGGACGAGGCCGCGCGCATGCTCGAGTGGCTGAAAAACCCACCCGCCTCTTGCGTGTTGGTCTTTCTGATGCGCGGTGAGCCGGACGGCCGCAAGAAACTGACGACGGCGCTCAAGAAGTACGGCGCTGAGGTGCGTTTTGATCCGCTTTCGGACGCGGAGCTTTGCCGTTGGGCGAACGCCTGCCTCAAACCCATGGGGAAAACCATTTCTCAACCGGCGGCGTCGCATCTGGCTTTCACCGCCGGGCGCGACCTGACGCGCCTGCGCGGGGAAATCGAAAAGCTGGCCGACTATATCGGCGAGCGCAGCGAGATTGCCATTGAGGACATTGAGGAAATCGTATCCCCCTCGCTGGAATTCAGCGTGTTTGAAATGCTGGATTTCCTCTTTGCGGGTGATTTGGCGCGCGCCGAGCGCAGTCTCAACACGCTGCTGATGGGCGGGCAGACCTGTGTGGGCGTGTTTGCCATGGTTGTGCGCCAACTGCGCATGCTCGCGCATCTGGCGCTGGCACAGCGCGAAAGCGGCAATACAGCGGCGGTGGAAAAGGCGCTCAAATTGCACCCCTACGCCGCGAAACGCGCCGCGCGGCAGGCGCGCACGTTGGACGTGGAGACGCTTTTGCGCCTATATCGCCAATGCGTGGACATGGATTGCGCCATCAAATCCGGCAGGCTGCGTGACCGCGAGGCATTGCAATTTATGATGCTGAAAATTGTCGAAATGCACGGCAAAGGCGGAACTTTGCGCGGGCGTTGAACGTCTAAGAGATACGTGAAGGTCTGGAGGTTTGGAATTATGAAAAGAATTGTGTCGGTTTTGCTGTTCGCGGCGCTGCTGATGTCCGCATGCGCCTGTGCGGAGAGCGTGCCATCCATCTCCGACGGCCTGTTTTCCGCCGCCAAAGAAGCGCTCAGCCTGCTATCGTACGGGGAGTATGCGCGCGTATCGGAGGTTCTGCCGTTTTCAGGCACAGCCCCCAGCGCGGAGGAATGGGAAATGTTTGCCGAGAGCTTTACCACGCTGGATTCCGGCACCGTGCAGCGGGAGGTTTCCGTGGCCTATTGGCAGGATTCCCACTGGTGCCTGGCTGTGCCGGTGACAGAGCCGAAAAAGGATTCCGTGGAGGTACTGATGCTGCGCTCCGACGACGGGGAGACGTTTTCAGGCTACAAATGCACCGATTGGGCAGAAGCCCGCAGCGGCTATGAATCCAGCGATTATGTGACCTGGAACGAAGAATACGTGGCCGGGACGCCGGTCATCATCGCAGACTGAACGCAAAACGCAAACAAAGCAAAGCCCCGGGCGGCAGGAACCGTCCGGGGCTTTGCTTTTGGTCTACTTTTTGCCCGCCAGGGACTTTCTGTACTTTTCGCTTTCCCAGTTGGCGATGAAATCCTTCGCCGCCTCGCCCAGGGAAATCACCTTGAATCCGGCGCTTTCAATCGTGCGGCGGATAAAGACGATGGCGGTGAGCGTTTCGGCAATCACCAGCGCCTTGCCCGCGCCAGCGCGGATGCGCACTTCCCCCGTCCGCGGGTTGGCTACGCACTCGCCCGCCTCGGGTTCGGCCTCGCCCATGGCAAAGCCGTCGCCCAGGAACACGAGCTGGTCGGGATAAAGCGGCTCGTAGATGAACTGTTGTTCGGTAAAGTCGCCCGTTTTGAGCTGTTCGGCCAGATACGGCGCGTCCACCACGCATATATCCCCTTCCTCGCGCACGGCCACTTTCGGGAAAGAAGCGGCGGTAACGCCAAAGGCGGCGGCAATGCGGGCGTTGACGTCGTCCTGCACGGCCAGCACGGTATCCGGGTCATCGCCATGCACAATCAGGCCGTGGCTCTCCATGAAGATGACGGCCGGGCGCTTGCCCGTTTCCTGCTCCACGCGCTTGAGCTCATCGCGGATGGAAAAGGTCAGGCGGCTGCCGGGATTGACATAGCCGACGAAGCCCCATGTGTAATCCGCGCCCGCAAGCGCTTTGGCGACAATCTCGCGGCCGTTTTCGGCGCAGGCGGCGAAGTTGGCATAGACGCTGTGGGTATGCGACACATAGGTATCCAGCAGGGAGTGGAAGCCCGCTTCCACCGAGGGGCGCAGCGATTCCATGCCCTCAATGCGCTGTGTGGCGGCCTTCGCCTCGGCGGAACCGGCCTTTTCCACATCCTCAAAGTCGGACGGCTCGCTGCCGTAATAGAAGCGGCGCAATGCGGCGTAGTCAAGCACCGCGTAGGCCTTGTCGATTTCAATGTCCTTCAGGCAGAAACCGGAGGCCTTGATGGCCATGAGCGTATCATCCAGCTTGACGGAGGTGTTGCCGCCGCCGCCCTGCACGTAGTCTGCCCTGCCACCGGAAGTTTTGGACATGCGGGAAAACTGTTCGAGCCTTTCCTGGTGCTTTTTGACAAATTCCATGTCTACTTCTCCTTTGCCTTGGCCCAGCTGTCCTTGAGGGAAACGGTGCGGTTATAAACGGGCAGTTCCGCCGTGGAATCGGGATCCTTGCAGAAGTAGCCCGTGCGCAAAAACTGGAATACCGCGCCCACATCCGCGCCGGCGACGCACGGCTCGCAAAGGCCGCGCAGCACCGTCAGGCTGTTGGGGTTGACGCGCTCCATGAAGTCGCCGGAGGAAGCCTCAGCCTCCTCGCCGTCTTCCTCGGCCGTCTCTTCCGGCTCAGCCACATCTTCGAGCAGAATCGGCTCGTAGAGGCGCACTTCGCAGGGCAAGGCGTCCTGCGCGCTCAGCCAGTGCAAGGTACCCTTGACCTTGCGGTTCGCGCCCTCGCTGCCGGAGCGGCTGTCCATATCCACAGAGCAGACAAGTTCGCTGACCTCGCCGTTTGCATCGTGGATGACTTCCTCACAGCGGATGATATAGGCCCCCTTGAGGCGCACTTCGCGGCCCGGGGCGAGGCGGAAGAACTTCTTGGGCGGCTCCTCCATGAAATCCTCGCGGTCGATGTAGATCACATTGCCCATATGCAGCGTGCGCTCGCCCATCTCCGGGTGATCCGGATGGTTTTCCATGGTAATTTCGTCCACAAAGCCCTCCGGCCAGTTGGAGAGCGTCACCTTCAGCGGGCGCAGCACAGCCATGGCGCGCGGGGCGGTATCGCCGAGATTTTCGCGCACGCAATGCTCCAAAAGCGCCAAATCAACGGTAGAATCGGCTTTAGCGACGCCGACGCGGCCGAGGAAATCCTTGACGGCCGCAGCGGTATAGCCGCGACGGCGCATGGCCGCCAGCGTGGGCATGCGCGGGTCGTCCCAGCCCGCCACCACGCCTTCTTCCACAAAGCGGCGCAAATGGCGCTTGGACATCACCGTGCGGGTGAGGTTCAGGCGGGCAAACTCGATCTGGCGGGGCGGATGCGCAAACCCAGCCTCGCGCACCCCCCAGTCGTACAGCGGGCGGTGAATCTCATATTCCAAAGAGCACAGGGAGTGCGTGATGCCCTCGATGGCGTCCTGCAACGGGTGCTGGAAATCATACATCGGGTAAATGCACCAAGCGTCGCCCGTGCGGTGGTGATGGCAGCGCAGAATGCGGTAGAGCGTGGGATCGCGCATGAGCACGTTCGGGGAGGCCATGTCGATCTTGGCGCGCAGAACGCGCGAACCATCCGGAAATTCCCCGGCACGCATACGGGCGAACAGATCGAGGTTTTCCTCGACGCTGCGGTCGCGGTAGGGGCTATTGACGCCGGGCTTGGTGAGCGTGCCGCGATTCTGGCGCATTTCCTCGCTGGTCTGGTCGTCCACATAGGCCACGCCCTTGCGGATCAGGCCGCAGGCAATCTCGTAGAGCTTCTCGAAAAAGTCCGAGGCAAAGTGCAGCTCGTCCCAATGGAAGCCGAGCCACTCGATGTCCTTCTGGATGTTTTCGACAAACACCGCGTCCTCCTTGGTGGGGTTGGTGTCGTCAAAGCGCAGGTTGCACTTGCCGCCATATTTTTCAGCAATGCCAAAATCAATGCACAGGGCCTTGGCGTGGCCGATATGCAAAAAGCCGTTTGGCTCGGGCGGAAAGCGCGTGCGAACGTGATCGTAGCGCCCGTTTGCGAGGTCCTCGTCGATAAATTCCTCGATAAAATTGGCGGCGTGCCGCTCCTCAGCAGACATACCCACGACCTCCTTGCGTACCTGTTTGAAAAAACTATACGTTCATTATACCACGGTTGCGGACAAAGTAACAGCTGCATTCCGGTAAAATATGCTTATTTCACCGGAATGGGTAAAATTTTTTATGACGCTTGCTTGTGACGCAACGTCATGCTTTATACTGTCTGTAGGAAAGGAGATGCGCGCATGAGAAGACAAAAAGCGGCGCCGCCCGGTTATATGGGAACCGGCGCGGTGGCCCGGAAAATGGGCGTCACTGTGCGGACATTGCAGCACTACGACCGCGTAGGCCTGCTTTCCCCCTCGGCCGTAAGCGAGGGCGGACGCAGGCTGTACACAGACAAAGACATCATCAAGCTCCACCAGATTCTGTCGCTGAAACAGCTTGGCTTTTCGCTGAGCGATATACAAAACCGGCTGATTCCTCTGGACGACCCCGGCGCGGTCGCGGGCGTCCTGGCGGGGCAGGCCGGGGCCTTGCGCGCCCAAATCGCGCGCATGACGGAATCGCTGCGGCAAATCGAAGCCCTGCGCGGCGAAGTCATGCAAATGCAGACGGTCGATTTCAAAAAATACGCCGATATCATCGTCAATTTGCAGATGAACAACGATTTTTACTGGCTGATAAAGTATTTTGACGAGGAAACGCTCGATCATATCCGCCTCCGCTTTGACAAAAACAGCGGCGCCGCTTTCATGGAAACCTTTACCCGCCTGACGGACGAAGCCATCCGCCTTCAGGCGACGGGCGTCGCTCCCGGGAGTGAACAGGGGCGGGCGTTCGCGGAGGAATACTGGAAAATGATTGACGAATTTACCGGAGGCAACGTGGCCATGCTCCCCCGTCTTGTCAAGCTCGGTCAATTTGAAAGCGCGGACTCCGCCTGGCGGGAAAGGCAGGCGCAGGCCAACGCCTTTATCGGCCCGGCGCTGGAGGCCTGGTTCGCCAAACAGGGAATCAACCCTTTTCTGGAGGAAGATACATGAGCGGGGTTATCCAGGTTGAACGCCTGCAAAAGCGCTACGGCAAGCAAGCAGTGCTCAAAGACGTCAGTTTTTCCGTGCAACGGGGTGAAATTTTCGCCCTGCTGGGCGCGAACGGCGCGGGCAAGACCACGACCTTGGAGTGTGTGGAGGGTCTGCGGCCTTGCGACGGCGGCAGCATATCCGTCCGTGCGAAAGCAGGCGTACAGCTCCAATCCGCCTGCCTGCCGGAGCACATCCGGGCAATGGAAGCGGTCAGGTTGTTTTCGGGCTGGAAAAAGGCCTCGGTGGATGAAGAAATGCTCAGGGCGCTTGGCATAGATGAAATCGCCCGCAAGCAGTACCGCGCGTTGTCCACCGGACAAAAGCGGCGGCTACATCTGGCCTTGGCCCTGCTCGGCGGCCCGGAAATCCTCTTTCTGGACGAACCGACGGCAGGCCTGGATGTAGAAGGCCGCGCCGCGCTGCACGCGCTGATCCGCGATTTTCGCGCGCGCGGCAAAACCATCGTGCTGGCCAGCCACGACATGGCCGAGGTCGAAAGCTTGTGCGACCGCATCGCCATTTTGCGCGCGGGAAGCGTCGCCTTTCTCGGCACGGTGGCGGAGTTATCAACAAGGCTGGGAAAGCGCTACAATATCTCCGTCAAGACCGCGCGCGGGAGCATGGAAATCGCCACGGACGACATCGAAAAAGCACTGCCCGCGTTGCTGGAACGCTGCCGCAACGCGGGCGAAGCGATTGTCGATATCCATGTCGGCCGTGGCTCGCTGGAAGAACACTTTTTGCAAACCGTGAGAGGGGAAAACATATGAAGGCCTTTTTATACGGCGTGTTTCTGCAATGGAAACTGGATTTGCGCAGCCGGACGCTGCTCATCGCCTGCTACATCGTGCCACTGGCGTTTTTCGCGGTCATGGGCGGCGTGTTTACATCCATCCTGCCGGACGCCCGGCAGACGCTCGTACAGTCCATGACCATCTTTGGGGCGACAATGGGAGCGCTCATCGGCCTGCCGCCCACGCTGGTGGAAATTTATGGGGGCGATATATGTAAGGTCTACCGGGTAAACGGCGTGCCTTCCTGGTTGGGGCTGGTTTTGTGCAATCTCTCCGCCTTTATCCATCTGCTCATCATGAGCGCGGTTCTTTATGTTGCCGCGCCCGCAATCTTTAACGCGGCGCTTCCCGCCAATCTCTGGCGGCATTTTGGAGCGCTGGCCGTATTCCTCGCGGCCTCGCTCGCCCTTTCCAGCGCGCTGGGGCTGGCTGCCAGAGACCCGGCGCGGTCGTCTGTGTTTTCGATCCTGGCATTTTTGCCTTCGGTCCTGCTTTCAGGCATCATGTTTCCCACCGCATTGTTGCCGGACGCGCTGCGCGCCCTGGGAAAGCTCTTTCCCGCCACATGGGGATATGCGCTGCTGACAGGCGACGGAACAGGCCTTTTGCCGCTTCTGGGCATCCTGAGCATCGCCGCGGGGCTGTGCGCCGTCCTGCTCAGGCGGCGGATGGGCGCACGCGCTCAGCGCCTGCCGGTATAACTGTCCATCCAGAGAATTTCTTCAACCGTCGAATAGGAGGAAACCTTGTCGATGACCGCCGCGGCCGCATCGCCGGTCAGGGGCGTGGGCTGATAGTTGTTGGTGGAGGAAACTGAACTGATGGAGCAGGGAATGATGTTGATGCCGCCATCGGAAACATTGCCCGCGCCATCGACAACGAAGGTCTGTTGGAAGATCATCGTATCCTTGTCGTTGGGATTGGAATTGCCGCCAAAGCAGAAATTGGCGAGGCTGTAAACGATGTATTTGCCCTTATACTGCTCGATGCCGCCCAGGACGTGCGGATGATGGCCGAGCACCAAATCCGCGCCCGCGTCGATAATGGCGTGGCCATAGCGCTCCTGCGTGGAAGTAGCGCGGTTGCGCAGTTCCTCGCCCCAGTGCACGGAGACGATGACCAAATCGCTGTTTTCCTTTTCCTGGCGAACGCGCTCGGCAATGGCGTCGGCGCTATAATCCCACTCGGTAAAGCTCAAAAAACAGACGCGCACGCCATCCTTTTCGCCATACCAGGCGTTATCGTAGCCTGCCGCGCCCACGCCTACACTTTCCAGATTGGCGGCGGTATCGCTCAGACCGGCGTTCTTGAAATCAAGGGCGTGGTTATTGGCCAGCGAGCACACCTCCACGCTCGAGCCGGAAAGGATTTTTACATATTCCGGGTCGCCGCGGAAGTTGAACTGCCGTCCGGAGCGTTTGGAGGTTTGCGTGGTCAGCGGCCCTTCGAGGTTGACGACGGTAAAATCGTCCGCGGCAAAGATATCGCGCACGTTTTCAAAGAAGTAATCCAGACCATATTCATCCGCATACTGCGAAAAGCGCCCGCCGCTGCTGGAATTGACGTCGCCGCCGAGCGTACAATCCCCCGCCGCGGAAATCAGGATTGTCGTGCGGGTGAGTTCCTCCTCGGTTTCCAGAACGGGCACCTCGCCGCCCGTCTGCCGCCCCGCATCGGCCGGTTCCACACTCTGTGTGGGCGCAACCAAGCCGCCATCCAGCGGCGTAGGCAACGGCGTTGGGGCGGCGGTAGACGCTTCTTGTGTCACCGCGGCGGTAGCGGCGGAAACGGAAGCCGTTTCCACAGGCGTCGCGGCGGCCTGTATGGCCGTGTTGTCCGGGGCAGGGCTATTCCCCCCGCCGTTGAAAAGCACGGCTAGCATACAGACGAGCGCCACGCTAAGCACGGCGCACAGCGCGGCCGTCAGACGCATACCTCGCTGTTCGGCGCGGCGGCGCGCCGCGCGAGCCGCCCTGCCCGACATATTCTTGTCAAATTGATCGTTGCTGTGTTTCATATGCAGTATTATACATGAACAAGCCGTGAGAAATGACAAAACAGTGCTTTTTGTATCCGTATATTCAGAATTCTGTAAAACACTTCAGCGGTTCGCAATAGAGCTGTGTCAAAAGTACGGCAAGGGCCATGTTGCGCGCGCACAAAAAAACCGGGCCTTGCAGCCCGGTTTTGCTTTGCTGCTATGGCGCCGGGGTTACGGACGGCGCCGGGGTTGCGCTTACCTCAGGCGACGGGCTGGGAGACGCCGAAACCGTCTGCGAGAAATTGCCCTGCAGGGCCCCAATGCCGATGGAAGCGACCATGCCAACGGCAAATACGATCAACATCCATTTCTGAGCAACCGGCAAGCGCTGTTCGATCTTGCGTTCTATATAGCGCGGCAGCCAGGTTACAATAAGCAAGGCGATGACAAAGTTCCACATGCTGGCGCTGGCGGCGTCCTCCCCCGGGAAGGGAACAATTATGCAAATAGCCGCCAACGCGCCAAGCACGACGCCAAAAATGATCTGCGCGCGGCGGAACTGCTTGTCGTCCATCCTGGAGACATAATTATACAGCTTACCTTTGTCCAAAGGCGCGTCGTCCTCCAGCGTAGGCAGGTCATCCTCCACGTAGGGGATATCCTTAATTGTCTGCGAAGGCAAATCCTCCGGGGCGATCCTGGGAAACTGCTCCGCGGTTTCCGGCTCTTCTGCCGCAGATTCCTCCACCCCCTCCTGCTTCGCCGGTTCAAGCGGATCAGCAGGCATCTCCGCCGCCGCGGCTTCGGATTCTTCCGGGGCGGTGTCTTTGTACTCGTTGTTCGTATCTTCCAGCTTTTCGCGGTCAATCGTGTCAGACAACTGCGATTCCTCCGTTCAAAATAGCATCGCCTGTATCATAACACGAAATCGCTTCCGGCGCAAGGTTTTTTTCGGGCAGCGGCAGCTATAAAAAGCAAAAGCGCGCTGGAGATTGCCCAGAATTTTGGCAACGGCGGGCGGTGGAAAAAGCGTCGCCACCGCCGCTGCCAAATTGCGTTCCTTCTACGCCATTGCGCGGCCCCGCACCTTTTCCAACGCCATAACGACCGGCGGGATAATGAGGATGTGGCAAATGATGCCCGGAACCGCCGTAGTGAACGCCCCGGCCAGGAATTCGGCAAAGGTAAACACACCGTTGCTCAGCCCCGCCAGCGCCAGGCGCGCCGCGCCCCAAGCCACCCGGCCCAGCAGCATGGCAAGGATCAACGAGACATACAGATAGGCGGGGCGCTTGGGCAACGCCCGGCGCAAAAGGGACGCGCTCAGGCCGTAGACCGCCAGCTCCACCATCATCGCCGCGCCAGTGGGCATGATGGGCGGCATTCCGAACAGCGCGTAGCGCAGCGGCGGCGCGATCAGGCCGACCGTCATCGCGTAAGGCCAGCCGCACATCAATCCGCACAGGAGCACGGGAATGTGCATCGGCGAAAGCATGTTGCCCCACTGGGGAATCTGCCCCGTCAAAAATGGCAGGTAAAGGCACAACGCCAGACACACGGCGGCAAGGACAAGTTCCCGAATACTCTTTCTCATATCGTTCTCCTCTCCGGCGGCTTTCGCCAAAAAAGCCGGACGCAGTTCCTTCTGGAACCGTGTCCGGCTTCTGCCGTTGTTATCGAATTTATTATAGCATTCCGGGTTTCAACCCGCAAGTTAAATATTGCAGTTTCACGGGCGCAGAATCGCCTCAACGGCCTTTGCTACCAGGCTGGCCGTGGTTTCGCCCGCAGGGACGCCCACCACAAAATTCCCGCATTGGTTGACGGGGATAAGCACCTTGCGGGCGCGGCTTTGGGCGATGGCGGCGGCCATTGCGGGCGTAACTTCGCCCATCAGGGCGTCGGCAATGACGATGCCCAAAGGTCCGGCGACAACATCGGCCTCCCGGCAGGCGACCACGACGGCGTTTTCCCCCGTTGCCGCGTGCGCCGCCCCGGCCTTGAGCATGGCGGCGGTGGCGATGGCGTTCGTGCCCACGCAGGTGACATCCTGCTCTCCCGCCCTTTTGAGCGCTTCGGCGAGTTGGCGGCCGATGCCGCCGCCCTGTCCGTCCACGATCAGTATTTTCATAATCCTTCACCTCACAGGGAAATTTCTTCGCCCAGCGAAAGTAGGCACAAAAGCCTTTCCCGCACCGGCAGGCCGGTGATGCGTTCCAGCGCCAGGGCGTAAATAGCGAGCTGCTTTGTATAGTGGCGCACGAGGGCCTCGCGATCCCGCGCAGCGTCCGTCTTGTAATCGAGCAGCACCCAGCCGCCGTTTTCGATAAAGCAGCAGTCCACGGTGCCCTGTACGAGCACTTCTTCGCCGCCGTAGCGCTCGTGTGCGGGATCGTCCAGCGCTTCGGACACGCGCATGCGCACGTTGAAGGGCCACTCACGGCGCACCGTATCGCTTTGCAGAAGCCTCGCGCCCGTTTTTCCGGCCAGGAAGCGGGCCAGGCGTTCCGGCCGCACGGCCTCCCGCTCTGCGGCGGACAGGCGGTTGGCGGCGCGCATTTCGTCCAGCTGGGCGCGCACGGCAGCGGCCAGTTCCGCTGCGGACAATCCCCGCAGGGGCGCAAGCTCCAGAAGCTGCAAGGCGCGGTGATAGGCGTTGCCCCGCTCCGCGCCGGTCATGCCGCCCTCCTGCATAAACTGCGGCCGCTCGGCCAGCGCAGGCAGCTCGCGCGGGCCTTCCGCCTCGCGCAAAAGCCCGGAAGCCGTGAGCTTGAGCGGGCGCTCGCTGTCCAGCATGTGCGGGTAGACCCAGGCCATAGCCTCGTCCAGCGCCTCCCGTTCTTCCGCTTTCTGCCCCAGCGCTTCGCGCAAAAGCGCCTGCGCGCCCATCTCCGCTTCCGGGACGGGCGGAGGACCGGAAAGCTCGTCCAGCGCATGTACCGTCACACTCGCCACCGGCGCTTCCCCGGCCCGCCGCGCCGCAGCCAGCGCGCCGAGCACGAGCTGCAAATGGCTCGTGGCGGCGCTGGGGAAATCACCCGTAGCCTCGAAAATGGGCAAGCGGGCGGCGGCGTTGCGCAGGCTGCCCACCAGGATCAGCCGCTGTTGGGCGCGCGTCAAAAGCACGTACAGCAGGCGCAATTCCTCGGCGGCGTCCTCGCGCCGGTCGCGCTCGCCGATGGCGAGGTAGGAAAGCGGCTCGCGCCGGGTGCCAAGCTTTTCATCGACATAATGTATGCCCAACCCCAGCTCCCGATGGGCGCGGAACAGTTCCCCGCTGGCAGCGCCGCAGAAGGAACGCGCCGTCAGCGCCCCGAACACCACTGGGAATTCCAGGCCCTTGCTCTTGTGGATGGTCATCAGGCGCACCACGTCGTCGCCCTCGCCGAGCAGATGGGCGCTGTCTCCATCGCCGCGCGCGCGCATGTGCTCCGCATAGCCCAGAAAGCGCGTCAGCGAGCCGGAAATTTCCGCGTCGAAATTCTCCGCCCGCGTTACCAGCGCGTCCAGATTGGCCTGCCGCTGCGCGCCGCCGGGCAGGGCTCCGGCGTATGTATAAAAGCCGCTTTCCACGCATACGGCGCGCACCAGCTCGCCCAGGGGCAGCGTGTCCGCGCGCAGCCGCCAGGAATCCAGCCGCGCGAAAAAGCCGCGCAGCTTTTGGGAAAGCGCGTCCTCCCCTTCCTCTGCCCGGGCGCGGGCGGCGCCGGCAAAGGACATGTCCGCGTGCGCAAGGCGGATCTGCGAAAGCTCCTCCAGTGTGAGCTGCGCCATGCAGGAGCGCAGCGCGCCGATCATCTCCACATCGCGCAGCTCGCTGTCCACCAGACGCAAAAGCGAGAGGACAAAAGCGACTTCGAGGGTATCAAAATACCCGGAAAGCCCCTCCGCATAGGCGGGGATGCCCTCGGAGAGCAACACCGGCAGCATGGCCGCCGCCGCGGAGCTCTTGGCACGGGTGAGGATGGCGATATCCCGGTAGCGCAGCCCCGGCTGTTCCGCCCGCAAGGCGCGGATGCGCCCGGCAATCCACATCGCCTCGCGCCCGGCGCGGCCAATTTCCTCCAGCGCCTCGTCGTCCCCGACGTCCTCGCCGGCGGATTCGTCGAGTATGTGGATTTCCGGCAAGGGCGCTTCCTCTCCGTCCGCGCGGCCCGGGTTCAGCCTTGCCAACCCGTCGTAGACAATTTCCGCGTCGCCGCCGAGCATGGTGCGCGAAAACACGGCGTTGACAAAGCCGATCACCGGCCGGGAGGAACGGAAGTTGCGCGTCAGTGGCAAGAGCACGCCGCCCTCGCCGCGCTGATAGCGCTCATAGCGCCCGAGGAACAGGCGCGGTTCGGCAAGGCGGAAGCGATAAATGGACTGCTTGACATCGCCCACGGCAAAGAGGTTGTTTTTGCGCGACACGCTTTGGATCAGCGCCTCCTGTAAATCCGAAATATCCTGATATTCGTCCACGAACACATATTCGTATTGTTCTCGCACGGCGTCGCGCACATTTTCCTGACCAAGCGCGCGCAGCGTACAGCGCTCCAGGTCGGCATAGGAAAGGCCGCTTCTTTCTTCCTTGCGCCGCGCGTGCTCCGCGCCGATGCGCCGCGCCGCGTCCGCGAGGACGGGAAACACATCGTAAAGCGCCAGCGCGTCGGCGCGCGCCTGGGCAAGGGAAAGGTTGCGCAGGCGGGAGCGCTTGATGGCGTCGTCCGCGGTCTTGCGCAGGGCCTTGACCGCCTCCAGCGCTTCGGAATCGACGCCCTTGTTGCGCCCCGAGGGCCGGGCCTGCTTGAAAGCCTTCAGCGCCGCGCTCATGGTTCCGGCATCGTCCATTTCACGCATGGCGAGCAGGGCTTCCATGTCCTTTTCCATGGCGGCGGCGTAGTGGGCGGGACAGCCGGAATGCTCCAGCGCCGCGCGGGTGGCGGCCAGCGCCGCTTCCACGCTACGGCGCGCCGCGCGCACGATTTCCTCCGTCCAGGCCGTCACGGGCGCCTGTTCGCGGTCGAGCGCGGCGGAAAGCCATTCCTCGGGATCCGGGCGTTCGCACAGGTAATCATATAACTCCAGCGCCAGCGCGCGCACCTTTTCCGGGCCGCGTCCCGCGTCCAAATGCGCAAGCGCCTCGCCGCCTTCGGCGTAGAGGGTCTCGAGCGCTTCGTCCGCCGCCTCGTCGAGCATGCGCCTGTCCTCGGCGTCGTCCAGGATGCGGAAGGCCGGATCCACGCCGGCGGCCTCGAAATTGGCGCGCAGGAAATCCGCGCAAAATCCGTGCAGGGTGGTGATGGAGGCGCGGTCGAGGCGCAACATCTGTTCGCGCAGGCGTTCGTCGCCGCGCGATGCCTGTTCGCCCAGACGCGCGGCCAGGCGTGCGCGCATTTCGGCGGCGGCGGCGCGGGTGAACGTGACCACCAGCATGCGCTCTACGTCCGCGCCTTCTTCGATGAGCGACAGCACGCGCTGCACCAGAACGGCGGTCTTGCCCGACCCTGCCGCCGCGCTCAAAAGCAGATTTGTTCCCCGCGCCTCAATCGCCCGGCGCTGCTCCTCAGTAAACTGCATATTTCCTCCCCGCTTCAGCGCACGGGCGTGTAGTCGATTTGCGCTTCTTCGCCGGTGGCCTCAAGTTTAAAGATCACCGGGCGCAGGCCATCGTTGCAGGCGCAAACGGCCACGCCCGGCTTGCGAATCCAATCGCCATAGTAAAACAGGCCCTTGTCCGCGCCATGCGCCAGGGCGAATACATACTGATAAATGGCTTTCCATGCTTCGTCGCACAGGCCGTCGGGTTTGGCATAATCGGCATAAAACACCTGTCCTTCGCGCAGCATCGGGCAGGCGGTAAGCCCTTCCACGCCGTATTCGCGCGCCAAATCCTCGTCCAACGTGGTCTTGAGCACTGTAATGCGTACCTTTTTCATGCGCATGCCTCCTTTTGCCTTCTGTGTCATTGTAACACAAAACGCCCGGCGCAACAAGGCCGGGCGCAGGTTCCATTTTTACAGTCCCCAGAATTTCAGAACCCTGCCAATGGCGTTTTTCAGGCCCTTGGCGGTCACTTCCTGGGTAGCGATGACGGGAATGCGCGCAACCACGCGGCCGCCGACAACCACTTCCACGCTGCCCACCTCCTGCCCGGCGGCGACCGGGGCCTCGATGGATTCCGGCAGGCTGGGCACGAGCTGCACGCCCTGTTCGTCGCCCTTCTGAATCAGCAGCGTCAGATCTCCGTCGAGCGCCAGCGGCACGCCCTCGCTGTCGCCGCCTGTGACCGGCAACTCGCCGCGCACCTTGGTGCCCCTTTCCGCCACCGGGTAGAGGCGGTAGTGGGCAAAGCCGTAGTCGAGCATTTCGGTGGCGATATCGAAGCGCTCGCTGCCCGTGTCCGCGCCCAGCACCACGGCAACCAGGCGCATGTCGCCGCGCTTGGCCGTGGCGGATATGCAGTAGCCCGCTTCCGTGGTAGAACCGGTCTTGCCGCCGTCGCAGCCTTCGTAGAGGCGGATGAGCTTGTTGGTGTTGGTCAATTGGGTAATGCGGCCGTCGCCGTGATCGACCTCGTCAAGCCACACGCCGGAAAACTCAAAATACTGCGGATGCTGAAGCATGGCGATGGTCATGACCGCCACATCCCGCGCCGTGGTCTGTTGTCCCTCGGCGGGCAGGCCGGTGCAGTTGACGAAATTGGTGTTCGTCATGCCCAGTTGACGGGCGCACTCGTTCATGCGCTCCACAAACACGGTTTCAGAGCCGTAGAGCGCTTCGGCAATGGCCACGGAAGCGTCGTTGGCGCTGCCGACAATCGTGCTTTTGAGCAATACGGAAAACGGCTGCACTTCGCCTACGTCCAGGAGCACCTGCGAGCCGCCCATGCCGGCCGCCGCTTCGGAAACGACGAATTCATCCTCCAGGGAAACGCGCCCCTCGGCGAGCGCTTCCAGCGCCAGCAGGATGGTCATGACCTTGGTGACCGAGGCCACGGGGCGGGCGACGTCGGCATTTTGCTCAAAGAGCACCTGTCCGCTCTCCGGCTCCACCAGGATGGCCGCCGCGCAGGAAAGCGCGATGGGCGGCGCGTCCAGAAGCGGCGCGGCGCTCAGTTCCGGCGCGGCGGCCGGCGCCTGCGTAGGCACGGGGGTTGTTAAATCGACTTCCATCAGCGCCGCGCCCGACAGCAGATGGACAAGCGCGAGCAGCAGGCACAGGGCTTTGCGCGGCTTCATAGACATCCCTCCACAGAACATGCTGTCTAATTGTGTGCCGCTCGGGGCCAAAACATGCCGCTTTTCCCCCCCTTGCGCACCCCCTCCCGTGGCGGGCATATCATATCTCAGGATATGTTTCTGAATTTTATGGGCCGGGATTCCTTTTGCCTGAATGGATGCGGAGCTGCGGTTTTCGCCTTTGCAGGCGCGCGCCGGTGACAAAAATTGGGGGAATTTCCATGCAATTTACGCTCAACGAGCTGCGGCCGGGCGAATTGGCCACGGTGCGCGGCCTTTTCCCGGATAACGGCCGGGATATAACCACCCGCTTGATGGATTTGGGGCTTACGCGCGGCGCGCGGGTGCGCTGCCTGTTTGCCGCGCCCTCGGGCGAGCCGCGCGCCTACCTGATTCGCGGCGCGGTCATCGCCCTGCGGCGCGAGGACGCCGCGCTGGTGTGCGCATCGGCCCGGGAGGTCTGCGCATGAACGCCCCGGCGCAGGGCGGGACGCCGCCGGTCGTGGTCTTGGCCGGGAATCCAAATGTGGGCAAAAGCACGCTGTTCAACCGCATTACCGGCCTGAAGCAACACACAGGCAACTGGCCGGGGAAAACCGTGGGCAGCGCCTGGGGCCATGGCAAGGCGGATGGCTGGCGCTTCCTGCTCGGCGACACGCCGGGGGCCTATTCGCTGTTTTCGCACTCCGCCGAGGAGGAGGCCGCGCGCGACGCCATCTGCTTTGGCGGCGCGGACGCGGTGATCGTGGTCTGCGACGCCACCTGTCTGGAGCGTGGATTGAACCTGGTTTTACAGGTGCTGGAGCTGACGCCGCGCGTTGTGGTCTGCGTCAACCTCATGGACGAGGCGCGGCGGCGCGGGATAAGCGTGGATTTGTCGGCGCTGGAAAACGCGCTGGGCGTGCCTGTATCGGGTTGCGCGGCGCGCGATGGCGCAGGCGTGGAGGCGCTTTTGCGCCGCGTGCGCGATGTAGCCGCAGGCAAGAACCGCCCCCAGCCTCGCCTGGTGCGCTACGCGCCGGACATAGAATACGCCCGTGACCGCATTGCCGCCGATCTCGCGGAGCGGGGCGCAAGCCTGTACGCGCCCTTTGCGGCCATGCGCATCCTCGAGGACGACCGGGGCATGATCGTCCGGCTGGAGGCGGAATTGGGCGTTTCTGTGCGCGAAATGCGCGCCGTGCGCGAGGAAACGGAGCGCATCCGCCCGGAACGCGCGCGCGAGGAAGCCGCCGCGGCCATTTTCGCGCAGGCGGAGCAAATCAGCGCCGCGTGCGTGCGGACACGTCCGGGCGCGCTGGCGCGGCAGGCGCGGCTGGACCGCCTGCTCACCGGCCGCCTGACCGGCCTGCCCATCATGCTGCTTTTGCTGGCGCTGGTGCTTTACATCACCATTGCCGGGGCAAACGTGCCCTCGGAAATGCTTTCTGCGTTCTTTGCGCATGCGGAAACATGGTTATCGGGGGCGCTTGCGGCGCTGCGGGCGCCTGGCTGGCTGATTTCCATGCTGTGCGAGGGCATGTTTCGGGCGCTGGGCTGGGTGGTGGCGGTGATGCTGCCGCCGATGGCCATCTTCTTCCCCCTGTTTACGCTGTTGGAAGACCTGGGGTATCTGCCGCGCGTGGCCTTTAATCTGGACGCGGCCTTCAAGCGCTGCCATGCCTGCGGGAAGCAGGCGTTGACCATGTGCATGGGGCTGGGCTGCAACGCCGCCGGCGTGGTGGGCTGCCGCATCATCGACAGCCCGCGCGAGCGCCTGATCGCCATACTGACGAATGTATTTGTGCCCTGCAACGGCCGTTTTCCGATGATGATTTCGCTCATCGGCCTGTTTCTGGCCGCGTCCTGGCCCATGGCGGCGCTGATGCTCGCGGGCGTGATTGTGCTGGGCGTATTGGTCACATTCGCATCCTCGCGCCTGCTCTCAGCGACACTTCTCAAGGGCGTGCCCTCGGCGTTTACGCTGGAGCTGCCGCCATTCCGCCGCCCGCAGGTGGGGCGCGTGATTGCGCGTTCTGTTGTGGATCGCACGCTGCGCGTGCTGGGCCGCGCCGTGGCTGTGGCCGCCCCGGCGGGGCTGGCCATTTGGGCGCTGGCGAACATCCGCCTTTCCGGCGGCACGTTGCTGTCCCTCTGTGTGGGCGCGCTCGACCCCTTCGCCCGCTTTCTGGGCCTGGACGGGGCCATCCTCATGGCCTTTATCCTGGCCTTCCCTGCCAATGAGCTGGTGCTGCCGCTGACGATGATGGCCTATCTCTCCGGCGGAGCGCTTGCGCAGCCGGAAAGCACGGCGGCTCTGGGCGCGCTGCTTTCCGCCAACGGCTGGACGTGGCTGACGGCGCTGAATACAATCCTCTTTTCGCTGATGCACTGGCCCTGCTCGACCACGGTGATCACCATCGCCCGGGAAACGCGCAGCGCAAAGTGGACGTTGGTTTCCGTATTGCTGCCGGCGGTTCTGGGGATGGCCGCCTGCGCGCTGACGGCGGTTCTGGCGCGCGTGTTCTCCCTTGCGCCATAGCCTTGGCACTGACGCAAAAGGCATTGTCTCATTGAACATTCTGCCACGGCGAAAAATACGGAACGGATGCGATCATGCGTCCGTTCCGTTGTTCTGGGCGTTACAGCACCACTGAAGATGTATACTCAATCTTGATGCTGTTGTTCTTGGTGCGCTGCAATTTGGCCTTGTTGCCCATGCCGTCCTCGAGGGTCAGCTTTTCCAAATCAAACTTCTCAAAGAAGGTCACAGCCTCGTTTTCGACAAAGCCCGCCCAGTTTTTGCGCTTGGCCTTTTCCGGCTCCACGGTTTCTTCCCAGGTTTTGGGATGCGTATTTTGCTCGCTCATGGTCTCCCCATCCTTTCTGCTATGCGATGGGTTTCATCCTAGCGCAAAAACGCTTCCGGCGCAAGGGCTGTTGTGTAAAGGGAAATGGACAAAGGTTGGGCGGCAGGTCAGGTCAGCTTGTCGTATTCGTTGCACAGGGGATGAAGAATCGGTTCGTCCTCGTCGATGTCCGCAAAGCGGCGCGTGTCCTCGAGGAAGTAATTGTCCGTATTGTCATCGTTGACGGCGGAAACTTCGCCG
The DNA here is from genome assembly GCA_018712945.1 of Candidatus Pullichristensenella stercorigallinarum. Taxonomy (GTDB): domain Bacteria; phylum Bacillota; class Clostridia; order Christensenellales; family Aristaeellaceae; genus Pullichristensenella; species Pullichristensenella stercorigallinarum. The sequence continues at coordinate 37,375 of DVFZ01000033.1, read as the reverse complement.
GCAATCAGATCGGTACCCGCCTGTGGGCCGAAGATGTGGGCCATATAAGGCGTGAGGGATATGCTGTTGCCCGGATCTACAAGGATCTCCTCGCCCGCCCCATAGGTGCGCAAAACGCCGTCCATGTAGACATTCACGTCTGTTTCAAGCTGTTTGCCCGTGGTGGGGTCGACATTCCACAAAAGCACGCGCAGCGGGCCTCCGGCGCGGTTGATGATATCCTCCGTCTTGCTGACGTGGTAGTGCTTGGGCAGGCGCTGTCCGTCGCGCATGACGATGTACTTTTCACAGTAGGGCACGCCCACGCCCTTTTCCGTGATGCTGCCGTTACGCACGGTGTAGAGCACCGCGCCGATGTTGGCAAAGTCATCCATGCCGAAGTCCGTGACGTCCCAGCCGAGCATGACCTTGCGAATCACATCGAGCCTGGCGGCGTTTTCCTTCCACGTTTCCAGCGGCCAATAGGCGTATTCGGGAAGGCGGATGTTGTTGGCGCGCAGGTAGTCGTCAGCCCACTGCATCGCCTGGTTGATCTGAGACCGTTTCATGCGAGAACCTCCTTAATCGCTCTATATATGTTTTTGCAGCATGCCGTCGATGCCTACCGACAGCGCCGCCATATCGCCGATGGCATCCCCAAGCTGTGCGGGCAGCACTTCGCAGACGCAGCGCGCGCGCGGCAGGGCCTCCTGCTCCACAACGCGCATGGCCTCATCCCGGAAATAGCGTTCGGCGCGGGCGTAGATGCTGCCGATGACAATGCGCTCAGGGTTGAAAAGGTCGATGAGCAGGGCAAGACATGCGCCCAGCCGCCGTGCGCTTTCCGAAAGCACGGCGCGCATGCGTGCGTCGCCCGCGCCGGCCAGTTCCACCACTTCGCGGGCGCTTTTGCCTCCGGCGAGCTGCGCGATGCCGCCCCCGGAACAGAAGCCCTCGAACGAGCCGCGCTTGCCGTAACCTACCGGGCCGTCCTTTTCGGCGCGCACATGGCCGATTTCCCCCGCCATGTCGTTCGTGCCCGCGTAGAGGCGGCCATTCAGAATCAGCCCCGCGCCAAAGCCGGTGCCAAAGGTCAGGAAAATCATATTCTCGCAGCCGCGCCCCGCGCCGAAGCGCCACTCCGCCAGCGCGCAGGCGTTGGCGTCGTTTTGCAGAAAAACCGGCGCGCCCAGCCGCGTTTTCAGCCAGTCCACGATGGGCACATCGTCCCAGCCCGGCAAGTTCGGCGGCGAGAGGATGCGCCCCCGGCGGCTGTCGAGCGGGCCGCCACAGCTGATGCCCACGGCCGTGGGCGTTTCGGCCGGCGCCTGCGCAAGCAGAGCTTCAAGCACGTCCTGCCAGCGCTCAAAATCGCGCGTCGCCACCGCATGGCGCGTGAGCACCCGGCAATCTTCCGTGCCCGTGACCAGCGCGCACTTCGTGCCGCCGATATCCAGTCCCCAATACGTTCCCATATTGCCTCCTGTCAGCCGAAGATGCGCTTTTCCACGCGCATGCAGAGCTGATGATAGAGCGGCAGATGCTTTTCCTGCACCTTGTAGGTCTCCGTTTCGTCCACGTTGAGCAGTACGTCGGCATATTGCCGCATTTTTCCGCCGTCCCTGCCCGTGAGGGCGACGCACTTTGCGCCCAGTGCCCGCGCGGTAATCATGGCGCGGACGACGTTTTCGGCGTTGCCGGAGGTGGAGATGCCCAGCAACACGTCGCCGGGACGGGCGTAGGCCATCACCTGCTGCGCGTAGGGCAAAAGGCCGTCCTGGTCGTTGGCCACTGCGCCGATGAGGGCGTTGTTGGCCGTCAGGTCGATGGCAGGCAGGCCCATTTGCAGATTTTGCGCCCACGGCTGGCCAATTTTTTCGACGAGATCCGCGGAAAGGGGCCGCTTGGACATAAAGCCCTTCACCAGCTCGCCGAGAATATGCGCCGAGTCTGCGCCGCTGCCGCCGTTGCCGCACAAAAGCAGCTTGCCGCCCTGTTCAAAGCATGTGGCGATCAAATCGACCGCCCGGTCAAGGTTTTCATGCATGGGTAAATCCCTCCCCGCCGGTCTTTTCCATCACCCGCGCGTAGAGGTTGGGAATGGAAACCTTGTGGTCCACGACGAAGTGCCAGCCCTTGCCGCCAGTGCTCACCGGGCGGTTGACGATGTTCTTGCGCGGACGGTAGTAGTAATTGGGGTTGTCGTAGCCGATGGGCTTGCGGAAATCGCCCAGGTCGATGAGGTCGAAGTTGGCGGTGGTAATTTGCCGGGTGGGATGGCCGAGATTGCGGGAAATGGACAGCGCCTTCAGAAACACCTCCGGGCCGATCACGCCGGAACCAAAGTTCATGTATACGCCGCCCTCAAGCTCTGACACCGAGTAACAGAACTTATGGAAATCCACGCCGCTGCACGCGCCGATGGCGGCAAAATCCACGCTGGGGTGCTGGTGGATGATGTCCGTGCCGAGGGCGATATGGTAAGTGGCGGGCACATCCGCCTTATAGGCCTGATAGAGCACGCAGTCGTCCAGATGCGGGAAGCGCTCAGGGTGCTCATCCATATAGGCGGCGAGCGCGCAACCGTATCCCATGCCCCGCTTTGCGCCCTGCTGGATGGCCTCATTCATCCAGGCCCCGGTTTCCTCCCACATGCCGAAGGAACCGTCCTCGATGGCGGTGGGCACATGTTCGGAAGTGCCGCCGAGGTAACACAGCTCAAAATCGTGGATGGAGCAGGCGCCGTTGCCCGCCAGATGGGTAATGACGCCCTTCTGAATCAGGGCGATCAGGTAGCGGCTGAGCCAGTTTTTGATAACGTGCGCACCCATGGACAGGATGACCGGGCGTCCGTTGCGCCGCGCCGTCACCACGCGCTCGACCAATTCGTCAAAATCCGCGTTTTCCCACGCCGGAACCGGGTCTACCCCCGGGGTTTTCAAATCCTCAATTTTTACCAGGTTGACGCGCTCCCGGCTCGACCAGGTGCGTATCCCCTCAAAGCTAAGCTGCAGATCCCTGCGCATGCTTACACCTCCTCAAATCCCAGCCAGGAAAGCAGGGCCGCTTCGTCCAGAAAATCGCCTTCAATGGCGTCCGCACCGGCGCGAACGAGGCGGGCGCGCTTTTTTTCGTTGACGCCGCATAAGGCTTCCTCATCCGTCGCCAGTCCCAAGGCCCGCGCGCCAATCTCCTTGGCCAGGGCGATTTCCACCTTGCCATCGCCGATGACGGCGATTTTGTCTCCGGAAAGGCCGATTTCACCGACAAGCATGCGCAATGCCGCTTCCTTGGCGCAGCTCTCCGCGTGCGCTGGCGCGCCAGCGATGCGCGCAAAATAGCCGTCCACGCCCAGGGCGTGCGCCTCGGCGCGCACATCCGCGTCGTCTGTGCCGCTGGCCACATAGCAAGATACGCCGCGCGCCCGCAAAGCGGCGAGAAACCGCGCCGCGCCCGCGATGAGGTATTTTTCGCGCGGCTCCGCGCCGGAGGACACTGCCGCCACACGGCCGGACACCGTGCGCATCAGGCGGCGGTTGTATTCGTCCTTGTACCACCAGGGATCGTCGGGCAGGTCTGTGCGGCCATATTCGCGCACGCGCGCGGCCAGCCACTTCATTTGAAAGATGGTCTGTATGCCGGTGGATTCCTCAATATAATCATCCACCAGGCGGACAAGCGCCGCATCCGGCTCCTTGCCGCCCGCAATCAGTTCCAACATCATCTGCCGCATCACGGCCTCCCAGCCGTAGCGCAGGGTGGAAATGGTGCCGTCAAAGTCAAACAGCACCGCCTTAACCGGCGTTTTGGGGACAGAATGCAATATTTCCATTTGTAATTATCCTCGTTTTGCATAGGCCGCGCGGATTTCCGCCGCGCTGGCGGTTCCGGTCTGGCCGATTTTCTGAATGGTGACGGCGGAGGCCAGGTTGCCAAGGGCGATGGCTTCCTCGAGCGCCGCGCCCGCGCCCAGCGCCAGCGCGCAGGCGGAAAGGAAGCTGTCACCCGCGCCGACGATATCAATGGGCGGCGGCACGCGCATTGCGGGCGCGAAGCAGGGTTCCCCGCCGCTTCCGAGGCACATCGCCCCCGCCGCGCCAAGCGTAATGATTACATCGCCGCCACTCATGTCCCACAGTTTCCGGGCTACCGGCAGATATTCCTCCGGCGTGACGGCGGCGGGAGCGAGCGACGCGGCACGCGCCGCTTCCAACTCGTTGGGCTTGAGGATGCAGCCTTTATACGCTGCAATATTGTCTCTGCTGTCGACGATGACCTTCCTGCCCCTGGCGGCAAGGGTGCAGAGCGTTTCCCGCACGCGGGGCGTTACCACCCCCGTGCCCAACTGGTCTGAAACGACGATCACATCCGCGCCGTCCGCGGCGTGCTCAAGCGCCTCCACCAGCATCCGCTCCGCCGCTTCGCAGGGCGGCTGGGCGTTTTCAAAGTCGATGCGCGGATCCTCATAGCGCACATCCCCATGGCCGCACCGATAGGGCTTGACGTAGGCGGGCGTAATGCGCCCTGGCACGGCGATCAGGCCGTCGGAGGGAAGCGACATTTCCGCCATCAACCTGCGGACGATGCCGCCGCGCCAGTCCTCACCCAGCAGCGTGAGGGGTAGAACCGTCGCGCCCAGCGCGCGCATATTGCTCATGGCGTTTCCGGCCGCGCCCAGCGAGTAACGTTCTTCCATAACCGGCAAATTGAAATGCGGCGTTTCCCGCGAAAGCGTGGCGCGGCGCATATCCGCGATCCAATACACATCCAGACACACATCGCCAATAGCAACCGCACGCACGCGGCCGATTGTTTCCAGCAGCGCCTCCAGGCGCTCGGGTTGCAGCGCTATATTGCGCACTTTACTTTCCCCCTTCCGCATGAAAAGGCATAAACGGCAGGGAACCGTCAAATACCTTGCCCGCCACCAGCGCCAAAGAACCGGCCATCACTGCGCGTTCGCCAAAGCTGGCGCAGCGCACGGACATGCGGCGGCAGTCCGGGGCGAGCATGCGCGCATAGATGCGCTTTTGCAAAAGCCCGGCAAGCAGCGTGGCTCCTTCCCCACTTTCATGCTGGCAGAGATAAATGATCTCCGGATCAAAGACATTGACCATATTTACCAGCGCGCAGGAGAGATAATCGCAGTATTCCTCTACCGCCGAAAGCGCCGCGCCGTCGCCAACGCTGGCGGCGTTGAGAATCGTCGCCCAGTTGAGCGGCTGGCCCTGCAAAACCGACGTCTCTCCCCCCGCGATGCGGCGGCGCACATGCTCCGCCATATGCTCGGTATTGGCGTATGTTTCCAGACAGCCGCGCGAACCGCAGGAACACACCGGGCCATCAAAGCAAATGGACGTATGCCCCAGCTCGCCGCCCAGTCCATGTTCGCCAGCGTGGAGCTTGCCATCGACCACCACGCCGCAGCCAATGCCCTCCCACAAAAGCAAAAACAGGAAGTTTTCATGCGCGCGGCCTTCGCCAAAGAGCTTTTCAGCCTGCGCGCCGGCCATATTGTCCGAAGTGAAACACACGGGATACCCCGTCTCCTCGGCCACGGCGCGCACGATGGGTACATCGCGCATGCCAAAGAAGTTTGCTGGGCGCAGGATCGTACCCCGTTCGATGCTCACGGGGCCAATGGCCGCCAGGCCAATGCCCAACACGGGCCGCCGGCAGTTCTGCAAGGCGCGGCGAATGCCCGCCAGCGTCATTTCAATAAGGATTTGCTCATTCATGACCGCCGGATACGGCTCGCTGTGCGTCCACAAAACGCGCGTGCGCAAATCGCCCACGGAAACTTGTACGCCGTGCCGGGAAATAAACACGCCAATCTCGCAGGGCGAGGTATCGGCCAAATCCAGATAGCCAGGGCGCCGCCCCAGCACGGCTGCGCCGCTTCTTTCCTGCGCGGATTCGCAAACGACGCCAGCCTGCATCAATTCGCCGATGATATTGCTCATCGTCATTTTGCTCAGGCCCGTGGCAAGGGATAGCTCTGCCCGCGAGATCATCGGGCGCTCGGCGATGGTCCGCAACACCAGGCGGCGGTTTTGCAGTTTGAGGTCGTTTACGCCGCTGCCGCGCCTACTTTCCATGCGCATCCCCCTTACCGAAGTACGGGCGGCCAGAACATGGCCGCCCATCGCTGTGATGATTCTGTATCGTTCTTAGCCGAGCAGTTCGGTGGCGGCGGCCGCGTCGATCACGGAAACGCCGGTGTCAACGTCTTCAAACTCGGTCTCGCCCTGCAGAGCGGCGGCGGCGGTCATCATGCCCTGATAGCCCATGTCATAGGGGTTCTGGGCCATGGTGCACAGCAGGCTGCCGTCCTTGACCAGGTTGAGGATCGCGTCGGACTTGTCGAAGCCCACGCCCACGATGGCGTTGTCGTTGGCGGCGATGGCATTGCCCACGCCCACGCTACAGCCTTCGTTCGCGCCGAACAGGCCGACGACGCCCTCGGTGATGTAGTTATTGGCGATTTCCTGGCTCAGCGTGGCGTCGCCATTGGAGTACTGGGTTTCGAGGATTTCGAAGCTGGAATCGGCAAGCGCCTCGCGGAAGCCTTCCTCGCGCTGGGCGGTGGAGGTCGTGGCGGCGTTAACGTTCACGATGCCGATGGTGCCCTCGGTGATGCCCTTCTCTTCCAGAGCGGCCAACATCTGTTCGCCCGCGAGCACGCCCGCGTTCTTGTTGTTGGTGGCCAGGGTCTGCACGGCGCCGTCATAGTTGGCGGGAGAGTCGACGTAGATCAGGATCACGCCGTTGTTGTGCAGCTCTTCCAGGGTGGCAACCTGGGTGTCGGGGCCGTTGGAGGCCAGCAGGATGACTTCGGCGTTGTCGGCGTAAGCATTGTTGATGCACTCGATCTGCGCCGCGTCGTCCTTGCCCTGGGTGGGCGCGTTCCAGACGTAGTTGATGTTGATGCCCTGCTCCGCCAGTTCAGCAACGGCGGCCTTGCAGCCTTCATCGACGCTGACCCAGTGCGCGTCAAACAGATCCATCGTGATCAGGTAGACGGTGTGGGTCTCGCCCTCCGCAAAGGCGGCGGTGCAGCCCAGCGCTAGCATCAGGCAAAGGACGAGTGCAAACAGCTTCTTCATAACATGGTTCCTCCTTATGTTTTTATCAAAAGCGCTGTGCGCTTTGAATCAGGATTTAGGATTTGGGCTTGCGCGAGAAGCGGCCGCTGCGGGCGATTACGTCCACCAGCACGCTGAGGACGACGATCACGCCGATGATGACGTTGCGGGGGCCGACGGCCACGCCCGCGAACTGCAGGCCGTTGCTCAACACACTCCACACGCCCGCGCCTACGACCGTGCCGAGCAGTATGCCCTGGCCGCCCAGCGTGGACACGCCGCCGATGACCGAGGCAGCAACCGCGTACATTTCGTAAGATAAGCCGGCGTCCATGGTGCCGGTACCGGTCGTGGCGCACTGAATCAGGCCAACCAGGCCGGCGCAGGCGGCGCTGACCAGGTACGCCTTCGTGGTCGTCCAGTACACGCTCACGCCGGACAGCTTGGCCGCGTCAATGTTAGAGCCGATGGCGTAGAGGTGACGGCCGGTGCGCGTCTGGCTGAGGATGAAGTTAAATACCAGCCACACGACCACGCCGATCCAGAAGGTGTTGTAGATGCCCGCAATCCTTCCATAGTAGAAGAAATCGCGGAAAGCCCCGGCAAACTCACCGATGGAGTTGGTGTTCATGTTGTTGTTGACCATCTGCGCGATGCCGCGGGCCACCTGCATGGTACCCAGCGTGGCAATAAAGGGCGGCAGCTTGCATCCGGCCACCAGCGTGCCGTTGATAAAGCCGGTGAGCACGCAGATGAGCATCGTCACGACGCACGCGGCGAGGGGATGCCAGCCGTTGCACATCAGCGTGGCCGAAGTCATGCAGCTCATGCCCAGCACCGAGCCGATGGACAAGTCGATGTTGCCGGTAATGAGCACGAACGACTGGCCGATACCGACAATCAGGAACGGCGCGAACTGCCTGAGCAGGTTGGCGACGTTGCGCTGGCCCAGGAAGTTGGGGTTGATGATGTGGAATACGAGGCACAGCACGATCAGGCCGAAAAACACCGTGATAACCTGGCCCATGCCACGCTTTGCAAACACTCTTTTGAAAACGTTGGGCTGCTTAACATTCTGCTCCATAATCCAAGCTCCTTTCGGCCGACTCAGGCTGTCTGTATCTTTTTCTCAAACTGCGTGGCAAGTTCGAGAATGTGCTCCTGCGTGGCTTCCTTCACGTCCATCTCGCCGGTAATGCGCCCGTCGCACATGACGATGATGCGGTCGGATATGCCAAGGATTTCCGGCATCTCACTGGATACAAACAGCACGCCGATGCCGTTTTGCTTGAGGCGGTTCATCAGGTGGTAGATTTCCACCTTGGCCGCCACGTCGATGCCGCGCGTGGGTTCGTCAAAGATCACCACACGGGAATTGCGCGCCAGCCACTTGCCTACAACCACCTTCTGCTGGTTGCCGCCGGAGAGGCTGCCCGCGTCCACCAGCGTATTGGGCAGTTTGATTTGCAGGTTTTTCACCGCCTCGCCGCTCATGCGGTTGACCTTGCGCATATTCACGGTGGTCAAGGGACCGCTGACGATATCCAGGTTGGGCAGGGCGATGTTATCGCGGATGGACAGCTTGGTACACAGCCCGTCGCGCTTGCGGTCCTCAGGCACCAGCACGATACCGGAGCGGATGGCGTCTATGGGCTTATTGATGGAAATAGGTTTGCCGTCGAGTATGATCTCGCCGGAATCCTTGCGGTCGATTCCAAAGATGGCGCGCGTGGTTTCGGTGCGGCCCGCGCCCATCAGACCGGCGATGCCGACGATTTCGCCTTCGCGCAGCTCCAGCGATACATCGCGCACCATGCGCCCGGCGTTTAAATGCTTTACTTCAAAGATCTTCTTTCCCACCGGGCAGGTCACGCGCGGGAACTTTTCCTTGATTTCGCGGCCTACCATGTGGGAAATGATTTCATTGAGGGTTACGTCCTTGAACGGCATTTCCGCCACGAACTGGCCGTCGCGCAAAATCGTCACGCGATCGACGATGTGCTGCAATTCCTCCAGGCGGTGGGATATGTATACAATGCCTCGTCCCTCATCGCGCAACTGGCGGATGATGCGGAACAGCTCCTCGATTTCCTTGGCGGTGAGGGCGCTGGTCGGCTCGTCCATGATGAGCACGCGCGCGTCGGTGGACAGAGCTTTGGCGATTTCCACCATCTGCTGTTTGGAGACCTGCAAATTGCCCACCATAGTGGTTGGCGACAGGTCTATGCGCAGGTTATCCAGAATCTTGGCTGCTTCGCGGTTCATCTCCCGCTGGGAAAGCCTGCGCAGCGCGCCAATTTTTTCCCGCCCGAGGAAGATATTTTCCGCCACGGACAGGTGCGGGCAGAGGTTCAGTTCCTGATGGATAATGGCAATGCCCAGCTCCTGCGCTTTTTTGGGCGTAAGCGCCTCTACCGTTTCGCCAAACACGCGAATCGTGCCCGAATCTTTGGGGTAGACGCCGGAGAGGATCTTCATCAGCGTGGATTTGCCTGCTCCGTTTTCCCCCAGCAACGCCATGACCTCGCCGCTTCTGAGGTGGAAGGAGACGTTGTCCAGCGCCTTCACGCCAGGGAACTGCTTGGAGATGTTTTCCATCTCGACGATATATCCGTCTTTCCTGTTTTCCATAGCCACCTGCGCTTCCCGGCGGCGCCGCCGCCACAGTCGAATTTGTAAAGAGCGTTTAAGATTTATCGGTATTATAACACGCATCATTCTACATGTCAATATTATTTTCGAAATAATCAATGAATTGGTAAAATTATTTTGCACATCATACATTTTATGTTTTTACCCGCCCGCATACCTGTAAATTCAAAGGAAAGCGGGGAATTTGTTCACATTTCGCTCACACTTTATCGCATTCCCGGCATTATAATTTTTTTGAAAAGATCAAAGGAGGCAAAAGTCATGAAGCGATTTGCTTTGATTGCACTGGCGCTGCTGGTGGCAATGATCCCAATGGTTGTAAGCGCTGAAGCGACGCCGGTTCCAGAAGGCGAAAGTGTAGAAGAAATCTGGTCGGCAACGGTGCTGCGTACGGATATCGTATCCCTGTTGGTACAGATCGAAGCCATAGACCCCGAAAATGAGGCCGGCTATCCCTGGGACATGCCGGAACCGGAACAGGAAGCGCCGGAAGAAACCCCTGCTACGGAACAGGCGCCGGACACGGCGCACAGCCTGTCCACTCAAGAGGATGACGGCGATATCTTGGGCGTACAGCTCGTGAACATTGCTGCGGACGCCCCCATTTGGCAACGCACGCAGGATGGCTTTGAGGAGGCAGACGCCGCGCAGATCGCGGAAGGCGATGTGTTGACCTTGCGCATACTGGACGGCGAGGCGTTGGAAATCGTCATCGAAGAAACTGCGCCGGCTGCCGAAGGCGCTGACGCGCTGAAAGGCTGATACCAAAAAGAGCTACCCCGCCGCCTACCCAGGCAGCGGGGTCGTTTTGTATGCAACCTACCGGCGTCAGATTTTCAGTACCAGCGCCTTGCCTTGGCGGATCACATCAGAGCCGCCGTTCATGGTGCGCACATCCTCGACGCTGACGTTGTAGCGCTTGCCGATCGACCATATGTCGTCATCACACCCCGGCCAGAACAACACGATGCCGGGGCGTTTTTTTACGTCCTCGCCCTCCTCCGCGCCGCTCAAAAGGCAATACTCCTTTGTCACCCGCGTTTCGGCGCTGACGTTGAGCAGGCAGCGCAGTTCCAGCCGGTCGCTCATCAGGGCGTTGGCCTCGGCGGAGACGGCCTCTACCGTCACCCAGGAGCTGTCGTCCAACTCGCCCTGCACGGTAATCGAGAAGGGCATCTCGCTCTGCGCCGAGGCCACGCGGTCGGAACCGCCGGGCATATAGAGCACCGTAGCCTCAAGAATGCCGTCGATGGTCGTCCTTCCCGCGTCCACGCCCCAGCCGCCGACGACCGGCCGCACGCGCACAGCCAGCACCGTGCCCGCGCCTGGGGCGTTTTCCGGCAGCAGCAGCGTGCCGTGGAACGCCTCCGAAGCCTGCGCCCGCTCAATGGCCACGCAAGGGGTGAGCGTCTGCGTCTCAATGGCCAGCGAGGGGCCCTTTGTGGCATAGGCGTCGGTCAGCGCTTCCGCTTCCGAGGCGGTCACGGCCTTGACCGACACGCTCACCTCCGCTTCAATGCGCATATCCGCGTCAGCCTCGTCGTCCTCCTCGCTTTCCTCCACGCGCGTATCCAGGCGGTCGAGCCGCGCCGTGGCGTAGACATTGTCGCACAGCCAATCCGGCATCTCCACCAGCCGTTCAAAGGAAAGCGGCACCTTGATCAGCGCCACAGGCCTGCCGGTCACACCGCTGCCAATGAGCGCTTCCACATTGAGCTTGCCGCGCACACGCACGCCGCCCAGGTCCGGCTCCACGCCCTCCACCGTCACCGTGCCCCAGTCCATCAGGGCCGTGCGCGCGTCCAGCGCGGCGGGCAGGGAGACGCTTTCCTGTAAAAGCGTTTCCACGCTTGCCTCCGCCGCCAGCCGCACGGAGCGTATGGTTTCGGATTCGCTCTCCAGATTCTGGGAACCCTCAATGCCAGTAACGATTTCCGCCGGGGTCAGCCGCCACAGTTGCAACTTCAGCCCGACGCTGACCAGAAAGACCATGTGTCCGTTTTCATATTTCGCTTCTACATGCTCTACCTCGCCCGCGACGCGGCAGGGCATATCGCTGGCCGCGCCAGGAAGTTCAAAGGCGTGGTTGAGCTGGGCCTGCGCCGTCAGAGAGCGCAGCGTGGCCTCGCCCCCCTGCCGGTATACGGCCTGGCAGTGGGCTGTCCCCTCCAGCACCACGCGGCCTTCCTGCACATCCACCTGCCCGATGACCAGGTTGGCTTCGGACATCAGCGTTTCAATCGCATCCCGGCCCGCGCCGGGCACAATCGCCTCCGCGCGCAGAAGCGCCTGCCCCTGCCGCGAACCGACCAGTTCCTCGATTTCGAGGGCCTGCTTCAGCACGCTTATCGCCATAGAAAAAACCTCCCAACCGCATTTCGCTTGTTATGCTTATGCGTCGGAAGGATGGCTCATGCGCCAAAGTGATGAGATTTTACATGATGCGCACACACGGCGCTTATACAGTGCGCGTCGGTTCACCGTCCGGGGCAGCCTCAAAGGCGAGCTGGCAGCATTCACGCACGCCCAAATGGTCGAAATACACATTCTCGAGAGGAATCCATTCGCTTTCAAAGCGCTTTGCGAGCGCCTCGCCGCTGCGCCTGCGGATCCGCGCGATCTGCGCATCGGAACCGATGGAAAGGAACACCCGCAAATCATAAGCGCCGCGCAAGTCGGGATGCAGGCTGTAAACGCCCTCGACAATCTCTACATCGCGGGGGACGACAGATACCGGCGCGTCCAGTTTCCCCGGATGGCAGCGCCACGGGCGATAAGAAAACGCCGTACCTATATGGGCAAGCACTTCCGAGGCAAACCGTTCCCGATCCACGTTGCCGCCGGGTTCGGCCAGGCGTTCGGGAGTCTTGCGCTCCGAGGGCAGGAAGAAATCGTCCATATGGTAGAGGTTGCCGCCGTATACCGCCGCCAGCAGCGCCCCAAGCGTGGATTTGCCCGCGCCGCTGTTGCCGTCGATGGCCACGCGCGCCCGGCCTTTATCCCGCAAAAGCGCGTCAATCCTTTGAAACAGCGCCAGAAAGCGCCGCGCCTCCGCTGGCACCAGCCGGTAAGCGGGATGATAAAGGACGCGGTATGGCTCCGAGTGCGAAAGGGCGGGATAGCCCGCCGCACGCCAAGGGGCGATTTCCGCCTCCAGCGCGTTTTCATCCAGCCCCAACATGGAAGCGTTTTTGCGCAATAGCGCCAGCTTGCCCTCCAGCCCCTCAACGCTCCCGCGCGGCGCACAGGCATGCAGGAACAGGCCGTTGACCGTTTCAAGGCGCAGGCCCAACGGGGGAATGGCGCGCAGGTGCAGCCGCAAAAGGCCGCCGCCAACCGGCGTGAAGGGCGCGTCCTCCCCCACGCCGCAAGCCGCGCATTCCGCGCGCAGGCGTTCGAGGGAGGCGTCCGCTCCGGAAACCATATGCCCCGCGCCAAACTCGCTTTGATACAGCAGCTTGCAATAATCGCGCACCCCTGCTGCGGGATGGCGCTTTTTTTCTTCCAACAATATGTTCAGCATATCTGTTCCACCTTTACCGCTGTGATTATAGCAGAAAACCACCCCGGCCGCAAGCGCCTGACAAGGGCTGGAAACGCTGGAAATTCATGGGAATTGCACAGTTATCCTTGACATTTCTTGGGCTTATTGTTACAATTTTATCGAAACTTGTTTCAATTCTATAACAAAGGAGATGCAAAATGATGAAGCGAGTTCTGATTCTTGTATTGCTGCTGCTTCTGTGCGCGCCCACGGCGCTGGCCGCGCCATCACTGGATGCGCAACTGACAGATGGGAACCTGTACATAACCTGGAGCGGTTGCAACTGCCCGGAAGCCATCCTGACCGTCTATCGTGACAACTGGCCGGTGTTGGTAACCTGCGTATGCGGCGCAGATGGCGAATATACCGTGCCCTCCTGGTATACGCAGACGGCGGGGCTTTATGCGGCGCAGTTGCGTTGCAACGAAGGCTGCATTCGCGTAGAAGCGGGAAGCGCCAGCCCCACAGAGGAACCGGCCGCACAGCCAACGCCTGCGCCAACGGCCGCGTTTACAGCGAAACCAACCGTAGAACCTACCACCGTACCCACCGTGGAACCGACGCCGCAAGCGACGCCGTCTCCTACCGCGACTTCTACGCCAGCCGTCACGGCCACTCCGCTCCCTACGGCCCGGCCAACGCCGCAACCGACCGAAGTTCCCACCATGCAGCCAACGCGCAGGCCAACAGCCGCGCCCACCCAGGCGGCAGGAACCACGGTTTCTTCCCTCGCGGACGAAGTGATTCGCCAGGTAAACGTGGAACGCTCCTCGCGCGGGCTGGGCGAGCTGACGGTGGACGCCGAACTGACGCGTGCTGCCGCCGTGCGCGCCCGGGAAATTGTAGAAAATTTCAGCCACACCCGTCCGGACGGCAGCAGTTGGTCAACCGTCTCATCCGCCGCCAGCGGGGAAAACATTGCCATGGGGCACGACAGCGCCGACCGGGTCATGGCCGCGTGGATGAGCTCCGATGGTCACCGCGAAAACATATTGCGCGCCAGCTACACGCGCATCGGCGTATGCGCCTATGAATCGGGCGGCGTACTTTACTGGGTACAGCTGTTCGGACGCTGAGTTATTCAGCGGTCAAAAAGGGGCGGATGGAGGCGAGCTTGCCTTCGCCAATGCCATACACATTGTCCAGCTCGTCTACCGAGGCAAAGGGGCCGTTTTCAGCACGATATTCCACAATCCGCTCAGCCAACACCTCGCCAATGCCCGGCAACGTCTGGAGAGCTTCTTCATCCGCCACATTGATATTGATGAGATAGCCACCGTTTTCAAGGGAAGCGCCCTCGACAGTGACGATGGGCAAAAGCCGCTCCTCGCGGGCGAAATCGCCGCGGTGCGTCCACACGCACAACAAAAACAGCGCGGCAATCGCGCCCAAAAGGATCCAGCGGTTCACACGCGGCACCTGCAATTCCCCCTTTGATTTATACTATCACGGCCATAGAAGGCGGTCAAGCGCCCAAATCCGGCTTTTTCCGCGAAAAATCCTTGTGAAATTCGGGAAAAATTGAAAAACATGGTTGCCTTTGAAGGAAAAGCGTGCTATAATACTCTGGCAGTTTGCTTGATGACAATGTAGGGGGAATTCCATGAGCGCCTTGACTATCATCCTTGATATCGTACTGATTCTCATCTCCATCGTGCTGATCATCGCGGTGCTTTTGCAGCAGGGTCAGCGCCAGGGGCTTGGTGCCATCAGCGGCGGCGCGGAGACCTTCTTTGGAAAGAATAAGGCCAAGAGCTATGAGGCAAAAATGGCTAAGGTCACGAAGATCGGCGCGGCCATATTTATCGTAGCCGCTATTGCCGCGACGATTGTCGCCTCTCACCCGGCCACCACAACGGCGGATGATACGACCGACGGTACGACCTATACCGCCGAGGAGTTGGAGCACGATCATGACGGCGACGGCGTCCCGGATCATACGGCGGACGAGCATACCGATGATGCGGTTGATGCCACCGAAGCGCCCGTAGACGAGGCGAGCGAAGCCCCGGCCACGGAGGCTACTGAAGCGCCTGTCGCTGAGGCAACCGAAGAACCGGCTGCTGCGGCAAGCGAAGAGCCTGCTGCTGAAGAGGCTACTGCGGCCCCGACGGAAGCACCCACAGAGGCTGCGACCGATGAACCGGCGGCGGAATAATCCGTTTATGTACCTTGGAGAGGCTGTCAAGCGGACAGCCTCTCTTTTTTGAAAGGCGGTGTGTTTGTTATGCGCGATCCACGAATCGACAAGCTGGCGCAAACGTTGGTAAATTTTTCAACGCAGGTACAACCCGGCGACAATGTACTGATCCAGGCCACCGACGCAAACCGTGAGCTGGTCAAGGCGCTGATTGCGGAGATTTACCGCGCTGGCGGCAAGCCGTTTGTTTGGCTGCTGGACGCCCAAATTGAGCGTGCCCTGATGCTGGGCTGCTCGCCTGAGCAGCTCGACCTGCGCGCCGCGGCCGACCGCTTTTTGATGGAGCAGATGCAGGCGTATATTGGCGTTACCGGCGTAGTCAACCGGGCGGAACAGTCTGACGTACCGTCGGACAAGCTCAATCTGCATGCCGCCCATTACACGCATCCCGTGCATGGCCTTGTGCGCGTGCCCAGGACGCGCTGGGTGGTATTGCGCGACGCCACGCCCGCCATGGCGCAGATGGCGGATGTGTCTACCGAGGCGTTCGAGGATTTTTATTTCGACGTATGCACCATGGACTATTCGCGCATGGAGGCGGCCATGGAACCGCTCAAGGCGCTGATGGAGCGCACCGACCGTGTGCGCATCGTCGGCCCGGGAACGGATTTGGCGTTTTCCATCCGCGGCATGCCTGCCGTCAAGTGCGCCGGACGGGTCAATATCCCCGACGGTGAAATCTTCACCGCCCCTGTCCGCGACAGCGTCAACGGCGTAATCGCCTACAACACGCCCTCCACGCACGATGGGTTCTCCTACGAAAACATGCGCCTGACTTTCCGGGAGGGCCGCATCGTGGACGTACAGTGTAACGACGCCGCGCGTGCCAACCGCGTTTTCGATCAGGATGAGGGCGCGCGCTATGTGGGCGAGTTTGCCCTTGGCGTCAACCCCTACATCACCCGCGCCATGAACAATACGCTCTTTGACGAAAAGATCATGGGCAGTTTCCACTTCACGCCCGGCGCCTGTTATGACGAGTGCGACAACGGCAACCGTTCCGCACTGCACTGGGACCTGGTGTGCATCCAAACGCCGGAATGCGGCGGCGGCGAAATCTGGTTTGACGATGTGCTGGTGCGCAAAGACGGCCGCTTTGTGCTACCGGAGCTTGCGGTACTGAACCCGGAAAACCTGCGCTGACGCCGCGCCTGGCCCGCGCCATGGCCACGCCCTTTTGCGTGACTTGGCGCGGGTATTTTGTCTTTGCGGCCCTTTTAGTGCCATGGTTCTGTTTCCGGGATGCGGGCGCATAAAGTCCCCTGACAGGAGGGGACGCGCATGCAGGCGGAAACGACCAGGCTCATTATCCATACAGGCACAGGGCCCAACGGCGCGCGGCGGCAGGCAGCTACTGCGGAGGAACAGACAAGACATCCGGCGCAAAAGAGGCGGCGCGCCTCCCGGGACAGGGTGGGCACAGTCGCCATTTACGGCCAAAACGCGGCTGACAGCCCGTCGAACGCGGCCATTTCGGAGGCGGCGCAAATGGATGCGGAGTCTCCGGAAAATATGCGGGCCGGGCGGCGCAGATTCGCGGCACAGCCACAGATGAATACCAGCGAACCGGCGCGCGCAGCAGGCGAAGCAACCAAGCATGGCAATATTAAGACCAAAGTTGGTCCTAAAAAGGGAAAAGTCTCTTTGCTGGCAAAGCAATCGCGCCGGCGCACGCTTCTCGCCATTCGCCGTTCTGAAAAAAGCGGCCTTTCCTGCGGAACGGGGGAAGTGGTCGTCTACGGACAGGAAACGGCGCGGCCAGATTCAAAACGCGAACACGATGACACCGCTGCCCGGATGTATTCGGCCAACAGCGCAGCCGATTCACCGGCAAATACCGCGCAGGCTGCAGACGCCCGGCCCGGCGGCGTTGCGGCACGGCAGGCACGCCGCGCGCGGCGCAGGGCAAACGCCCGGCGGCACGCGGCCAAACCGCGCCTGACCTTCGGCGAGCGGCTTTTGCGCAACAGCGCCATTGCCTGTGCCCTGCTGTTGGCTATGCTGGCGGCGCGCAATATCGACACGCCCTGGACGCGCGCAGCCGTGGAGGGTGTGGAACGCGCCCTGACAATGAAAATTGATTTGGATGAATCGCTGGGCAGGCTTTCGTTTGTACGCGATTTGATGCCTGAATCCATGCTGGTGTTTTTCGACCTTTCCAGCGAAAGCGAGCTGGCGCCGCCGGTGGATGGAGAAATGGATAAGTCCTTTGACGAGCAGCAGCCCTGGGTGGAATTTGCCTGTGAGCCGGGCGCGACGGTCATGGCGACGGAATCCGGCACGGTCGTAGCGACGACGCAGCTCTCCGGCGGCGGCTGGGGCGTGATGATTGAGCACGATAACGGACTGGAGTCTGTCTGTGCTTATCTGCTTGAGCCGGTCGTACAGGCGGGCGAGCGCGTGGAGCGCGGGCAGGAAATCGCCAGCAGTGAGGCCGGCCGCGTCTATTTTGAGGTGCGCCGTGATGGGAACCTCATTGACCCAGCTGAGCTTCTGGGCCTGTGATCCGCTTTCGGCTGGGCGATACGAATGTGCGCGTACATGCGCTGGCGCTTTTGATGCTGGCGCTTTCCTTTGCCCTGGGGGCGCGCGCGGAACTGGCAGCCATGCTGACGGCGCTGTTTCTTCACGAAGGAGCGCACCTGCTCGCCGCCCGCCTGTTGCGCGTGCGCGTAGAGGGCCTCGACCTGATGCCCTTTGGCGGCGCGCTGACGCTGGAAAACCCGTATCGTCTCGGGCGCGGACAGCTTCTGGGCGTTTCGCTGGCGGGGCCGCTTTGCAACCTGGTAGGTCTGGTAGCCGCGGCAGCGCTGGCGTGGTGGAACGTCCTGCCGCCCCTGTTCGCGCTGGAGCTGATGCGTTTTCACACCATGTTGGGAGCATTTAATCTGCTGCCCGCCCTGCCGCTGGACGGCGGCCGCGCCCTCTACGCTCTGGCGCGCACGGCGCAGGGACGGGCAAAGATGCTCACGGCGCTGATCGGCTGCGGCTACGCGCTTGCCATCGCCCTGACCGCCGTGGCTCTCGTAGGTTGGGCGCGCACGGGGACGATGAACCTGGCCATTCTCCTGCCAGCGGTATTTCTCGCCGCCTCGGGAAGCCGGGAGCGGCGCAACGCGGCTCTGGGCGTAGTGGAAGCGCTTTCCGAGCGCATGCGCCCGGAAAGGGACACCCTCCAACGCCCCGAACGCATGCGCGTGTTGGCCGTAGACGCGCAAAGCGGCGCGCTGGAAGCCCTGCGCGCCCTCAGCCCCCGTGAGGAAGCGCTGTTTGCTGTATACCGGCGGGGCGTTCTTGTGCGTCTGCTCGATTCCCGAACGCTCGAACGCGCCCTGCTGAACGCGGGCACGCGGGAAGAACCCCTGAAGATTGCCGATCTTTTGCCGGATCGGATGCACCTTGAAGGGAAAACTGCTCCGGGAACTGTTTAATGTTCATGACAAAACGCCGTCCGGCCTGAAAACCGGGCGGCGTCGCTTTTGAGGTGAAGAAAACTATATTTCCTCCTCCGTGGCAAATTGACTGTTATACAATTCGGCGTAGAACCCACCCTTGGCGAGCAATTCCTCGTGCTTACCCTGCTCAATGATGTGTCCGGCGCGCATGACCAGAATCTGGTCGGCTTCGCGGATGGTGGACAGGCGGTGCGCAACGATGAAGCTGGTGCGCCCGGTCATGAGCTGGGCGAAAGCGCGCTGTATGCGCTGCTCGGTGCGTGTATCAATGGAAGATGTGGCTTCGTCCAGAATCAGCATCGGCGGATGCGTGAGCATCACGCGGGCGATGCACAGAAGCTGGCGCTGGCCTTGGGAAATGTTGCCCCCATCTTCGGAAATTACGGTATCGTAGCCATCGGGCAGGCGCATGATGAAGCTGTGGGCGTGCGCCTCGCGCGCGGCGGCGATGATTTCTTCCTCGCTGGCCTCCGGTCGTCCATAGGCGATATTTTCGCGGATGGTACCGCTCTTAAGCCACGTTTCCTGCAGAACCATGCCGTAGCTTCCGCGCAGGCTGTCTCGCGTTACGCCCATAATCGGATGGCCGTCCACGCGAATTTCGCCGCTGCGCACGTCGTAGAAGCGCATCAGCAAGTTGATGATGGTGGTCTTGCCGCAGCCCGTGGGGCCGACGATGGCCACGCGCTGGCCGGGTCGCGCACGCAGGTTGAGGTTTTCAATCAGCGGCGCATCCGCACGATAGCTGAAATCGACGTTCTGGATTTCCACGTCACCCTGCACAGCGCGCAAGACGGCCGCGTCCGCGGCATCAGGGGTCTGCTCTTCAAAGTCAATCACCTCGAACACGCGCCGCGCCGAGGCCATAGCGCTCTGCAACTCCGCCACCACGCCGGAAATCTCGTTGAACGGCTTGGTGTACTGGTTGGCATAGCTCAGAAAGCAGGACAGCGCGCCAACGCTCAGGCCGCCGTCAAGCGCCATCAATGCCCCAAACAGGCACACCAGCGCGTAGACCACGCCGTTGACAAAGCGCGTGCTGGGATTGGTGATGGAGGAAAAGAAGGTGGCGCGCAGGCTTTGCGAGCGCAAGCGCTCGTTGACCTTGTCAAAGTCGTCCTCGTTCGCGCGCTCGTGTCCGAACGCCTTGACGACCTTCTGGTTGCCCACCATCTCCTCCACCAGCGCGGTCAGCTCGCCGCGCGTGGCGCTTTGCAGCTTGAACATGCTGAAGGTGCGGCGGGCGATGAAGTTCGCCACCAGCAGGGATAGCGGCGTGACCACCACCACCACGGTGGCGATGCGCGCGTCCACGCTGTACATGAACCCCAGCGTGCCAAAGATAGTGATCACGCCGGAAAAGAGCTGCGTAAAGCCCATCAACAGGCCCTCGGACACCTGGTTGACGTCGGTAATGACGCGGCTCAGCAGGTCGCCGTGGCTATGGGTATCAATGGTCTTGAGCGGTACAACCTCCAGCTTGTCCATGGCGCGCAGGCGGATATCGCGCGCCACGCCATAGGAAAGGCGGTTGGTGCACAGTCCCAGCAGGTATTGGGAGACCGAACCGACGGCAATGGTCGCCAAAAGCTGGATGAGAATGGGCACGATGCGGGGAAAATCAACGCTGCCAGGCCCAAGGATGAAATCAATGGCGTCGCCGGTGAGAATGGGCACGTACAGCGTCGCCGCCACCGAAAGGACGGAAAAAACCAGCACGAGGATGAGCGCCGCGCGATAGGGCGCTGCAAAGCCAAGAATGCGCTTCAAGGTGCCGTCGCCGCGCTTCATGCTCCCTTCACCTCGCTTTCGGAAAGCTGGCTCAGACAGATCTCCCGATAGACCGGGCAGGTCTCAAAGAGCTCGTCGTGCCTGCCCACGCCCGCCACACGGCCGTCGTCAAGCACCACGATTTTGTCGGCACGACGGATGGTGCTGGCGCGCTGAGAGACGATGAACACCGTCATGCCGCCGGTCTCGCGGCGGATGGCGGCGCGCAGGCGCGCGTCGGTGGCAAAGTCGAGCGCCGATGCGCTGTCGTCGAGGATAAGAATTTGCGGGCCGCGCACGAGGGCGCGGGCGATGGTAAGCCGCTGGCGCTGTCCGCCGGAGAGGTTGCGGCCGCCCTGTTCAATCATGGCGTCCAGGCCACCCTCGCGCTCCTCCACAAAGTCCTTTGCCTGGGCGATGGCAAGCGCCCGCCAGATTTCCTCGTCTGTGGCGTCCGCCCGGCCCCAGCGCATGTTTTCGCGGATGGTGCCGCGAAAGAGCACCGCCTGTTGCGGCACCACGCCGATACGCGCGCGCAGCTTGTCCAGGGGATACTCGCGCACATCCACGCCGTCGATCAGCACGCGGCCCGCCGTGGCGTCGTAAAAGCGGGGAATCAGGTTGACCAGCGCCGATTTGCCCGCGCCGGTACCACCGATGACGCCAATGGTCTCCCCCGCGCCGGCCTGGAGGCTAACGTCGCTGAGCACGTTTTCGGCCGCGCCGCCATAGGCAAAGCAGACGTTTTCAAACGCCACCCTCGGCGCGCCCTTTACCGGCGCAGGCCCGCTTTCCGCCCCGTCCTTTACCGTGGGCTGAACTTCCAGCACTTCCTGAATGCGGGCGGCGGAAGCCGTGCCGCGCGTGAAGTTGACAATCAGGTTGGCAAGCGCCACCAGGGCGATGAGAATCTGCGTAAGGTAGTTGACCAGCGCCACCACGTCGCCCTGCCCCACTTCGCCCGCGTCCACGCTTTTGCCGCCGAACCAGATGATGAGCACCACTGCCAGATTGACAATGACCATCGTGGCCGGGTTGAGCGCTGCGGAAATGCGCCCGGCAAAGGTTTGCAGGCGCACCAGCGTATCGGCGGTACCGGCAAAGCGGCCGGCCTCCTCGCGCTGGCGGGAAAAGGCGCGGATGACGCGCGCGCCGGAGAGATTTTCCCGCGTGAGCAGGGAAAGATGGTCGATGCCCTCCTGAATGCGCTTGTAAAGGCGCAGGGAACGGGATATGACCAGGTAAATCACCAGACCAATCAGCGGCGTGGCAACCAGAAAAATGACCGTAAGTTTCGGGCTGATGATAAACGCCATAATTATGGAGCCGAGCACCACAAACGGCGAGCGCAGCAGCAGGCGCAATACCAGGTTGACCCCTGCCTGCGCCTGATCGACATCGGCGGTAAGGCGGGTGATGAGGCCGCTGGAGCCAAGGCGGTCCATCTCGGCGTGCGAAAGCGTATTCACATGGCGAAACAGCGCCGCGCGCACCGCCGCGCCAAAACCCACCGCCGCCTTGGCCGCGAAATACTGGGCGGTGATGGAGCATACCAGCCCCAACACGCCCAGAAGCACCATAATCAGGGCGGTGCGCCGCACGGCCGCCGCATCGCCTGCGGGGATGGCCGTGTTGATGACCTCGGCCACCAACAGGGGCACGATCAGCTCAAAGCACGCCTCCAGCAGTTTAAAAAGCGGCCCGACGATGCTTTCCACCTTATAATCTTTGAGATAGACAAGCAGCTTTTTCATATTTATCTTTCCCGTTTCCTTCTGCCCTCGTTTTTTAAATTCAGTATAGCACGCCCGCACGCATACGTCGCCGGGAGATGCCGCAAAATACGGTTAAGGTTTGGCTTTTTCCAGCGAACTGGCTCCGTAAAGCATCAGTTGTTCGGCCATGGCCGCGATCTCCTCGGCGCTGGTGCTCATCCCCTCCCGCAGCCAGCGGCGCAGAAGCCCGATGCAGCCTTCGCTGACAAAGGCGTAAAAATAGGCGATCTGCTTGGGCGTGGCATCGCGGAAATAGCGCGAATATGCCTCTATGCACTTCTCCCAGCCCATGTTGAGCAGGCGCACGGCAAAGGATTTATCGCCGAAATCGCCCAGTGTCACAATACACAGGTCGGCGTTGTCCTTCAGGCACTGGAAAAGCTCTGTGGAAATGCGCAGCGAGGATACGCCCTTGCCGTCCGGCGGCAGCAGGCGGGCGAGCGCCTCCCCGATTTCGGCGAGCATTTCGTCCTCCATCTGTTTGAGTAAGTCGTGCACGCTGGCATAATGCGCGTAAAACGTGCCCCGGTTCACGCCCGCCTTCTCACACAATTCCTTGATGGAAATGCTCTGCACGGGCTTGACGCGCAAAAGATCAGTGAACGCGCGGCGGATGAGCATCTTTGTCACCCGCGTGCGATGATCTTTCCCGGCCATGGCCTTACCTCCTTAAAAGGGCTCTTTTCTGTGTCCGCGACGGCAAAACAGACAAATTCTGTCGCATTTGTGCAAAAACCGCACATTTTACTCCAAACTGACGCTTGCGCCCGATTCCAGCTTTTACTATACTACAATTAAGGAAGATAATCAACAGGATTGTCTGTTTTATCAGGAGGTGTTGCCGATGCGCATCACATATATTGTTACCGGCGCGGCCGGGCACCTGGGCGGCACGATTGTGCGCCTGCTCTCCCGCACGGGCGCGGAAGTACGGGCGCTGGCATTGCCCGGGGAAAGGCAGCGCGCCCTGCGCGGGGTGAACTGGTTTACCGGCGACGTGCGCGATCTTGACAGCCTGCGAGCGCTGTTTGCCGCGCTAAAAGACCGGGAGGTCTATGTCATCCACGCGGCCGGCGTAGTCGATATTTCCGGCGCGGTCAACGAGCGCATGCGCGCGGTCAACGTGGAAGGTACGAAAAATATGGTGGCGCTGTGCCGGGAATATGCGGTGAAGCGGCTGGTGTATGTCAGCAGCGTCCACGCCTTGCCCGAGCGCGAGGACATGGGCGTCATGCGCGAGGTACGCTCCTTCTCGCCTGAATGGGTGACGGGCGGCTATGCCAAGACCAAGGCGGAGGCCACGCAGGCTGTGCTGGACGCGGCCAAGGCAGGGTTGGACGCAGTGGTGGTGCATCCCTCGGGCATCCTCGGGCCATACGACGACGCGGGCAACCATCTGGTGCAAATGCTGCGCGACTATCTGCGCGGCAAGCTGCCCGCCTGCGTGCGCGGAGGCTATGATTTGGTGGATGTGCGCGACGTGGCCGCGGGTTGTATCCGCGCCGCCATGCACGGCCGTGCCGGGGAATGCTATATCCTTTCCAACCGCCACTATGAAGTATGCGACGTGCTCAAGCTCGCCCGTAAAGCCGGGGGCGGGCGGCGGTTGCCGGTGCTGCCGATGTGGATGGCGCGCGCCGCCGCGCCGCTGATGGGCTGGTTTGCCCGTTTGCGTCATCAACGACCCTTGTATACGCGCTATTCGCTCTACGCGCTTTCCAGCAACGACCGCTTTGACCATGACAAGGCCACGGCAGAACTGAACTACCGCCCGCGCGACTTGCGCGCCACCGTGCGCGATACGGTGCGCTATCTCAAATCCCGCGAGGAGCCTTCGCACCGTGCTCCGGCCCGGGCGCGGCTGCGAGATCTGTTGCGTCTGCCGAAGCGCAGCACGTGCTGAAGGGGACATATGTATTTTCACTTTTCTGCTTGACAAGGGGACGCGGCTTATGTTATGATGCCCCTGTTAAAACCTCGTGTGGATTTTTCCAGTCTCATAAGACTCTTTTCGCCACGCAATCCTTGAAGGGTTGCGTGGTTTTTCTGTGGACTGGCGCACGGCTCAGGAGGCATGGCGATGGACGATCGTTTCATGAAGGAAAGGCCCGTATTCCCGCTGCTGATTTCCATGGCGCTGCCCATGGTGATCTCCATGCTGGTCAACTCGCTTTACAACATTGTGGACAGCTACTTCGTCGCCCGCATCAGCGAGGACGCCATGACCGCGCTGTCGCTGGTGTATCCCGTCCAGAACTTCATCAACGCCGTCACCATCGGCTTTGGCATCGGCGTAAACGCCGTGATCGCCTATCACCTGGGCGCAAATGAACTGGAGCGGGCGGACCGCGCGGCCACGCAGGGGCTGGCGCTTTCGGTTATCCATGGATTGGTGCTGGCAGTGGGCTGTATTCTTCTCATGTCTCACTTTTTGCCTCTGTTCACGGATTCGCCTGCCCTGATGGATCTGGGCGTGCGCTATTCCACGGTCGCCTTTGCGTTTGCGCCCATCATCGCCCTGAGCATGCTGTTTGAAAAGATATTTCAGGCGGTGGGCAACATGCGGCTGACAATGGTTGCCATGCTGTGCGGCTGCGTGGCCAACATCATCCTAGACCCGGTGATGATCTTCGGCCTCGGTCCGTTCCCGGCAATGGGCATCGAGGGCGCGGCGCTGGCCACGGGCATTGGACAGACGCTTTCGCTGGCGATATTCCTGGCCGCCTATTGCAAGCGTCCTCTCCGCGTCCATATTCGGAAAAAGCACCTCGCACCGGACGGGAAAATGATTGTCCGCTTGTACAGCGTAGGCATTCCTGCGACATTGAATCTCGCCCTCCCCTCGTTTCTGATTTCCGCGCTGAACGTCATTCTCGCTTCGTTTGGACAGGTATATATACTGGTGCTGGGCGTGTACTACAAGCTGCAGACTTTCCTTTATCTGACTTCCAACGGCATCGTGCAGGGCATGCGCCCCCTGATTGGCTACAACTACGGCGCCGGGGAACACGCGCGCATGCGGCGCATCTATGAACTGGTACTGTTGATGAGCGGCGCAATCATGCTGGTGGGCACTATCCTGTTCCTGGCCGTGCCGGAGTGGCTGATGGGCTTGTTTGCCACCGATCCGGCGACAATTTCCGCCGGGGCTTCGGCGCTGCGCATCATCAGCGCGGGCTTTATGATCTCGGCGGTTTCGGTCACTTCCTCCGGGGCGTTGGAAGGGCTGGGCATGGGCATGCCCTCGCTGGTCATCTCCCTGTTCCGCTATGTGATTATCATCATCCCGGCGGCCTTTATCCTCAGCCGCTTCTTTGGCGCTTATGGCGTGTGGAACGCCTTCTGGGTGGCGGAAGTGGTTGCCGCCGCCGTCTCCCTGATTGTGTATCGCCGCTGCGTAAACCGGGGTGCTTCCGCCGCGCAGGGCAACTGATTCCCTTTTTGAAATGTCCGGCCTTTCCTGGCCGGGCGTTTTGCAACCCCTGAAGCCGTTTAACTTCGCCGTCGACGCGGCGGCCTTTTCAGCGTTTATGACCATAAATGCCGCCCATGGGGTGGCCGTGACGGGCGCGGCGTGCTATAATGGATTGGCGAAGGGGGCATGGCCTGTGTGGGTATTGTTTGCGTTCGGTTCGGCGGCGTTTGCGGGACTGACGGCAGTGCTGGCCAAAATCGGCGTGCGGGATGTGGATTCCAATCTCGCCACGGCGCTGCGCACGGTGGTGGTGTTGGCGTTTTCCTGGCTGATGGTGTTTGTCGCCGGGGCCTGGCAGCCGCTTTCCACCATTGACGGCCGCTCGCTTTTGTTTCTGGCGCTCTCCGGAGTGGCAACGGGCGCTTCCTGGCTGTGTTATTTCCGCGCCCTGCAAACCGGCGAGGTCAACCGCGTGGCGGCGGTGGACAAGTCCTCCACGGTGTTGACCATGCTGCTGGCGCTTGTTTTGCTGGGCGAGGCGCTGACGCCGGCAAAGATCCTGGCCATGGCGCTCATCGCCGTGGGCACCGGCCTGATGCTGCAAAGAAAAGCGTCCGCCACGCCGGAAAAGCGCGATGGACGCTGGTTTATCTATGCGCTCGGCTCGGCGGTGTTCGCCAGCCTGACGACAATCCTGGGCA
Source organism: Candidatus Pullichristensenella stercorigallinarum (assembly GCA_018712945.1). GTDB lineage: Bacteria > Bacillota > Clostridia > Christensenellales > Aristaeellaceae > Pullichristensenella > Pullichristensenella stercorigallinarum. The sequence goes on along the minus strand of DVFZ01000033.1, from coordinate 10,799 downwards.
AGGTAGGCATTGAGGGCGTGAACTCCACGCTGGGCACGGCCCTGCGCACGGCGGTGGTGTTGGTCATGGCCTGGGGCATGGTTTTTCTCACCGGCGCGCAGCGCGGCATCAGCAGGATCAGCCGGCGGACGTGGCTGTTCCTGGCGCTCTCCGGAGTCGCCACCGGAGCTTCCTGGCTGTGTTATTATCACGCCTTGCAGGAAGGCCCCGCCAGCGCCGTGGCCCCAATCGACAAATTGAGCATATTGGTGACGGTAGCGTTTTCCCGGCTCTGGCTGGGCGAAAAACTCTCTCCACGCGCCCTGGGCGGGTTGGGCCTTTTGACTGCCGGAACGCTTATGACGCTGCTTTGACGGCGCGCATTTCCGGCGGCTTCCAGCGCCCGCGCAGATAGCGCCACAGGTAGAGCACGCCGCGCACGGTGTTTTCCGCCACCATGCACGCCCATACCGCAGTCAGGCCCAGATGCAGCACGCGCAAAACCAGCACCGTGCCGGCGATGCGCACCAGCCACATGGTCGCCGTGGTGATGGCGAAGGGTACCATCGTGTCCCCCGCCCCCTGCAACATGCCCTCCACGCCGATGGCAATGCCAAAAACCGGCTCGGAAAGCGCCACCAGCCGCAAAACCGTCATGCCCTGCTCCGCCACCCGGAAATCGGGCGTAAAGAGATTCATCACCTGCGGCGCGAAGGCAAACAGCAATCCGCCGGTAACGCTCATCAGGACCAGCGTTATGATGATCGTGCCCCGCCCGACGATATCCAGCTTGCGCGCGTCCTTTTCGCCAAGCGCGTTGCCGGTAAGCGTGGCCGCGGCGGCGTTGATGCCAAACACGGGGATATAAAACGCTTCCTCCGCAGTGAGGGCGATGGAATGCGCGGCCAGGCTGACCGTGCCCAGCGTCGCCACCAGCGAGGCAAACACCACATGCCCCGCCGAGGTGGTCAGCCGCGCCAAGGCCACGGGCACGGCCACGCGCAGGCAGCTTTTCATCGCCGCGCCGCTAAAACGCAGCGCGCCGCGCGGCGATACGGCGGGGTTTTTCCACATCGCCACCGCAATCAGCACGCCGCCCAATACATAAGAAAGCGCCGTAGCGATGGCCGCGCCGGATACGCCCAGCCCCGCGCCGGGCATGGTGAATGAAAACCCCAGCACGTCCAGCTCCCGGGTGGGGTAAATGAGCAAAAAATTCATTACGACGTTAAAGCCGTTCATCGCCAGGTTTGCCAGCATCGGCGTGCGGGTGTCGCCCGCCGCGCGCAATACCGAGCCGAACACCATTGAGGCAGCGCGAAACAGCATCGGCACGCAGATGATGCCGAAATAGGCCGCCGCATCGTCGTAAATCTCCCTGTCGGCATTGAGCCATCCGGGCAACACCGGAGCGGCCAGCAGCGTAAGCGCGCACATCGCCACGCCGGCAACGGCAACGATAAACACCGTCTGCGCCGCCGTTTCCCGGGCGGTTTTGGCGTCCTTCGCGCCCAGGGCGCGGGAAATCACCGCCAGCGCGCCCACGCCCACGGCCAAGAATATGCCGTTGACCAACCACGTCACCGAGCCGGTCAGCCCCACGGCAGCGGAAGCCTGTGCGCCCAGCACGCCAACCATGGCCGTATCCACATACTGCACCAGCGTCTGCATGGCGTTTTCCAGCATCACCGGCCAGGCCAGCGCCATAAGCGCCCCCATCAGCGGCCAATATTCGCGCCATTTCGCGCGCAAACGCGCTATCAACCTGAATCCCACCCTTTAGATCATGTCACAGGGTTATTGTACATGCTTTTCAGGCGAGGCGCAATACCTTTTTCTCCTGCGGCCGGGATATTGAAGGCAGGCGCCCCGATATGATATAATCGGAACCGGCAGGTGATTTGCATGCGGCTGTTTATGCAGTATTTGCGCCTGCACCGCAAAAGCGCGGTGCTGTTTCTGGCCTTTCTTTTGATTTACGCGGTGGTGTTTTCGCTCTACCGGCTTCCTCTGGAGGCAGTATTATACGCAGGCGTTTTGTGCCTGATGGCGTTTTCGCTGCTGGTCGGGTTGGATTTCTGGCGTTTCCGAGCCCGGCATATACAGCTTACCGACCTTTGCAAGCGCGTCTCCCTGGGCGTGGACGGCATGCCTGCCCCCGCCGACCTCATTGAGGAAGACTATCAGGCTGCCCTGCGCGCCCTGTGGGCAGACCGTTCCCGGATGGTTTCGCGCGCGGACGCGGCCATGAGCAACATGCGCGATTACTATACGCTCTGGGCGCATCAAATCAAAACGCCCATCGCCGCCATGCATCTGCTTTTGGATGAGGATAGCGAGGCTTCCCGCGAGCTTTTCAAAATCGAGCAATACGTGGATATGCTGCTTTCTTATATTCGCCTGGAAAGCGATACCAACGACCTGGTGCTGCGCGAATGCGACCTGGACGCAATTCTGCGCGGCGCGGCCCGCAAGTATGCCAGCTTTTTCATCCATCAGGGGTTGCGGCTGGAAATGCAGGCCACGGGCAGGCGCGTGCTGACGGATGAAAAGTGGTTTGCCTTCTGCGTGGAGCAGATTCTTTCCAACGCCATAAAATACACGCCCGCAGGCGTGATTTCCATGTATGTGGAAAACGACTACCTGGTGATTTCCGATACGGGCATCGGCATTGCCCCGGAGGATCTGCCGCGCGTGTTCGAGCGCGGCTACACCGGCTACAACGGCCGTACAGACCGCAAATCCACCGGCATCGGCCTCTACCTCACCCGCCGTGTGCTGACCATGCTGGGGCATCAGATTCTCATCGACGCCCGTCCCGGCGGGGGTACGCGGGTACACATCTCCCTGAAGCGGCCCAATTACGCGGAATGAGCGCGTTTTTGCAAAGCGCCCGGCGTTTGCGGGGCGCTTTGGCTTGTTTTGGGAACCGGACACTGGCCATGCACGTCTGAGAAAGGCAACGCCCAACCTTACAAAATTGTAAGGTTGGAGGCTGAAATGTAAGGTAAAGTTATGGAAGCGGCTTTTGCGGCGCGGTATACTGTATACATCTTCTCAAGGAGGTTTCCGACATGACCATTCTCCGGGCAAACAATTTGAAAAAAGTGTACACCACGCGTTTTGGCGCGCATCATGTGCAGGCGCTTGCCAACGTTTCCTTTTCCGTGGAACAGGGCGAATACGTCGCCATCATGGGCGAAAGCGGCTCGGGCAAAACCACGCTTCTGAACATACTCGCGGCGCTGGATAAACCCACCAGCGGCGAAGTATGGCTGGGCGACCGGCAGCTGGGCGATATTCCCGAGCGCGAGCTGGCCGCGTTCCGCCGTGATAACCTCGGCTTTGTGTTTCAGGAATTCAACCTGCTGGACACTTTCTGCGTGCGCGACAACATCTATCTGCCGCTGGTACTCAAGCGCATGGCGCCCTCGGAGATGGCGCAGCTCCTCAAGCCCATTGCCCGCAAGCTGGGCATTGACCGGCTGCTGGCCAAGTATCCCTATGAAATCTCCGGCGGCGAAAAGCAGCGCACGGCCGTGGCGCGGGCGTTGATTACCTCGCCCAAGCTCATCCTCGCCGACGAACCGACCGGAGCGCTCGATTCCCGCGCCACCGATTCGCTGCTCAATCTCTTTGGCGAGATCAATCAGGAGGGACAAACCATCCTCATGGTCACGCACTCGGTCAAGGCCGCCAGCCATGCGAGCAGGGTGTTGTTTTTGCGCGATGGCGTGGTGTTCCACCAGCTTTATCGCGGAGGCGTTGCCGAACACGAGTTTTACCAGCGTATCCTCGATTCGCTGAACGCCCTTTCCGCCCCAGATCCGCAGGGCGAGTTCCCCGGCATGGAGGTTTCCTACCATGCGTAAACTGTTCTATGCCCGCCTGGCGTTGAGCAATATCCGCAAAAATGCCAGGACATATATCCCCTACATTCTCTCCTGCACGCTGACCGTCGCCATGACCTACATCATGTACCTCCTGCCCCGCGACCCCGGGCTTACCGGCGCGCGCGGCGAGGTGACGCTGCGTTCGACGCTGGTTCTAGGCAGCTTCGTGGTGACGATCTTCGCGGTAATCTTCCTGTTTTATACCTCTAGCTTTCTCTCCAAGCGGCGGCGCAAGGAATTCGGCCTGCTCAACGTGTTGGGCATGGAGAAAAAGCACATCGCACGGATGATGTTCTTTGAAACGCTCTATGTCGGCGCATTCAGCGTCGTCGTGGGTCTGGCTGTGGGCGTGGGGCTTTCCAAGCTGGTGCTGCTGCTGCTTTTGAAGATGTTGGATTTCGACGTGGCGTTTGGCATGAACTTCTCGGCGCAGGCGGCGCTGATCACACTGGCGATCTTTGCCGTGATCTTCTTTTTGACGCTGCTGAACAACATCCGCCACGTACACTTCGCCAGCCCTGTAGAGCTTTTGCGCGGCGACAGGATGGGCGAGCGCGAACCAAAGGCCAAGTGGCTGCTGGTATTGGTGGGCGTAATTACCCTTGGCGCAGGCTACTGGATGGCCGTGAGTATCACCAACCCCGTTGAAGCGCTCATGTTCTTCTTTGTGGCCGTGGTGCTGGTCATCATCGGCACATATTGCCTGTTTACCGCCGGCAGCATCGCGGTTTTGAAAATTCTCAAGCGCAACAAGAACTACTATTATAAGCCCGAGCACTTTATCTCCGTCTCCGGCATGATGTACCGCATGAAACAGAACGCGGTTGGTTTGGCGAATATCTGCATTCTGTCTACGATGGTGCTGGTAATGCTTTCCGCCACTTCAACCATGTTTATCGGCACGGAAAACAGCCTGATGGAGCGTTATCCGCGCGATATCGCCGTACAGCTCTCCGGCGATTGGGATGAGGCCGCCGCCAACGCCGCCATTGAAAAATGCCTGGCGGACAACAGCCTGACGGCAGAAAACCGACTGGAGTATACAAAAGAAGAATTTGCCGCTCTCCTGCGCGGCGACGAGCTGATTTTCGATACCAGCGTGGATCTGGGCAGCGGCGAGCTGATTTCCCTGCGCTGCATCACCCTGGAAGACTTTAACAGCATTACCGGCCGGAACGATACCCTGGAAGCTGACCAGGTATACATGTTTCCTTACGATGGCGAAAGCATTGAACTGCTGGGTATGCGCTTTGAAACCCTCGACCCTGGCGATGTATCGCTGGACGCCATCGCTTCCGGAAGCTACTACGGTCTGTATGGCGAGTCCATTGATTTCGTGGTACCGGATATGGAAACGCTTCAGGAGATCGATGCGCGTCAGCAGGAGGTATACGGCACCGCGTCTTCGGCGCTCGTCCATCAGATTGCCTTTGATATTGTGGAGCCAACGGAAGATGATTACAACGCGCTATCAGGCGAATTGTTTGATAGTCTGACGGAAGCCGGTACGGGTGGTATGCGCATTTTTGTGCGTGAACAGGAGCGCGATTACGTGTACAGCATGAACGGCGGTCTGTTCTTCCTGGGCGTATTCCTGGGACTGCTGTTCATCATGGCCACGGTGCTGATTATGTACTACAAGCAGCTTTCCGAGGGCTATGACGACAAGCGGAACTTCTCCATCATGCGCAAGGTCGGCCTGGAAAAGGCGGAGATTCGCCGTTCGGTGCGCAGCCAGGTGCTCATCATGTTCTATCTGCCGCTGATTACCGCCTGCGTACACATCGCCTTTGCCTTCCCGTTCATCATGCGGCTGCTGCCGTTGGCGGGCATAACAGACGTCGGTCTGTTTGCCGTCTGCACACTGGTCAGCGTGGTGGTGTTCGCGGTAATCTACGCCGCCAGCTACGCCCTGACCGCCCGCACCTATTACCGCATCGTCGGCTCGGACGATTGATCCGGTTTATATGTAGAAAGGAGGCGCGCCCATGCGTTGGCTCGCCGTAGTAATGGCCATCGCCTGCATCGCCCTGATTTTGCTGGGCATCAGCGGGTGCCGTTTTCCCAAAGACAGCGTGCTCTCGGCTTATGAGAGCGTCGTGCAATTCGCCGGGCAATTTGCCCTCACGCCGGCCATACAGCTTCAGGGCGTGCGCTCCTTTGGCGAAAGCCATATTGAAGGCGCCTATACCGCTCAATATGAAGGATACAGCGGCACGGAGTACCTGTTTGGCGACACCTCTACCCTCGCCCGCGCCGTGGAGGTTGAACTCTCCCTGGACGCTGAAAGCGGCGGCGGTACGCTGTTTCTGATGACAGGAGCGCGCAAGATGGAGGTGCTTTTCGAAGGCGAGGGCAGTTACGAGGACACGCTGGAACTTCCCACTGGGGGCGGTTATATCGGATTTACCGGCAAGGGGCTGACGGGTACGCTGAATGTTGCCTTAACACGCTGCCCGGAAGTATCGCAGGATGAGGGATAATCCTTTTGGGGAGGCCGCCGGCCTCCCCGTTTTGCATTCATTCATCCCCGGCATTCTTTCGCGACGCGCATTGGCCAGGCATTGAAAATTGTGGTTTATTCTTGAGATAAGTGTTGCATGTTTTCCAGTTTCATGATATAATTTTGTCGGATAACTGAAACAATTTTGTAAACTGTGAATGGGAGGATTTGTCATGCGTTTTCGCAAATTGCTTGCCATGCTTCTGGCTTTGACGCTCATCCTCGGCATTTCCGCGCCGTTTGCGCAAGGAGTGCTGGCGGAGCCGGCTTCCGATGAAGAGGTCGGCTGGGCCGATATCGACGGCTTTGCCATCGTCATTGCCGACGAAACCCTTAATCTGCGCGCAGAGCCTTCTACTTCTGCTGAACGGATCGCCCAAATGCCCAGGGGCGCTGTCGTCATCGTGGTCGAGTGGGGCAACCCTTGGTCGCTGGTGATTTATGCCGAGCAGACCAGTGCCACAGAGATGGAGGTTTTTGCCGGCTTTGCTATGAGCGAGTATCTGAGCTTGTACGAAGAACCCGTTGAGGTTCCCGATGAGCCCGGCTGGAGTGGTGAAGAGGTAACGGCCACCGTAATTGCTGAAAAGTCCCTTTATCTGCGTGAAGAGCCTTCCACTTCCGCTCGCGTTACCGCCACCATGCTCAGGGGCGAAACCGTCTCTGTGGTCGAACGGGGCGATACTTGGTCGCTGGTAATTTATCTGGAAGAAGTCAATGATACCCAGTTTGACGTTCACATTGGCTACTGCATGAACGAGTTCCTGCAGTTCTCCGACGAGTCCACCGAAGACCCGAGCCAGCCCGAAGACCCCAACTGGCCTGACACGGACGAGGCAACCGCCATCGTTATTGCTGAAAACTCCCTAAACCTGCGCACGCAGCCAGTCTCTTCTGCCACTGTTGTCACCCGCATTCCCAGGGGCGCTACTGTTACCGTGCTCAGCAAGGGCGAAACTTGGTCCCAGGTGCGCTATGGCAGCCAGTCCGGTTACTGCATGAACGAGTTCCTGCAGTTCTCCGACGGCGGCTCCACGGAAGCCCCCGACGATCCCGATTGGTCGGATGGCGAAGGCACCGCTACGGTTATCGCCGAGAATTCCCTGAACCTGCGCACGCAGCCAGTCTCTTCCGCCACTGTCGTCACCCGCATTCCCAGGGGCGCTACTGTTACCGTGCTCAGCAAGGGTGAAACTTGGTCCCAGGTGCGCTATGGCAGCCAATCTGGTTACTGCATGAATGAGTTCCTGCGCTTTGAGGGCGATCCCGTTGAACCGGAACAACCTGGTGATGATTCCGATGAACCCGGCTGGGCCGACATTGAAGGCGAAGCAACCGTTATTGCTGAAAACTCTCTGAATCTGCGCACACAGCCCGCCTCTTCCGCCACTGTTGTCGCCCGCATTCCCAGGGGCGCCACCGTCACTGTGCTTGAGCGCGGCGATACTTGGTCGTTTGTGTATTATGGGAATAAGACCGGCTATTGCATGAATGAATTCCTGAGCTTTGTGGACGCCGCCTAAATGGCCGCGCCCCTTCCCTGCCGCGCGACGCATCTACCGCGTCGCGCGGCGTTTTTTCTTTAATGGCATCGAGGCTTTTCCAAGGAATTTCTGACAGAAATATGTTGAAAATCGTTGCCGCAACTTGGAAACTATGGTAGAATATCAAAAGACTGTGTATCATTTCCAGGGGGGATTGTCTTGCGTATGAAAAAGCTCTTTGCTACGCTTCTACTTCTGGCGATTGTTTTTACCGCTATTCCAGCTGTACAATCAAGCGCCGGAGCGGAGAGCAATTACTATATCCACGTGGACGTTACCAATCAGTATGTCACGGTGTACCGTTCCAGTGACAATGCCATTGTCCGGCAGATGATCTGCTCCACAGGCGCTTCGGGAAGCTCTACGCCGCTGGGTACCTTTGTTATGCCCAACAAGCGTTATTCTTCCGAGCGCACAGAATGGTATTACACGATGGGTGTATACGTTAAGTATCCCTCGCGCATCGTAAACGGCATATTATTCCACTCCATCCCCTTTTCTTCACGCAACGACGGCACGATGCAGCAGAGCGCCTACAATAAGCTCGGCTCCCCTGCCTCCCATGGCTGCATCCGCCTACGCGTGGACGATTCCAAGTGGATTGCCGACAACTGTCCGCCAGGCACAGTGGTGAAAATCTTCAAAAGCGGCAGCCGCAACGACATCGTCCGCAGCGTGCTGCTCAATACGGGTAGTTACAGTATAGACACAGGTCTGTCCTACAACCAGTTCATTGGACTGTCTGACGACCCTAACACGCTCGACCGCGCCAGCACCGGCGCGGAAGTAAAAAAACTCGAAACCATTTTGCAGGGCTTGGGCTTCTTTACCGGCACACCGGACGGAACCTATGATACAACCACAATTCAGGCCGTCGCCGCCTTCCAGAAAGCTGCCGGGCTGGAACAGACCGGTCTGGCCGATCTGGATACGCGGACGCTGGCTGCCTCTGCGAACGCACCTACTGGTACGCGCACAACCTTCAAGATAGGCATGTCCGGACGCGCGGTGAAAAAGCTGCAAGAGGCGCTATATGCTCTTAAGCTCTACGATGGCCCGATTGACGGCACGTATAGCCAAGCTGTCGCTGAAGCCGTGCGTTTCTTGCAAACCGTCGAAATCCAGCCGGTAAACGGGGAAGCGGACCAGGCGTTGCAGGAAGCTGCCCTTTCCTTGGCCGCGTCCCTGCTGGAGCGTTTTGGCAACGGCGAGGATTATCAGCTTCTGACGCTTAAACAGGATGCGCTCATGGCGCGTGTTTCTAATACAGCCTTCTTGTGGATGCGCAGCAGCCCGTCCACCAGCGCTACTACCATCAACAAGCTCGCCGAGGGCACGCAGCTTCTGGTGCTCGCCCAGCAGGGTGATTGGACGCAGGTGCGCCTGGGCGCGCAAACTGGTTATTGCATGACTTCCTATTTAATTATTTACAATGGCGAGACGATTTCCCTGCACTATGGACAGGATTTCCTGCCGGAGGGCGAATCCCTCAAGCGCGTGCAGGAGCTGATGATCGAGCTGGGATACATGGATGGCACGGCCAGTGGCGTATACGATCTGGAAACCATTGAAGCTGTCAAAGCCTTCCAACAGGCCATCGGCGAGGATCCTGACGGTTTGCCGGGCGAGGAAACGCTGGCGCAGGCCGAGCGGGAAGATGCCCCTACCGGCACGCGCGTAGCACTGCGCCAAGGCGATAGCGGCCGCCCCGTGGAAGATCTTCAAGCGGCACTTGCGGCGCTGAAGCTCTACGATGGCGAAATCGACGGCGTGTATGACGCGCAGGTGGCTCAGGCCGTTTCCCTGTTTGAAAAGTATTATGGATATACGCAAAACGGCGTCGCCGAAAGCGACGTGCAAAAGGACATCCGCTCCCGCGCGCAGGTGCTGCTTGAGCGTTTTGGGCATGGCGATTACAACGTGATCGCCATCGCGGAACAAAGCCGCGTGGCGACGGTGACGGCAGACGCCCTGTGGGTGCGAAGCGCTCCCTATGCCACCGCTTCTACAATAGGCAAGGTCGAAAAAGGTTCAGTGCTGTCTGTGCTGGATGACCTGGACGGCTGGACAAAGGTGGCATACGGCGAGCGCGACGGCTACGTGATGAGCCAATATGTTTCCATCACAACGGAGACTTCTTACGACCTGTTTTATGACAAAGACCTCATCGCCGAAACGGATGTCAAAACGCTTCAGCAGGCGCTGATCTCTCTGGGCTATCTGACCGGGAACGCTTCCGGAACTTACGATCGGGCGACCATCGAGGCTGTTAAGGCCTTTGAAACAGCACTTGGTGATAAATATGCCGATGGCATGGCCAACCGTGGCGTGCTGGAAGCGGCCCTCGCGGACGACGCGCCGATCAATACATCCATAACGCTCTCGCCGAACACCAATGCTTCCCGTGTGGTCAAATCGTTGCAGGAATCGCTGCAGGCATTAGGATACTATACCGGTGCGGTAGACGGCAATTACAGCCAAAGCGTAGCGCAGGCGGTGAAGATGTACCAGCGTGCGCACGGTCTGCAGTTGAACGGCATCGCGAACAAGGCGCTGCAGGAGGCCGTCCACGCCAACGCACAGGCTGTGCGTGAGGAATATGGTGACGAATATGTAATCATCCTCACCGAAGAAACTGTACAGACCGCGACTGTGACGGCGGATTCCCTGCGGCTGCGCGCCAAGCCTTCCGCCAGCGCCGAAACGCTCACCATCATGGAGAAGGGCACTCAGCTTGCGGTGCAGAGCATACAAAGCGGGTGGGTACAGGTAGAGTACGGCGATTTGGACGGTTATGTAATGTCCCAGTACGTGGCCGTGACTTCCGAGTTGCTGGTAAAGCCCCAGTATGGGAAAGATTTGCTCGGCGGCGCGGAAGCT
>DVFZ01000032.1 GCA_018712945.1 Candidatus Pullichristensenella stercorigallinarum | reverse complement strand
GCGGCAAGCCCACCCGCGTCGGACACAAGTTCAACGAAGGCGACGGCAAGCTCTCCCGCCGCAAGGTTCGCATCTGCACCAATACCGTCAACGGCGTAAAGTGCGGCGCGTCCCTTGACAATTGATGAAGGAGGATAAACGCTGTGGCCAGATTAAAGGATAAGTACCGCGCCGAAGTGGCCCCCGCGCTGAAGGAGCACTTCGGTTACAAGAACGTCATGCAGATCCCCCGGCTTGAGAAGATCGTCATCAACATGGGCCTGGGCGACTGCAAGGACAACTCCAAGGCCCTGGAACTCGCCGTGACCGAGCTTTCCACCATCTCCGGCCAGAAGCCGCTGGTGACCAAGGCCAAGAAGTCCATCGCCAACTTTAAAGTCCGTGCCGGCATGAACGTCGGCGCCAAGGTGACTCTGCGCGGCGACCGCATGTATGAGTTCGCCGACAAACTGGTTTCCATCGTCCTCCCCCGCGTGCGCGACTTCCGCGGCGTTTCCAACAAGGCCTTCGATGGCCGTGGGAACTACTCGCTGGGCGTGCGCGAGCAGCTGATCTTCCCCGAGATCGAGTACGACAAGGTCGAGAAGATCCGCGGCATGGAGATGGTGTTCGTCACCACCGCCAAGACCGACGAGGAAGCCCGCGAGCTTCTCAGGCTCCTGGGCATGCCGTTCCAGGCATAAGGAAGGAGGACATAAGCGTGGCTAAGACCAGTATGAAGATCAAGCAGCAGAGGGCGCCGAAGTTCTCCACCCGCGCCTACACCCGTTGCCGCATCTGCGGCCGGCCCCACTCGGTGCTGCGCAAGTATGGCGTTTGCCGCATCTGCTTCCGGGAACTTGCCTACAAGGGCCAGATCCCCGGCGTGCGCAAGGCCAGCTGGTGACCGAAGCAAGGAGGTTTTCAAATGCTTGTAAACGATCCCATCGCGGATATGCTCACCAGGATCCGCAACGCCCTTATCGCCAAGCAAGACACCGTGACGATGCCCGCCTCGAACATGAAAAAGGCCATCGCCAACATTCTGCTTGACGAGGGCTACATCAAGAGCGTTGATTATATCGACGACGGCCTGCAGGGCCAGATCAAGATCGTGCTGAAGTACGCCCAGGGCAAGGAATCCGTCATCAAGGGCCTCAAGCGCATCTCCAAGCCGGGCCTGCGCGTCTACGCCAAGAACGACGAGATCCCCCGCGTGCTCGGCGGTCTGGGCATCGCCATCGTTTCCACGTCCAAGGGCGTGATGAGCGACAAGAGCGCCCGCGCTGCCGGCATCGGCGGCGAAGTGCTGGCCTACGTGTGGTAATGGAGGTGTAAGAAAATGTCTCGTATCGGCAAACTTCCGATTCCGGTCCCGGCCGGCGTCACTGTGACGGTCGATGAGGACAACCTCGTTACCGTGAAAGGCCCCAAGGGCACGCTTTCCCAGAAAGTCAACAAGGACATCAAGGTGTCGCAGGAAAACGGCGAGATCATCGTCACCCGTCCCAGCGATTCCAAGCCCCACAAGTCCATGCACGGCCTCTACCGCGCGCTGATTCACAACATGGTGGTCGGCGTGACCAAGGGCTTTGAAAAAGTGCTGGTCATGGAAGGCGTCGGCTACCGCGCGCAGGTCGCCGGCAAGCAGCTGACCCTGAACGTCGGCTACTCCCACCCCGTCACCTTCGACGCGCCGGAGTTTATCTCCTTCGAGGCGCCCGCCCCCACCCGCATCGTTGTCAAGGGCATCGACCGCCAGCAGGTCGGCGCCATTGCCGCCGATATCCGCGCCGTGCGCAAGCCGGAGCCGTATCTGGGCAAGGGCATCCGCTATGAGGACGAGCACATCCGCCGCAAGGAAGGCAAGACCGGTAAGTAAGAAAGGGAGGTAACCGCATATGTTTAACAAGCGTGACCGCAACGAAGTGCGGCGGATCCGCCACGAGCGCGTGCGCAAAAAGATCAGCGGGACGCCCACCTGCCCCCGGTTGTGTGTCTATCGCAGCAACGCGCACATCTACGCCCAGGTGATCGACGACGTCGCCGGCAACACGCTGGCCGCCGCCTCCACCGTGGAAAAGGAGATCGCCTCGCAGATCGGCGAGATGGACAAGAAGGCCGCCAGCAAGCTCGTGGGCAAGACCGTGGCCGAGCGCGCCCTGGCCAAGGGCGTCAAAGAGGTCGTCTTCGACCGCGGCGGCTACATCTACACCGGCCGCGTGGCAAAGCTGGCCGAAGGCGCTCGCGAGGGCGGACTGGACTTCTAAGCAAGGAGGGAAACGCTCAATGCAGCGCAATAACGAGCAGATCAGCGAGTTCAAAGAAAAACTGGTCGCGGTCAACCGCGTTTCCAAGACCGTCAAGGGCGGCCGCAACATGCGCTTCAGCGCCCTGATGGTCGTGGGCGATGAAAAGGGCCGCGTCGGCTGCGGCATGGGCAAGGCCGCCGAAATTCCCGAGGCCATCCGCAAGGGCCTCGACGCCGCGAAGAAGGAGATGCGCACCATCCCCATCTCCGGCACCACCATTCCCCACGAGGTGACCGGCGTGTTCGGCACCGGCAAAGTAAAGCTCCTGCCGGCGCCTGAAGGTACCGGCGTCATCGCCGGCGGCCCGGTGCGCGCCGTCCTCGAAGCCGCGGGCATCAAGGACATCGTCACCAAGTCCATCGGCTCCAACAACAAGATCAACATGGTCAAGGCTACGCTCGAGGGCCTCAAGCAGCTTCGCAGCGCCGAGGAAGTCGCCCGACTGCGCGGCAAGACCGTGGAAGAGATCCTGGGTTAAGGAGGTAAGCGAACATGAAGCTGAAGATCACCCAGACCCGCTCCACCATCGCCTGCCTCAAGGACCAGATTGCCACCATCAAGGCGCTGGGCCTGCACAGGATCGGCCACACGGTCGTCAAAAACGATGACCCTGCCATTCGCGGCATGATCTTCAAGGTCAGGCACATGGTCAAGGTCGAGGAGATTGAAGACTAAGGAGGTCCCGAGATGAAACTTCACGAACTCAAACCCGCGGACGGCGCGACCAGCGCTCGCAAGCGTCTGGGCCGAGGCATCGGCTCGGGACTTGGCAAGACCTCCGGCAAGGGCCACAAGGGCGCCAAGGCGCGCTCCGGCGGCGGCAAGCGCCCCGGCTTCGAAGGCGGCCAGATGCCCTTGACCATGCGCCTGCCCAAGCGTGGCTTCACCAACAACTTCCGCAAGGAGTATGTGGCGATCAACGTCGCCCGCCTTGAGGTGTTCGACGACGGCGCAACCGTCACCCCCGTAGAGCTGATCGAGATGGGTATCATCAAGAAAATCGGCGACGGCGTCAAGATCATGGGCGACGGCGAACTGACGAAAAAGCTCACGGTGTTGGCCAGCAAGTTTACCGCCACCGCGAAGGAGAAGATCGAGGCGGTCGGTGGGAAGGCCGAGGTGATCTGATATGTTTCAGACGCTGAAGAATGCCTGGAAGATCGCGGATCTGCGCAAGAAGATTCTTTACACGCTTCTGATGCTGCTGATCTATCGCGTGCTGTGCTTCATCCCCACCCCGGGTGTGGATACTTCCCGCATCCAGAATGCGTTGGAAACCTATTCCCTGCTGGGCTTCATCAACCAGATGACCGGCGCGGATTTGGCCAACTACTCGATTATGGCCATGGGCATTACGCCCTACATCAATGCTTCCATCATCATGCAGCTGCTCTGCGTGGCGATCCCCAAGCTGGAGGAGCTCAACAAGCAGGGTGAGGAAGGACGCAAAAAGATCGCGCAGATTACCCGCTATGTGACCGTCGGCCTTGGCTTCATCCAGGCTGTGGCGCTGACCGCGGGTCTGGGCGCTTCCACCCAGGGCGCGCTCGGCCTGATTACCATCGGCTTCTGCCTGGCCGCCGGTACCGCGCTGGCCATGTGGATTGGCGAGCGCATCACGGAAAACGGCGTTGGCAACGGCATCAGCCTTCTGATTTTCGCCGGCATCATCTCCAACTTTGCCGGCACCATTGGCAGTTATATCTACACGCTGTTTGTGGATATCAGCCAGTTCCCGGTTGGCAACTTCATCGGCATGATCGTGGTATTCCTGGTTCTGGTCGTGGGCGTTGTGTTCGTCGATCTGGGCGAGCGCCGCGTGCCGGTGCAGTACGCCAAGCGCGTGGTCGGCCGCAAGATGTACGGCGGCCAGTCCACCCACATTCCCCTGAAGATCAACGCGAGCGGCGTGCTCCCGCTGATCTTCGCCTCTGCGATTATGCAGTTCCCCTCCACCATCCTGGCATTCTTCCCGAACTGGGGGTTCAGCCAGTGGTGGAATAGCAACGTGCATGCCATGAGCTGGGGCTATCAGCTGATTTTCGCCCTGCTCATTGTCGCCTTCACGTTCTTCTACTCCTCGATCTCCTTCAACCCCGTCGAGATCGCCAAGAACATGCAGCAGAACGGCGGCATGATTCCCGGCATCCGCCAGGGCAAGCCGACCTCGGACTTTATCCTGCGCATTTCCAGAAGGATAACGCTCTTTGGCGCGCTGTTCCTGGCTGTACTCGCGGTGCTGCCCACGATCATTTACGCCATCTGCGGCATATCCCTGCCGTTTGCGGCGTCGTCGATGCTCATCGCGGTTTCGGTCGCCATGGAAACCATGCGCCAGCTGGAGAGCCAGATGACCATGCGGCACTACAAGGGCTTCCTGAACTAGCGAGGGGGACGGAATATGAAGCTGATTTTTCTCGGCCCGCCAGGTGCGGGTAAGGGCACACAGGCGTTGGGCGTAAGCTCGCGCCTGAACGTGCCGCACATCTCCACCGGCAATATGCTGCGTGCGGCTGTGCGCAACGAGACGCCCATGGGCCTTGCGGCCAAGCAATTCATGGACGCGGGCCAGCTTGTGCCAGACGAGGTGCTCATCGAAATGGTGCGCGAACGCCTTTCGATGTCCGATTGCCAGAACGGCTACCTGCTCGACGGCTTCCCCCGCACGGTAGAACAGGCCGAGGCCTTGGAAGGCATCTCCGCGCCGGACTGCGTGGTCAACATCGCCGTGCCGGACGAGCGCCTGCTTGAGCGGCTTACCGGCCGGCGGGTCTGTGGCAAGTGCAGCGGCACATTCCACATCTCCAAACTGACGGACGAACGCACCTGCCCGGTTTGCGGCTGGACGCTCACCCACCGCGATGACGACCAGCCCGTTACCATCCGCCAGCGCCTTAAGGTCTACCACGAGCAGACCGCGCCGCTGATTGGTTACTATGAGGGCAAAGGCAAACTCAGGACTGTCGATGGCGATTGCCCCCCCGAGGACGTGCTGGAAAGCATCGTCGCGGCTTTGGAGTGCGCATGATTACCATCAAATCCGCCGCCCAGGTCGAAAAGATGCGCGCGGCCGGAGCGCTTCTGCATCAGGTGCTTGAAGCGCTCCGCCAAGCCATCCAGCCCGGCGTGACCACGTTGGAACTTGACCGCATGGCGGAAAAAATGATCCGCGACGCGGGCGCCATCCCGTCGTTCAAGGGTTTTGAGGGCTTTCCCTTCTCCATCTGCGCATCCGTGGACGACCAGGTCGTGCACGGCTTTGCCACGAAGGATCATTTGCGCGAGGGCCAGCTTTTGAGCGTGGACTGCGGCGTGATCCTCAACGGCTGGCAGTCCGACAGCGCTTTTTCCGCGCTGGTTGGCTCCGGCAGCGCTGAGGCCGAGAAGCTCATCCGCGATACGGAAAAGTGTTTCTGGCTGGGCGCGAACCAGGCCCGTCCCGGCAACCGGTTGGGCGACATCTCCCACGCGGTGCAGAGCTATGCCGAAGCCCAGGGCTACGGCGTGATCCGCGATTTGTGCGGCCATGGCATCGGCACCGAGATGCACGAAGATCCGTCCATCCCCAACTTTGGCAAGCCTGGGCGCGGCGTGCGCCTGCAGGCGGGGATGACGCTGGCCATTGAGCCGATGATCGCCCGGGGCGACTGGCATGTGTATCTCTACGACAACGACTGGACGGTGGCTACACGCGATGGCAGCCTTTGCGCGCATTACGAGCACACCGTTCTGGTGACCGACGGCGAGCCGGAGGTGCTTTCCTTCCCCGGCGCAAACGTAAAGGAGATGGCGCGATGAGCGCCCTGTGCGTAGAGAAGGGCCGTTTGGCCCGTTCCAAAGCCGGAAGGGACGCGGGAAGGCTGTGCGTGGTGGTCGAGGTGATCGACGATGATTTCGTGCTCACCTGCGATGGCCGCCTGCGCACGCTCGACCGCCCCAAGAAGAAGCGCAAAAAGCATCTTCAGCCCCTGCCCGCCCTGTTGGGCGATGTGGCGGAGGGCCGGAGGCTGGAAAACCACCAGTTGCGTCAGTGGATATGCGAGGAGGAGGAAAAACTTGTCCAAGTCTGATGTTATCGAAGTCGAGGGCGTTGTCACGGAATCCTTCCCCAACGCCATGTTTGAAGTAGAGCTGCCCAATGGACACAAGATCCTGGCCCATGTTTCGGGCAAAATGCGTATGAACTACATCCGCATCTATCCCGGCGACAAGGTCACCATAGAGCTTTCGCCCTATGACCTGACCCGCGGGCGGATCACCTGGCGCAGCAAGAACTAAGGGCTTCTTAGCCCGACTTGAAGGAGGAAACGACCATGAAAGTAAGGCCTTCGGTGAAGCCCATCTGCGAAAAGTGCAAGATCATCAAGCGCAAGGGCCGTGTGATGGTCATCTGCGAAAACCCCAAGCATAAGCAGAAGCAGGGCTAAGGGAGCGTCTCCCCGCTTTCTGGGCGGGGAGCGCAGCCATGCCCGGGCAGATCCCGGGCGCATGAAAAACAGATCGGCCACCGGAGCGGCTGCCCGCTTCGCGGGTTTCGGCGGCCTTTCAATATTTCCGCGCCGTGCGTGTCGCCAGACGCATGGCCAACCGCCGGCAATCCCGGCGCAAAAAGAGCCAACCAATTTGGAGGTGCATTGAACCTATGGCACGAATCGCAGGCGTAGACCTTCCCAGGGAAAAGCGCATTGAGATCGCCCTGACCTATATCTACGGCATCGGCCGCACGACCGCGGACGAAATCATCGCCTCAACTGGCATCAACCCCGATACGCGCGTCAAGGATCTTTCCGAAAACGAGATCAGCGCCCTGCGCGATTATATCGACCACCACCTCAAGGTGGAGGGCGACTTGCGCCGTGAGGTCTCCATGAACATCAAGCGCTTGATGGAGATCGGCTGCTACCGCGGGCTGCGCCATCGCCGCGGGCTTCCCGTGCGCGGGCAGAACACCAAGCAGAACGCCCGCACCCGCAAGGGCCCCAAGAAGCAGGCCGCCGGCAAGAAGAAGGCCAAGTAACGTTTGACGCCAGAAATTTAGGGAGGAATCATCGCTATGGCAAAGCCGAAGCTGAAAAGGGTTACGCGCAAGCGTCGTGAAAGAAAGCTCGTCGAGCGCGGCGCGGCCCATATCCGCTCTTCTTTCAACAATACCATCGTGACCATCACCGATCTGAACGGCAACGCCCTGTCCTGGGCTTCGGCCGGTGGCCTGGGCTTCCGCGGAAGCAAGAAGTCCACGCCGTTTGCCGCGCAGTCTGCCGCGGAAACCGCCGCCACCCACGCCAAGGAATATGGCCTCAAGACGGTGGATGTCTACGTCAAGGGCCCCGGTTCCGGACGTGAGGCCGCCATCCGCTCGCTGCAGGCGGCGGGCCTGGAGGTCACCATGATTAAGGACGTTACGCCGATTCCGCACAACGGCTGCCGTCCGCCCAAGCGCAGAAGAGTGTAATTAGGGAGGATACCAAACATGGCCAAGAATACACAGCCCGTTCTCAAAAGGTGCAAGGCGCTGGGTTTGTCTCCCGCGGTGCTTGGCTACTCCAAGGAGACCAAGCGCAACCCCAAGGCGCATGTGCGCCGCAAGCAGTCCGAGTACGGACGCCAGCTCAATGAAAAGCAGAAGGTAAAGTTCATTTACGGCGTTCTGGAAAAGCAGTTCCATCGCTATTACGAGAAGGCCGAGCGCAAAAAGGGCATCACCGGCGAAATCATGCTGCAGGAGCTTGAGAGGCGCCTTGACAACGTGGTGTACCGCATGGGCATGGCCGCTACCCGCCGCGAGGCGCGTCAGCTCGTTAACCACGGCCATTTCACCATCAATGGCAAGCGCTGCAACATCCCCTCCTGCCAGGTCAAGGTGGGCGACGTGATCGCCGTGTGCGAAAAGTCGCGCGCGTCGGCGAAGTTTAAGGCCCTGATCGAGGAATACGGCAAGAAGGCGATGCCCCAGTGGATCGAGCGCGAGCCCGAGTCTTTTGAGGCGAAGATCGTGGCCCTGCCCGCCCGTGAGGATATCGATTACGAGGTGTCCGAGAACTTGATCGTCGAGCTTTACTCCCGCTAAATGCTGAAAAGATCAGCGCATCAAACGCTCCGCGCATTTGCGCGGGGCACACTCCGCGGTTGCAGCGCAAGTGTGCGCCGCGATAGGAGAGGAGGAAACGCTGAATGATTGATCAAATCGAAAAGCCGAAAATCGAACGGGTGGAAATAGGCGACAACAACCGCTATGGCAAATTCGTCGTAAATCCCCTGGAGCGCGGTTTTGGTCAGACGCTGGGCAACTCCCTGCGCAGGGTGCTTCTCAATTCCCTGCCGGGCGTGGCCGCCACCAGCGTGCGCATAGAGGGCGTACAGCATGAGTTCTCGACCGTTCCCGGCGTCAAGGAGGACGTCGCGGAGCTGATCCTCAACGTCAAGCTGCTTTCCGCCAAACTGTATACCGAGCTTCCCAAAGTGGTCATGATCGACGCGGTCGGCCCCTGCGAAGTAAAGGCCGGCGATATTCGCGCCGATGACGAAGTGGAAATCATCAACCCGGATCTGCACATCGCTACCCTGTCCGACGGCGCGCATCTGCAAATGCAGATCACCTTGGAAAAGGGTCGTGGCTACGTTTCCGCCGAGCGCAACAAGCAGCTTGCCATGGAGCGCAACAAGGTTGGCGGCATGCCCATCGGCGTGATCCCGGTTGATTCCATCTTCACCCCGATCCGCAAGGTCAGCTATGCCGTGGAAGACACCCGCGTAGGCCAGGTGACGGACTATGACAAGCTCACCATCGAGGTGTGGACAAACGGCAGCATCCTGCCCAAGGAAGCGCTGGCCAGCGCCGCACAGATCATCACCAACAACATGCGCCTGTTTATTGATTTGACGGTGAACGTGGTGCGCGTGGACTATAACGAGCCGGAAAACGACAGCAAGGAAAAGGTGCTGGAGATGACTATCGAGGAACTCGATCTCTCCGTGCGCGCGTTCAACTGCCTGAAGCGCGCGGGCATCAATACCGTCGCCGAACTCGTCCAGCGCAACCAGGAAGACATGATGAAGGTGCGCAACCTGGGCAAAAAGTCGCTCGAGGAAGTCGAGCAGAAGCTCATCGGACTGGGGCTGGCCCTCAAGTCCTCGGACGAATAACACAATTTCAAGGGAGGAACCCGTTATGGCCAATCGCAAGCTGGGCCGGCCGACCGATCAGCGCATGGCGCTTCTGCGCAACCAGGTGACCAACCTGATCTGGTACGGCAGGATTGAAACCACGCTGACGCGCGCGAAGGAAGTGCGCTCCCTGGCGGAGCGGCTGATCACCGTCGCCCTGCGCGAGTGTGACAATACCATCGAACTGAAGAAGGAGACCAAGAACGACAAGCAGCAGATCGTCGTGCTCGACGTCGTCAACGACAGCCCCGCCCGTCTGGCGGCCCGCCGTTACGTGATGCGCTATCTGTACGAAATCCCCCCGGTACAGGGCAAGGAAGAAGACCGGGATGATTTCAAAGAGCGCGTCAAGAACGTCAAGCATCCGGTCGTGGAAAAGCTCTTCCGCGAAATCGCGCCCAAGTATAAGAAGCGCGCCGCGGAAAAGGGCCAGGGCGGCGGCTATACCCGCATCGTCAAGAAGGGCCCCCGTCGCGGCGACGGCGCCGAGATGGTCATTCTGGAGCTTGTGTAAATAAGCGCTGTTGCGCCGGGGAACGTTCCCCGGCGCAGTTTTTGTGTACCCCCTGCACTTTGGAGCGGGACGCCGGAGAGCTTATCGGGATGCGTAAAACTGCCAGACGCTTTTCCGGCAAAAAGAAAGCGTATAGACAAAAGCCAATGCGAGGGACAAAGGGTCGCGTTTAGCGACATTCAAGGGAAACGGCGCATGCGCGGCCATTCGCCGCGTGAACGCCGCCGGGAGTATGCCCGTATAGGTTTATTCAACCACAGCCGAGCCCGGGACGGGATTCGACAAGAAGCCCGCTTCAAGCGCGGGTTCGGGGAAGCTGAACGTCATGCGTCAAAGACCGGCATTTCATGAGAGGGAAATGGGGAGACGCGAACGCGGCAAGGGCAGCAATGGAAGCGCCGGAGAAGAACAGCGCGGCAATCTGTGATTGCTTTTGGGATGCCGGGAAGCGCGGCGCAAAATGTTTTCTCAGAGTCCTTGACCGCGATCGGAATCAGCCCTTTATGGATTTTGCCAGCTTCTTGGCCGCCTGATGGCTGGAAAAGATACTGAAAGTATGGGGGTGGGCACGAGCGGTTGGAATTTCGCCCGATTTATGCAGGCGGCACAGGCGGACAACCGCGATTGCGAACCGCAGCGCCATTGCCGCCGAGGCGAGTGGAGACCGCCCGTAGCTCTGTAAGGGAAGGGCGGAGACGGCCGGTTTGGTTGCGTTGTCGTGAAAGTTCAGGGCAGGTTGAAATCCCTGAGCGAATCGCTGTAAGAGGGCGTCGCACTCCGTACGAAACAGAGATGCGGCCATGGTGGTGCGCTTCTGCACAGCAGATTTGGCGTATCTTCTGAAAAACCACAGGCAGGGAAGCGCCTGCGCGCGGAAAGCATGGCTGGAGAAAAACGCGGTGGCGGACAGCATCGGAAAGCGCCGCTTGTTCCGGCAACCCGGGCCATCTGGCCTGGGCACTTACAAGCTGCCAAGGAGGCATGGCATGAATACCATATATCTTTATGCCCTCAACGTTTCTGCGTTGAATCCAGACAGCGCCGTGTGGGCGGCGTTTGTTTCTCCCGGCCGGCGCGAGCGCATGGCGGCAATTCGGAGGATCGACGACCGCCGCCGCTCTCTGGGCGTGGAATTGGCGCTCAACGCGGCGCTTTCCCGCCATATGGACGGCTATGCGCCCCCGCCCGCCTATCGTCGCCTGCCGGGGGGCAAGCCGGTGCTGGAAACGAGCGGGGAACTTTTTATCAGCCTCGCCCACGCGGGGGATTGGGCCGTGTGCGCGCTGCACAGCGCCGCGGTAGGCGTGGATATCGAGCGCCGGGAGCGCACCGCCGCTGTGCCTGTGCGCGAATGGGTGGGGATCGAAAGCTATTTGAAGCTCACCGGGGCGGGGCTTTCCGGCGGCTTTCGCACCCTCTGCGCTGGGGAAACAGAGATATACCGCCTCGGGACGCGCGTGGCCTGCCTCGCCCGTGGCGAGGTGGGCGATTGCCTGGTCTGCGCCGCCACCGACGAACCCGCCTGCCTGCAAATCGAGGCCGTCACGCCGCCCATACCCTGAAACATCCGAAGGACTTGGAAAAAACCTATGGACAAGCGGCGGAGGCGTAAGCGGCCAAAACATGCCCTGCGAAAAGAGGGAAAATGTGGCGTGATTTGTGGAAATGAAAGCGCGGGATGCGCGCAGGCCACAGGGGCGGGGCAAAAAAGACGCTGTATTGCGCGATCAGGCCAAGCGCTCTCGTTTATTTACGCAAACCATTTCCTGTTAGCCGTTGCACTGCCTGCCGGGCATGAACGAAGTGCCGGACATAAACGGGGTATTTGCACAAAGCGACGCTGGCGGGCGCGGGGCGGATAGCGCCGGACATGGGCAGAGCGCCGAGGCAAGCCGGTGGCGAAGCGCGTTGCGCGCAAGGGCGGGCAAAAGCCGGCGGCGGTGCGGGCCAGTGGAAGTCTGCTTTTGCAGCGCCGCATTGTGCGCTAAGGCGGGCCGGGCATGCGCGGAAAATGGGGAACGCCCCTAAAGCTCCGCCAGATGTACTGCGTTGCCATGCCCGCGCACTATGGCGATCAAATCCTCTGTTTTTAGCCAGAGCGTGGCTGTATTGTCATTGGGGTGCACGCCGATTCGTCCGGGCGCTTCCATAAACGCCTTGTCCAGATACAGCGCCACGCGGCGGCGTTCATCGTTCAAAAGGCCCAGAGGCGTGACTGCGCCAGGGATCAGGCCCAGAAGTTCCATCAGCTCCGGCGCGGTGGCAAAGGACAGGGCGCGGGTCTGGTATTGGCGGCGGAACGCCTTCAAATCCACGCGCCTGTCGCCCCGCACGGTAATCATGTAGTAATGCTCCCGCTTTGCGTCCCGCACGAGCAGGTTTTTGGCGTCCGCCTCCGGATAGGGCATGGGTATGGCGGCGGCCTCGGCCATGTTGTATACGGCCGCGTGTTCGGTTATTTCGTAGGGGATGTTTTGGCTGCTTAGAAAGGCAAGCACCTGCTGCTTATCCATGGTCGTTCCTCCGATTCTGTGCGTGGCCATGGGCGGCCGCCTTATGGAAATACCCCTTTGCAAGAGGGCAGCATGGAAATTCACGCGGCAGTCCGGCGGTTTGACAAAGCCCCGCAAGGCATGGCCATTCACGCAAGCTGAAAAATCGCCACTTGCGCCATGCTCCTGATCTCACGAAAGTGAATAATCGCCCCGTTATTCTTTTTACGCGCGTCTGCTGCGGCCGTCGTTGTATCCATGCCCCGTTTTTATGGAAAAAACGGCGCTTATAGCGATGCCCGGAATCGTCAAACCGTTTTCCAACAAACGGGAGACGTGCTGAGAGAAACATGACGCAAAGCGGGAAAAGAGCTGCTTTGAGCAGCATCCAGGGGAAGCGGTGCATGAGCCGGCAATTCAGAGCGCGCGAGCGCTGCCGGGATCATGCCCTTATAGGGCTTCGTCAAACCACCGGCTTAGCCGGTGGTCATGATTGTACAAAAATGCGACTGACCATCGACCGCATTTACGAGGGAACGGAAAATCCGCCCACCGGGGCGCCGTGCCGCAGGCGATTTGGACGGCGCCCCGGCGAATGGGCCGCGCGGCTGCAATGGGCGCGCATGCGTGCATCGCCCGAATGGCATCTTATCGCCGCGCCGAAACCAGCGCCGACACCAGCATCAGCACCGGGAATATGCAGGCAACCATCAGCCCGGCGCTCAGGCCCGCGCCGCCGGATACCAGGCCCACCAGCCCCGGCCCCGCCGCGCAACCCACGTCGCCCGCCAGCGCCAGGATCGCAAACATGGCCGTGCCGCCCTGTGGGTAGGCGCGCGCCACGATTGAAAACGTACCCGGCCACATCAGTCCCACCGAAAAGCCCGTCAGCGCGCAGCCCAGCAGCCCCAGCAAGGGGTGCGGCGCGTTGGCGGCGAGGACATAACAGCCCACGCACAGCGCCGCGGAAAGCGCCATTGCCCGCCGCACATTCAGTTTATCGCCCAGCAGGCCGTATAAAAGCCGCGCCAGCCCCATCAGCGCCGCGAACGCGCAGGGACCGAGCAGATCGCCCATGGCCTTGCCCACGGAAAGGCCGCGCTCGGCAAACAGGCTGGACCACTGGCTCATGGCCTGTTCGCTCGCGCCCGCGCATACCATCATCAAAAGGAACAGCCAGAAGACTTTCTTCGAAAACAGCGTTTTGAGCGGCATGCGCTCGTGCTCCGCCAACGGCGGCTGCATGGGCACTTTTGCGTATAAAAATGCGTTTGCGAAGGGCAGGATTGCCCAGATTAGCGGCAGGTAGCGCCAATTTTCCACGCCAGCCAGGGCAAAATAGGCCGTGGAGAGCAGCACCACCGCCACATGCCCCCAGCAGTAAAACGAGTGCAGAAGGCTCATGGCCTTTTCCTTGTGTTCCCCCGGAAGCCCTTCCACGATGGGGCTGACCAGCACTTCCAGCAGCCCGCCGCCCACCGCGCCAATGGCGATGGGAATGAGGATGGCGATAAAGGCGTTTTCCAGCACATAGGGCAGCACGCCCAACAGCAAAAGCCCCGCCGTGGACATGCCTTGCGCCAGGACCACCGCCCGGCGGTGGCCGATGCGGTCTACATAACGCGCGGAGAGCAGGTCCACCAGCATCTGTATGGCGAAGTTGATGGAAACCAGCAGGCCGAGCTGCCCCAGCGTCACCCCAAAGCGTTCGTTGAAGGTTACGAACAGAAGCGGCGGCAGGTTGTTGCAGATTGCCTGCGTCACGTATCCAAGATAGCTTGCGTACAATGTATGCCGGTAAGTCATAAATTTTTTCCTCCAACCCGGTATATCCGGATGATTCTAACATAAAAAATAGCGTGCGGCAACACGCTTTGCAAAACTTTACCATAGGAACGCGCAAAATCGCTCCCCTGGAAAAGCAGATGGGGCCGATGGAATTTGCAACGCGGGGAGCGGCCCTGCGGCGGCATCCTGCGCGCAAAAAGCGCCCCGGTTTGGCTGCGGGAGCGGCGCGGCCATTTCTGCAAAGGCAGGCGCACACAGATCCCGTCCATCCGTGCGCGCTTGCCTTTATGCGCAAAATAAGACGGCATTTTGCTCTATATTATCAGACTTTAGTCTGCTTATTCGCATTGCTGTCTTGAACGACTGAAGTCTTTTTCTGAACGGGCGTTTTGGGCGCTTTTTGCCCGCCGCCCTTTTTCGGCCTGGCCGCCTCGCGCTCGAAGCGCACGCCGGACGGGGCCTGTTTCGCCGCCTCCACCAGAAATACCGTAAACCGGCGAATGCCCTCCATAAACCGCTTTTGCCGCTGCTCCCGCGCCACGGCGTCGGGGTTGACGGCCATATCGTTGAGGGCCTTTTCCCACTTGCCGGTGGTGGCGGCGGAGGTGATGGCGTCCGGGGCGACGGAGATGAGCTTGCGGCCCTTCTCCGTGGAGACGATGCTCTTGCCGCTGCGCTCGGCCAGCCCCACCTGTATGAGCCGCTCGATGGTGGCGGCGCGGGTGGCGGGCGTGCCCAGCCCAGAGGCCTTCATGCGCTCGCGCAATTCCTCGTCCTCCAGTTCCTGGCCGGCGTGCTCCATCAGGGAAAGCAGCGTGGCGTCGGTGAGCTTTTCCGGGGGCTTGGTCTGCTTTTTGCGGGCGGATACCTTCTGCGCCACGCGCTTCTCGCCCTCGCGCACGTCCGGCAGGGGCGTTTCTTTTTCCTTTTCCCCGGCGGGGGAAATCACCTGGCGCCAGCCCAGGTCTTTGGGCACCGAGCCGCCCGCGCGGAATTCATGGCCGCTCACCAGCACGCGCAGGCGCGTGGATTCGTAGGTATAGTCCGGATAATGGGCAGCGATGAGGCTGCGGGCGATCAGGTCGTAGAGTTTTTCCTCGTCCGCGGTCATGGCCCCGGGGCGGCGCTCGGTGGGGATGATGGCATGGTGGTCGGAGACCTTGGAAGCGTCGTAGAAGCGCTTTGCGTTCATATCGCGGTCAAAAGGCGGCTGCAACAGCGGCCGGTATTTTGGCGGCAGGTTATAAAGCGCCTTCAGCGCCTTTTCGCGCATGTCCGGCGGCAGGCAGCGGCTGTCCGTGCGCGGATAGGTGATGGCCTTGTGGCGCTCGTAGAGGGCCTGCGCCAACTTCAGCGTTTTGTCCGCGGAAAAGCCGAAGCGGCGGTTGGCATCGCGTTGCAGCGTGGTCAGGTCGTAAAGGCGCGGCGGGGGCACGCGCTTGAGCTCGCGGCGGCTTTCCACCGCTTCGCCCTCCTTGCCCTGCGCCTCGCGCTTGATTTTTTCGGCCTGTTCCTTGGTGGCGGCGCGGCTTTCGCGGGTTTCGGGGTCGTAGTAAAGGCCCTCGAAGTCGCCGAAATTGGCGCGCACCTCCCAATAGTCGCGGGGCACGAATTCGGCGATTTCGCGGTCGCGCTTGACCAGCAGGGCCAGCGTCGGCGTCTGTACCCGGCCCAGCGGCAGAAGCGCCCCGTAGCGCAGCGTAAAGGCGCGCGAGGCGTTCATGCCCACCAGCCAGTCCGCCAGCGAACGGCAGCGGGCGCTTTCATAGAGAGCGTCGTAATCGGCGGCGGGGCGCAGCTCGGCAAAGCCCTTGCGGATGGCCGCGTCGGTCATCGAGGAAATCCACAGCCGCTTGACCGGCTTTTTGCAGCCCGCCATGCGGTAGATATAGCGGAAAATCAATTCGCCCTCGCGGGCCGCGTCTGTGGCGCAGACGATTTCGCCGGTATCCCTGTCGTTCATCAGCTTTTTGACGATGGCGAATTGGGAGCGGGTGGCGGGCAGCACTTTCAAGGGGATGTCCGCAGGCAGGATGGGCAGGTCGGCCATTCGCCAACGCCGGTAGCGCTCGTCCAGCTCGTCCGGCTCCATGAGCGAAACGAGGTGGCCCAGCGCCCAGGTCACAATATAGTTGTTTCCGGAAAGACAGCCGTCCCCCGGCCGGTTTGCCCCCAGCACGCGGGCGATATCGCGCCCCACGGACGGCTTTTCAGCGACGATTACGGTATTCATACGACAAAGGATACCACAAAAGCCGCCGTTGCGCAAGGGCGGGCTTTCTGCTATAATAAATGGGCGCAAAGGAGGTATTTTCATGGCTATCGTGCAAAGCGCGGAGGCGTTGATCGGCAAAACGCCCCTGCTCAGGCTGAACCGCCTGTTTCCGAATATGGATATTTATGCGAAACTCGAATACTTGAATCCGGCCGGCAGCGCCAAGGACCGCGCGGCGAGATCCATGCTGGACGATTTGGAGGCGCGCGGCCTGCTGAAGCCGGGCGGTACGGTGGTGGAACCGACTTCGGGCAACACCGGCGTGGCGCTGGCGGCGCTGTGCGCGGCGCGCGGTTATCAGCTGGTCTTGACCATGCCGGAAACGATGAGCGCCGAGCGGCGCATGTTGCTTTCCGCATATGGGGCGAAGCTGGTGCTCACGCCCGGCGGCGAGGGCATGGCCGGCGCGGTGAAGCGGGCGAACGAGATCATTCAGGCCACGCCCGGCGCGGTGCTGGCGGGGCAGTTTGACAACCCGGCCAATCCCGCCGCCCACGAAAAGACCACCGGCCCGGAGATCTGGGATGACCTGGGGAAAGGGCTTGCCGCCATCGTCGCCGGCGTCGGCACGGGCGGCACCATTACCGGCACGGCGCGCTATCTGAAGCGGCTAAACCCCGCCGTGCGCGCCATCGCCGTAGAGCCGGCCTCCTCGCCGCTGCTTTCGCAGGGGCACGCCGGGCCGCACGGCATCATGGGCATTGGCGCAAACTTTGTGCCAAAGGCGCTCGACCGCGGTTTGCTGGACGAAATCTGCACCGTTACGGATGCGGAAGCCTATGCCATGGCCCGGGAAATGGCGCGGCACGAGGGCGTGCTGGTGGGCATCTCCGCGGGCGCGGCGCTGGCGGCGGCAAAGCGCGTGGCGCCGGGGCTGGATGGCGCGGTGGTGGCCATATTGCCCGACGGCGGCGAACGCTACCTGTCTACAGGGCTTTTCGAGGGCTGAGCGGCCGGGACGCGCGCGTTATGCAACGGCGCATGGACAATCCGGCAATCCCGGCTTGGTTGGGCAGGCGCGCCGACGGTTTGTGGCCAGATTGCGGCCTGGGAAACCGCCCCGGCGTGGTTCTGAATTGGCCGTAGTTCCGGCAGGGCGCGGCGTTGCCGCCCGCGAGGGAATGGCAGGGCCGGCGCTTGTGTGGTTGCGTTTTGTGTCTGCCCAGCCTGGGCTGGCGGCACTGCGCCATGATTGGGGCGCATTCGCGCAGGCGATTTGCGCGGGCCGTCCGGCGGCGGCTTTCCGCCGGTGAAAGCGAGAGGTTTTATGAGCGAATTGAAACAATGGATGGATGACGAGGCCCGGGGCCTGGCCCATTCGCTGGCGCAGATCAACTTAAACGAGATGGACGCCCGCTCCATCGGCGGCTATGGCCTGCGCTCGCGCGCCATCACCTTTTTGGAGACGGTGAAATCGGCGCTGTTCCCGGCGCTTTACGAGGTGGACGCGGCCACGCCCGGGCATTTGGTAACGCTTTCGGAGGAGCGGCTCTACGCCACGGCGGAGCAGCTCAAGGCCATCGCCCGGGATGTGTTCATCGGCCAGTGCGACCGGCAGGGGCGCGAGGGTTGCGACCGCCAGAAGTGCAAGGAACGCGCGGACGGCCTGGTGCTGGACTTTCTCAAGGCGCTTTTGCCGCTGCGCGAAATGCTCACCGAGGATTTGCGCGCGGCTTACGACGGCGACCCGGCGGCGCGCTACATGGAGGAAATCCTGCTGAGCTACCCCTCGATTGAGGCGGTGAGCACCTACCGCATCGCCCACGAACTGTTCGTGCGCGGCCTGCCGGTGGTGCCGCGCATACTCACCGAGTACGCCCACACCCGCACCGGCATCGACATCCACCCCGGCGCCACCATCGGCCGCCACTTCTTCATCGACCATGGCACCGGCGTGGTCATTGGCGAAACCTGCGTCATCGGCAACAATGTAAAGCTCTATCAGGGCGTGACCCTGGGCGCGAAGAGCTTCCCCAAGGATGAAAACGGCAACCCCGTCAAGGGCATCAAGCGCCATCCTAATATTGAGGACGACGTGATTATCTACGCCGGGGCCACCATCCTCGGCGGCGATGTGACCGTGGGCAAGGGCAGCGTCATTGGCGGCAATACCTGGCTGACAAAGTCCGTGCCGCCGCACTCCTTCATCACCAACCGCGAGGGCTAAGCGGCGGATGGTTTGAAAGGCCGGAAAAAGGCTTGGGGCTTTCCAATGGGCCTGCGAACCTC
Source organism: Candidatus Pullichristensenella stercorigallinarum (assembly GCA_018712945.1). GTDB lineage: Bacteria > Bacillota > Clostridia > Christensenellales > Aristaeellaceae > Pullichristensenella > Pullichristensenella stercorigallinarum. Next base: position 7,089 of record DVFZ01000032.1, on the reverse strand, counting down.
CGGCGTTGCTTTGTCAACCCTTCGCGGCGGCGGAACGCCTGTCCCGTCGCCGCGCTTTTTGTCCAGGGCCGCGCGCAAATATTGGTTTGCCCCTGCGAAGGAACCGGGGAAACGCAATCCGCGCGCGAACGGCGCCGGAATCATGTTCTTACGGGCCTTGGGGCCGGCGGCTATGATTTGAGAAACAACGGGGAGGGATGCGCGATGGCGACGCGGGCGCTGCCGTGGGAAGCGGGCGCTCCCACCGGCGCGGGGCTGGCGCCGATGGCGGGCGTGACCGACGCGGCCACGCGGCTTTTGTGTTTTGAGCAGGGGGCCGCCTGGGCGGTGAGCGAGATGCTTTCGGCCAAGGGCTGGGTGTTTTCCGGGCGCAAAAACCGCAACGCCGTGGAATTGCTCACCCGCTTCCCCGGCGAGGGCGCGACCGGCCTGCAGCTCTTTGGCCGCGAGCCGGAATACATTGCACGCGCCGCGCGGGAACTGGAAGGCGAGGGCTTTGCCTTTATCGACTTGAACTTCGGCTGTCCGGCGCCGAAGATCGTTGGCAACGGCGAGGGCAGCGCCCTGATGCGCGAACCGGAGCTGCTGGGAAAGATCGTGCGCGCCGCCGTGCGCGCCACGCATTTGCCGGTGACGGCCAAAATCCGTGCCGGTTGGGACGCGCAAAGCGTGAACGCCGCCGAGATCGCCCGCATCTGCGAAGGCGAGGGCGCGCGCGCCGTGGCCGTCCACGCCCGCACGCGCGACCAGTTCTATGCCGGGCAGGCCGATTGGCGGGTAATCGCCGCGGTTGTGCGCGCCGTGGACATCCCTGTATTTGGCAACGGCGACGTGCGCGGCGGTGCGGACGCCAGGCGCATGCTGGAGGAAACCGGCTGCGCGCGGGTGATGGTGGGGCGCGCCGCGCAGGGCAATCCTTGGGTGTTCGCGGAAATCAACGCCGCCCTGCGCGGCGAGGCGTGGACGCCGCCCACGCTGGAAGCGAGGCTTGAAACGGCGCTGCGCCACCTGGACATGGCGCTTGCGCTCTATGGGCCTAACAAGGGCGTGTTGGAAATGCGCAAGCACGTGGCCTGGTACATCAGCGGCGTGCCCGGCGCGGCGCGGCTGCGCGAGCGCGTCAACGCCCTGGGCGACGCGCAGAGCGTGCGGGCGCTGCTGGAGGAATACGCCCGGCGCGGCGTGTGAGAACCGGCGCGGGAAGAAACGCCGGTCACGGCGCGCCGTCTTTGTATTCCACTTTGCCGTACTTGTCAAAGGCTGCGTTTTCAGCGCAGAAGAAATTGCAATCAAAAAACAGCGTCTTTTTGACGTCCGCAAGCGTGGGCAGGAAATGCACGCCGGGAACGACGCGCCATTCCTCCGCGTTTACGTCAAACGCCTCGATGCGAAGGCTCCATACGTCCCCGCGCCGGGCAATCAGAGCGCGCGAAAGGCCGTCAAACGAAACCCAGAGCAGGCCGCACGCCCCGGGCTGAAGGCCGGCGCGGCGAAATTGCGCGCAGTGCCGTTCGATTTGCCGCCGGTCGCGGCGAAAGAGCCTTCCGGCCCCTAGGCCGCAAAGAGCCATCAGGCCGCCAACGATCAGTTCGGCCAGCAAAAACCGCGCCAGAGAGAGCCAGTCCTGCCGCGTGAACGCCTGGATGGGTTTATCGCCGGTCAATGCGTCCGTTGCGAAAATATTTGCAAACAAAAGGACGGCCAGGACGCCTGCGAGGGCCAGATCCAGCCAGTACCTTTTGGGCAGAGAAAATTTTGCGTTTTTCATCATCTCATTCCTTTCCGCCATATGGCCGCATGCTGGTACGCGCCACAAAGAAAGTTTCCGGCGAAGCGCGTCCTCCCATGACCCGTTTATGTCGCGCACGGGGCTTTTTTATGGCGGGCGGAACCCATTCCCTCCCACCGGCGTCTAAAGGGCATGATAAAGGAGGGATGACCATGAAAAAATTGCTGATGTTCGTAGTTTGCGCGCTTCTGGCGCTGCCGGCATGTGCCGGGGCCGAAGCGTCGCCCACCCCGGCGGTGGAGCAGGTGCAGGCACTGGGCGACGGCTACACGATGACTTACGATCCCACGGCGTTCTCATTTTATCTGGACGGCGTAATTGAGGACACCGATTTGCTCGTGCCCACGCAAGACGCGGCCAGCCCGGTATACCTGATGGTTTCGCGCCTCGAGGACGTACAGGCCGAAATTGACAGTTTCACCGGCGAGGCATATGTGGATGGCGGCACGGTGACGCTGGCTTCGGGCCAGAGCGCGCGCATGTTCACGCTTTCGCGCTCCGGTGTGGATTACGTATGCTACATCATAGAGGGCGAAGATCGCGCCTACAGCCTGATGACCGTTTGCTCGCAGGAAGCCGCCGACTATGCGGAGCGTTTGCGCGCCGTTGCGGATACGTTCACACTGGTGGATGGGGAGACGGAAACCGCGAACGCGGCCTGACAGGAGCGTTTCATTCCCGGCGGAGGAGCCGGGAATTTTTTTGTGCAACGAAAACCACCGCTTGGAGAGGGGGTTGCGGAGAGCTTATTACTATGCGTAAAACCGTCAATCTTTTTTTGCAAGAAAAGAGGCCAAGCGGCTGTTTTTTGCAACATCTGGGGCAGCTGCGCGATGGCTTTCAGGGCGCGTGAGCACTGGCGGGCTCATACTTTATGGGACTTCGCCACACGCTCTGGCGGCGGCCATGACTGTGCGGCAAAGCGCCCTCTATGGGCGGGGCGTGGGAGTATAGACAATGCGCCTGATATCCGTTTCCTCAGGGGAGAAGAACGGGGGATACAGCGAGGACGGCAATAGGGACGCATGGGAAGGATAATACTGCAAGCTGTAGGGGGATGCTTTTCAAGAGCGCGTGCGTTGCTGGCGGGGTTGTTATAGGGCGCGTCTGTAGGCTGGCGATGGCCGTAATTTATGCCTGGACGCGGCTTGACATTGGGCGCGTTGACGGCGGGGGATTCTGGCGGCAGATTGACGGGCTTGGCCCGCTCGTGCGGGAGGCGTTTTTTGTTGGTGTTGGGGTGGAAATCGCTGTGGTGTGGTGGATTTGGCGCTGCCTTGCCCCGGTGGGGCAAGGGACGCTGCGTGGGTGCGGGGCGACGCTGCTTGCCTGCGGCAAGGGCGCTTCGGGAGGACGCGCGCCCGATTTTGGGGTTTTGAAATGATGGCGGCGGGCGAAATTTTCCCGCGTGGAAGCTGGCCTGTTGCCGGGCGCGCGGGGAACGGCGGGCGGGGTGTTTTGACGTTTGGCCACACGCGCAGGGCCATGGTTCCGGCGGGGCTACGGCGGGCCCTGCCCGCACCCGCTTAAGGGACTTGTCCCTTAAGAATCCCATTGGCTGCCGCGAGGCACCCGGATGTTACAACGACAGCCGGGCGGCTCCTGCGCGTGAGCCGTCCGGCGCGCTTCGCACCCTCGCTCAATCAGAAACGCAACAAAGAACCCCTGACCGTTACTCGCGGGGCAGGGGTTCGACACTCACGAGCGGCAGCGCTGGCAGGCGGCACTGCCGCCCACCTTGAGAATCTCATATGCTCCCGCGAGGCACCCCGATGTTACAACGACAGCCGGGCGGCCCCTGCTCGTGGGCCACCCGGCGGGCTTCGCACCCTCCAACAATCAAAAACGCAACAAAGCCCCTCTGCCCCATAATCCACGGGGCAGAGGGGCGATCACACAAACGCGGCAGCTCTGTCAGCCGGCACTGCCGGCCGCCCACTAGGTGGATGCGCGTTTCAGGCCGCTCAGGAGCACATAGCCGCTGCCGCCGTTGAGCGAACGGATGCGGCCCCAACGCCCGTTGGCGGCGGAGAGCAATACATAGTAGTTTTTCGGCAGCGTGGTCACGCGCCTGGAGCTGGTGCTGTCGGAAGAATATACCGCCAAAGACGAGCTTTGTACATAATAGATGTTGCAAAGCCGCGCTTCTCCGTATTTCTCCAGATATCCAGCATAGACATAGCCCTGCACGCCATTGGTGGTGCAAACATAGGCCATGCTGCCGCTGCGGCCCAGATAGAACATCTTCGTACCCTGGCGCAGCGTGCCAATCACCTGGCTGTTTTCGCCCGTACTGGAGCGGATATAGACGTAATCATTTGTCAATTGGAGGATCGTCACCGTTCTTTCGGCGGCCTGCGCGCTGACTGTCGTACCCAGCAAAAGCGCCAACGCGAGCGTCAGGCAGACAAGCACGCGCAAATATCGTTTCCTGCCCATTTATGTACACCTCCGTATCTTTATTTTAGCACAGTGCGCGCGTTTTGTAAACGCAAGAAACGCCCCGGCATGAATTTTTCGTCTTACCGTCGATTTTTAGACGTTTCCCAGCCCCAAAAAGTTTCCAAACCAGGAAAAAAGCGGGAAAAATTCCTGCGCTGAATAAAAGCGCGCTTCCGGACGGGGAAGCGCGCTATGAATGGGGGAAACAGCCCCCGCCTCATTCGCCCTCGCGGGCAGGATGACGCTCACGGAACAGCAGCGAAATGCACCACAATCCCGCGATGCCAACAATCGTGTAGATCACGCGGCTGACCACCGCGGCCTGTCCGCCGCAGATGTAGGCGACCAGGTCGAACTGGAAAAGACCCACCAGCAGCCAGTTGATGGCGCCCAGTATGGTGATGACGAGCGAAGTACGATCCAGCATAGTTTTTTCCACTCCTTTTCCGCCGGTTTTCCCGGCGTGATGGGAATAGCATGCCCGTTGCCTGCGAAAATATTCCGCCTTTGGAAATACGGCGTATTTGCGCATTCGTCCGACACTCGCCCCGCGCTGTAAGAAAACTTTGGCGGGCGGCAATTTCGCCGCCCGCTCAGAGCGCTGACAAAGCCTGCAAACGCAAAAATTGCCCTGAAGGAATAAGAATTGGTAGCAATTTTTGCTTACTGCGTCAGCCACACTTGCCGTCTGCGGTCACTTACGTCCATGTAAGCTCCCTTGCCTGCAAGTTTGCTTCCTTGTCTTGCAGGCTTTTGCATCCCTCTGGCAGTCTGTTGACTTTGTCAACATCCTGGGCGGGCGGCAAAATTGCCGCCCGCCGCATAATCCATTGGCCAATCGCAAAGTCCCCGTTGAATCGTGTTCCGCAAAATCGGGAACGCATCCTAGCTTTCCAGCAGACGCAGCCTGAGCAGGTTCAGGGCGTTCTGACAAGCCAGCGTGCGAATCCAGTCGCGGTCGCCGCGCAACATCAGGCGCTCGGCGCGCGCGCCGTCTGGCCCGGCTACGCCCACGTAGACAAGCCCTACCGGTTTTTCCGGCGTGCCGCCGTCCGGCCCGGCCACGCCCGTGGTGGAAAGCGCCCAGGTGGCGCCGCTCGCCCTGCGCGCGCCCTCGGCCATTTCCAGCGCGCATTCGGCGCTCACCGCGCCGTGCGCCTGCAGCGTTTCCGCCCGCACGCCCAATACGTGCATCTTGGCCTCGTTGGAATAGGTCACATGGCCTTCGTGCACCGCGGCACTGGCGCCGGGGCAGTCAATGAGGTGGGAAATGAGCATACCGCCGGTGCAGCTTTCAGCCGTGGCGATGCTTTCGCCGCGTTCCATCAGCATTTTCAAGACCGTGGAGGCCAGGTTCACTTCCTCGCTGGGGCCATAGGCGGCGTAAACGGCGTTTCCGAGGCGGCGGCGGATTTCCGCTTCCATCGGGTCGATCATCGGCGCGGCGTCCGTGCCGAGGGGCACGCGGGCGCTGATGCGCGCCGTCACCTCGCCCGCCCCGCAGTACAGGGCCAGCGTCGGGTTTTCGCCGTGGAACAAATCCAGCAAGAGCACTTCCGTTTTTGATTCGCCTACGCCGAATACGCGCAGAAAGCGCGATTCTATGTGTTCCCCGGAACGCCGCCGCAGATACGGGGCCAGCTGGCGTTCGAACATATCCTTCATTTCGCGCGGCGGCCCGGGCAAAACGGCCACGGCTTTGCCGCCGTGTTCGACGATGCAGCCCGGCGCGGTGCCGCAGGCATTGGGCATGATGATGGCACCGCGCGGGAAATAAGCCTGCTTGTTGTTGTTTTCCGTCATTTCACGGCCGATGCGGCACATGCGCGTGCGCACGGCTTCGAGGCTCTTTTCGTCCAGCTCCATGGGCAGGCCGAAGAATTCGCCCACCATTTCCTTGGTCAAATCGTCCTCCGTAGGCCCGAGGCCGCCGGTGGTGATGACCATATCGGCGCGCTCAAGCGCCTCGGCGAGCGCCTGTTTTACGCGCGATGGGTTATCGCCCACCGTCGTATGCCGGTAGAGGGTTACGCCCAATTCCGAGAGACGTCGCGAAAGGTATTGCGCGTCGGTATTGGCGATTTGCCCCATCAAAAGTTCCGTGCCTACGGAGAGGATTTCCGCAACCATTGTCATTCGCCTCCTGCGATTTTAGCCTGGCTCATTTCTGCGAGATTAACCCATGGGCACGGTAGCGCTCATCAGCACGGCCAGCGTGGTGGCGTCAATTACCGTATCGGGATTGGTGGGGTCGATCTCAATCAGCGGCGCGCCGGGGTTCTGGGCGTTGTACTGCTGCTGGAAGCGCAGCACGGCCTCCAGCGTGCGCTGGTCGAAAACGCCGCGCTCCGGCGCGTTTTCATTGGTGAACATGCCCAGCGCGAAAAGCTGCTCCTGCATATTCTCGATGCTGGCCGAATCGGAATTGCGGTCGATGGTGGCGGGCATCGAAGGCGCAGGCGTGGGCGCTTCGGAAGCGGCGATGCGGAAGGTGACGGTGGAAGCCGTATCCTCGCCGCCGGAGGCCGGATGGGCGACAACCTCGAGGGTGTAGTCCATGCCCGGGGTGAGGCTGAAGCCGGACAGGTCAAGGGAATTGCCGGAGACAGAGCCAGTGTTGACCACGCCGCCCTGCGCGTCGTAAAGCGTCACGGTATAGCCGCCCACTTCGCCATCGACGGACCAGGAGAAGGCCGCCGTGGTGTCAAAGACGTACACACTGCCATCGTCATAGCCCGGAGCCGATGCGCCGATTTGGGGCGCGGAGATGGGCGCGGGGGTAGGCGTGGGCGCTTCGGTAACTTCCGGCTCGGCGATGCGGAAGGTGACGGTGGAAGCCGTATCCTCGCCGCCGGAAG
>DVFZ01000001.1 GCA_018712945.1 Candidatus Pullichristensenella stercorigallinarum | reverse complement strand
TCCGTGCGCATGGGATTTTGAAACTGTTTCACGTGAAACACTGCCCCTCTTGGCGCACTAAGCTGAAAATTTCAAATGGCACTGTTTCACGTGGAACACCGGCGGTTGACAGAGTGGCCGCTATGGATGTTTCACGTGAAACATGCGTGGCATGCGCATATATATGGCCATGCGCATATATATAATAGAAGGAAAACAATGCAAACGCGCCGTGCGCGGTGCGTGAGGGAGGATGACGATGAGGGAAAGACTTTCGCGGCGCTCAGAGCTGTTTTTGCCGCTGGCGCTGCTGATTCCCGCATGGCTGGGGTGTGTGGAATTGGCCACGGAGGTGGCCGTCGCCTATTCGCAGGCGCGCCTGTGTACGCTCTGCGCCGCGGAGGCGTTTCAGCGCGCCGCCGCGCAGGAGATCGACCCAAGGCGCGTGCGCGGGGCATGGACGGCGGCGTTTTTGACGGCACTGCCGCTGCTGTGCGCCGACTGGATTCTGAGTCGGGATATGGTAGGCTGGTGGCGTGGCGGGCCGCCGATGTCGGAAAACGGCATGGCGCTGCTGGCGGGCGCGGCGCTGGCGTTGGCGCGGCTCAACGAAGAATACCTGCGCGCCAACGCGCAGAATGGCAGCGCCGCCCTCAGCGCCCTGCTGCGCGCCCTGCTGCTGGCGGGCGGCGTATGCTGCGGGCCGGTGTGGGCGGCTGGCGCGGCGGCGCTGGGCTGGCTGGTTTCGCTGGCCGTGGCTGCGGCGCTGGGTGGCGCTCCCTTTGCGCGCCCCAACGTGGCGGCGCTGAAGCAGACGCCCGCCGCACTCGTTCGCCTGCTTCCGTGGATGGTGGCGGCGGAGCTGCTGCTCATTGCCGGCTACGACGGCGCGCCGTGGGCGACGGCGGGCTACCTGCTGGGCATGGCGCTCTACGGCTGCGCGGGCACTGCCTTCCGGCGCACGGAGGCGGAAAGCGTTCCCCTGCGGCTGGGGCTGATTGCGCCCGCAGCGGCGCTGGCGGCAATTTCCCCGCTTCTGCCCGCGCCCGTCGCGGCGCTGGCCGCGCAGGCGGGCATAGCAGCGTTCATGGGCATGATCGTGTACGGCGCGTTCACGGCGCGCGGGATGCTGGCGACGCTGGCCGCCGCCCTTGCCTGCGTTGCCGCATGGATGCCCGCGCGCATGTATGAAGCCCCGGCGTGGCTGGCGCCCGCCGCCGCGTATGCCGCGCCTGCCCTGGCTTTCGGCGCGCTGGCGCTGCTGTGGCCGGACGCGCGGCGAATGTTTTTCGTGCGCCAGGCGCGCAGGCGGCCGGTTCACTCCCGGCAGATGCTGCTGTAAACGCTGTATAAAAATCAAGTTTCATGCAGTTTGATATAAACAGGCGGAGAGCCGTACTATCGCGGTTCTCCGCCTGTTTTGTGCGCTGCCTGCGCCAATGGATATGCAAAAATTTAGAATTTTTATGCGTAACTCACTCCACCGGCAGACATGCCTCCAGCGCCCCGATGCGCTCTGCCAGCCGCGCGCAGAAGTCCGGCAGGGAGCGCATGCGCTCCTCGTCGCTGGCGACCAGAAAGAGCTTGGCTTCGTCTACGAGCCGCTGCGCGGATTCGCACAGGGCGGTGCGCGCCTCTTCATCGCGCTGGCCGAGCAGGTGCTTTGCCAATACCTCGCAGGCGCGCGCCAGTTCCGCGTCGCCGCCCCGGCGGGCCTCATCCACCATGCTGCGGCAGGCGGCGCCCAGATCCGGACGGGCGCGGTGGTTGACTTGCGGCGTTTCACAGGCGATACCGCGCGCATTGAGGCTTTCCACCATCTGCCGCACATAGTCCGGGCGGCTTTTGATGACCGAGCGGTATTTGTTCTGGTAGCGAAGCATCAGGCTGTGGTCGCCCTGCGACAGCTTTTGCAGGCACGAGCGCACGCTCTGCCCCTGGGCGCGGGCGGTGAGCACCTGCTCCATCAGCCAGTCGACCTCCTGCTGTGTAAAGGGCACGAACCGGGCGGGGCGTTCGGCGGCGCCTTCGCGCTTTTGTACCTGCGCGTAATAGTAATTGCGGATACTGTTGGGCCGCCGCCCGGTTTTTTCCGCAATGCGTTCGAATACCGCCTTGAGCGGCAGCCCCTGTTGCTGCGCCTCATCCGCCGTTTCCCAGAGAAGGTTGTTCTCGTATTCACTCCAGCCCGTGCGCCGTCCAGCGCGGGAGATCGCCTGTTCCATATATTCCCCTCCATGCTTCAAGATCAAAACCGTTGCTGATACAGAGTATGCGCGAACGGTGACGGTAATATACAGATTTGGCAATTTTGCGGAAATATTTTTGCCAACGTCCCAAATCCGGGCCGCTTATGCTATAATAAGCACAGCTTGGCCGCGGCGCGGCCATGGAGGAGGAACGGGCATGGGCTGGGAGATCGGTGTGGATTTGGGCACGCGCAACGTGCGCATGGTGCTGGATGGCGAAGGCGAGGCGCTTGCGCAGGCGGCGGCGCTGGCCGTGCGCGCGGGCGAGGAAACGCCCCTGTGCGCGGGCGACGCGGCGATGGCGCTTTACGGGCGCGAATGCGCGGGCGTGGAGGTGTGCTTCCCCGTCAGCGACGGCACCCTAAGAAACGGCGAGCATGCCCGGCGCATGTTCCAGTGGCTCTATTCGCTTTCCGGCGACAGGAGCCGCTCCAAGCGCCTGCGCGCGTTGGTAACCTGCGCGCCCTTTGCCCGCCCTGTGCAGCAGGACGCGCTTTTGCAGGCCGCCCTGGACGCCGGGGCGGTAGAGGCGGCGCTTTTGCGCTCGGACGCGGCCATGGCCGTGGGCGCAGGGCTGGATATACTGGCCCCGGAAGCCTCGCTGCTGGTGGATGTGGGCGCGGGCAAGATCTCGGCCACGCTGTTTACGCGCGGCCTGGTGGCGGCCTATGCCTATCTGCCCTATGGCGTTTTGCGCATTGACGAACGCCTGGCGCGCATGTTGCGCACGGAGCGGGGCTATCTGGTCGGCCCCAAGACCGCCGAGGATATCAAACAGTCCATGGCCGCGGCGGACGGCGGCGCGGGCGTGGGCATGCGCGTGGCCGGGCTGAATTTGCAGACCCGCCTGCCGGAAATTTTCGAAGTGGAACCGGAAATGGTAGCGCGCGCCAGCGAAAGCGTAATTGCGGAGATTCTGGGCATGGCGGCCTCGGTGGTGGACAACGCCCCCGAGGAGCTGGCCGCCGACCTCAACGACACCGCCTGCGTGCTCGCCGGTGGCGGCGCGCTTTTGCCGGGGCTGGACAAGCGCATCGGCGACCATTTGGGCATTCCCTGCCGCGTGGCCGACGCGCCGCTCGCCTGCGCGGGCGCGGGGCTGAAAAAGATTATGGAAAACGCCCCGGATTATGAACTGCTGATTCTTGAAAAGATGGCGCGCACGGCGCGGCATTGAGCGCCGCGCTTTCAGGCCGGGCGTTGCGCGGTCAGAAGCCGTCCAGCGCCGGGCCGTCGTTCAAATAGTGGTCGGCGGCGTAGGCATTCCGCCGCCAGTCCTCGCGCCGGTAAATTTGCGATATGCGGGAATCGGACAGGCCGAGTTCGCGGCTCAGCGCGGCAAAGGTGCGCCCTTCATGTTTGCGGGCGTTATAAATGTATTCGCCTCTTAAGCGGTTTTGACTGTGCTCCGCCTGCGCGGGCGAAATGCCCGCCGCGCCGCTTTCGGGCCGGTCGCGGATTTGCCGGACGTACACCGCGATGCAGCGGCAAATCCTGTCCGCCTGTTCCCGGGTCTGACGGTTTTGCGCGGGGATGAGATTGCAAAGGGCCTGCGCGGCCTCAAGCAGCGCCTGCGCCCGTGCCAGCGCCGGAGGATCTTCTTTTTCATGGGCATGGAAAACTTCATAGTGCAACTGTTCCGCCTGCCTTGCCGCCGCGCGAATCGCGCCGTACAGGGCGGGCGTCGTCTGCGTCCAAAACAGCGCTTTGCAGGCCGGATACAGCGCTTCCGGCCCCGCCAGCGCCGCCGCGCGCAGCTCCCCGGCAAAGCCGCCCTTCGCGGCGAGTGTTTTATACTGTTCCATGAGCAAATCGGCGATTTTCCCGGCAACTGCTTCCTGCATGATGTACCTCCTGTATGGCTGGTTTTTGACAGCTTTCCTGCGTAAATGTTCCAAAAGTTTGTTGCAGAAGTCTTTTTGAATCTATTTTAACATACTTTTGCATACAAGAATACAGTATACTTGTAAGGTAAATACCGCATTCGAATAAGGTATGGCGCAGGTCATATGTGGAATTTCCGCAATAAAGCGAATTGAATTGCACAACACGCTGAAAAATTGGCGATGTTACCGGAAATACCGGTATCAGAATATACAACAAAGCCCGCCCCTTCGCAGGGACGGGCTTTGCGCTTTCCGCCGTCTTAAATCTCGTCCAGGTCGATATCGTCCTCGCCCTCGGTTTCTTCCGTGTCCGGCTCCTCGGGTTCGTCGGCCACGTTGCCGCTGACGTCCCCGGTTTTGAAAGCCGCGCGGATTTTGCTTTCCAGGGCGTCGAATACCTCGGGATGCTCCTTGATGTACTTGCGCGCCGCGTCGCGGCCCTGGGCGATGCGCTCGCCCTCGTAGGAATAGAACGAGCCGCTCTTTTTAATCAGGTCGCGCTCCACCGCCAAATCGAGGATTTCGCCTTCGCGGGAGATGCCTTCCCCGTAGAGCATATCCACGGTGCAGCTCTTGAACGGCGGGGCCACCTTGTTTTTGACGATTTTGATTTTCACGCGGTTGCCGATGATTTCGGTGCCGTCCTTGATGGCCTCGCTCTTGCGGATGTCGATGCGCACGGAGGCGTAGAACTTCAGCGCCTTGCCGCCGGTGGTGACTTCGGGGTTGCCGTACACCACGCCCACCTTTTCGCGGAGCTGGTTGATGAAAATGGCGATGGCGTTGGTCTTGCTGATTACGCCCGCCAGCTTGCGCAACGCCTGCGACATCAGCCGCGCCTGCAAGCCCACATGGCTGTCGCCCATGTCGCCGTCGATTTCGGCCTTGGGCACCAGCGCCGCCACCGAGTCGATGACCACAATGTCAATCGCGCCGGAACGCACCAGCGCTTCGCAGATATCCAGCGCCTGTTCGCCGTTGTCCGGCTGGGAGACGTACAATTCGTCGATGTCCACGCCCAGTTTCTTGGCGTACACCGGGTCCAGGGCGTGCTCGGCGTCGATGAAAGCCGCCGTGCCGCCGGCCTTCTGCGCCTGGGCGATGGCGTGCAGCGCCACCGTGGTCTTGCCCGAGGACTCCGGCCCGAAGATTTCGATGATGCGGCCCTTGGGCAAACCGCCCACGCCCAGCGCGAAATCCAGGTTCAAACAGCCCGTGGGGATGACCTCCACCTGCATGCGGCCCGCCTGGTCGCCCAGCTTCATCACCGAGCCCTTGCCGAAATCCTTTTCAATTTTGCCCAGCGCCACTTCCAGGGCGCGCTTGCGGTCGTCGCCAAACAGCTTTGCGGCCGGGCTTTTGCCGCTCTTTTTATCCGCCATGAGCTATCCTCCGTGTATTTGTTTTTCTGAGCAACATTATAGCACGGCCTGTGGCGAAAATCTATCGAACATAAGTTTATTTTTCGCCAAAAGGGGCCGGAAGATTCAGCTTGTCAAAAAGTATTTTTGACAAGCTGGCGGACGGGGGAGTATCTCCCCCGCCGCAGCCACCCTCTCCAATTTTTGCTCGCGCCGCTGCGCGACACAAGCAAAAATTGCGAGGCACTTTTGCCAATTTTCCAAATTGTCAAAAGTGGTCGGCCCTGGCCGACTTGAAAACCCAACGGGTTTTCAACCTCTCGCCGGAAATGATTTTACAGGCGGTTCTGCCAACCTTTTTTGCCAGCCTGAGATTGTTTTGCGGCGGCGGCGGTGCTATAATATCAGGACAGGGATTTTTCAGGAATTTCCAAGGGAGGTGCGGCGTTTTGCGCGCGGAGATCGACGGAAAAACGGTGGAATTTGAACTTGGCACAACCTGGCGGGAGCTGGTTTCCACGCCGGGGGCGCTGGGCGTGAGCGTGCGCGGCCGCACGCTTTCCTTGAACGCGCCCGCGCAGGATGGCGCGCAGGCGCACATCCTCACCTATGCGGACGAGGAGGGCCGCCGCATCTATGAGCGCACGCTTAGGCTGATTTTCCTGGCGGCGGCAAACCGGGTGATTCCCGGGCGGCGGGTGCGGTTTGAGCATTCTTTTGGCGACGCGCTGTTTGTGCGCCTGCCCAAGACCACGGTGACGCGGGATTTGGTGGCGCGCATCGAAAAGGAGATGCACGCCCTGGCGCATGCGAACCTGCCCATTGGCTATACGCAGTGCAGCAAGGAGGAGGCCAACGCCTACTTTGCCGCCACCGGGCAGACCGACAAGCTGCGCCTGTTCCGCTACCGGCACCAGGAAACGTTCCATTTCTACGAGCTGGACGGCATCAAGGAGTATTTCTACGGCGAAATGGCGCCCGCCACGGGCTACGTGCGGGTATTCCAGCTGCGCCTGTACCTGCCGGGGCTTTTGCTGCGCCGTCCGCGCGAAAAAGAGGCCGATCTGCGCATGTCGCCGTTCAAGGACATGCCCAAGCTGATGAAAACCTACGGCGAGACGGGGCGCTGGAACGGCATACTGGGCTGCGAAAACGCCGCCGATATCAATGAGATGATTGAAAAGCGCTCTTTCCGCGAGTTCATCCGTGTAAACGAGGCTTTGCACGAGCGCACCATTGAGGGCATTGCCGACCAGATTGTGCGCTCCGGCGCGCGGGTGGTGCTCATCGCCGGGCCGTCGTCCTCGGGCAAGACCACCTTTGCCCACCGGCTGATCATCGCCCTGCGGGTGCTGGGGCTGCGGCCGATGAAACTTTCGCTGGACGATTACTACCGCGACCGCGGCGATTTGCCCCTGGAGGCGGACGGACGGCCCGACCTGGAGCGGCTGGACACGTTGGACGTGCCGCTTTTGGACGAGCATTTGGTGCGGCTTTTGCAGGGCGAGGAAGTGGAAGCGCCGGAATTTGACTTTGTGCGCGGCGTGCGTTCGGAAAAGACGCATCTTTTGCGCGTGGCGGCGGATCAGCCCATCGTCATCGAGGGCATCCACGGCCTGAACGACGAATTGACCGAGTCTGTGCCCCGGGAGCTGAAGTTCAAAATCTATATCAGCGCCCTGACCATGCTCAACCTGGACGACCACAACCGCATCCGCACCACCGACGCGCGGTTGCTGCGGCGCATTGTGCGCGATTACCAGTTCCGCGGCACCGTGCCGGAGGACACAATGGCCATGTGGCCGTCGGTGCGGCGCGGGGAGGAGAATTACATCTTCCCCTATCAGGAGCAGGCCGACGCCATGTTCAATTCGGCGCTGGCGTATGAATTGCCGATTCTCAAGAAGTACGCCTATCCAATGCTGTGCAGGATTGGGCCGGAGAGCGAGTGTTATACGCTGGCGCGGCGTTTGGTGAAGTTTTTGAATTACATCCGCGCCGCGGATGTGGAGGACGAGATTCCCATCAACTCCATTTTGCGCGAGTTTATCGGCGGCTGTTGCTTTTATCGGGAGACGGATTGACGGCTCCGGCGCGGGAAAGCGGGATTTTGACGGCGTTTGCGCGGAGCAAAGGGGCATTTTTCCATCCCTCGATTTGCCCGCGCTGGGTTTATTTGCGTTCCAAATGCGCATGCTAGAGGCGCAAGGAGGAATGCAATATGAAACTTTCCAAGTGGATGCTCCTGACCGCCGTGCTGCTGACCGCGGCTTTGTGCCTGACCGGCTGCATGAATTCCGGCAACCGTGTGGACACGGCGGCGCCGTCGCCCTCGGTGGGCGCTACCGGCAATACCGGCGATGTCGGCGATTCCAGCGACACCAACCAGTCCGGTCTGGCCGGCGACGCGGGCACCGGCTCGGCCACGCCCTTTAACTGGGTCAACAACGCCGCGCAGGTAGAAACCGCCATCAACCAGATTTCCGAAATTTCCGACAGCCGCGTGGTCGTCACCGGCACCACTGCTTTGGTGGCCGTGCGCTACACAGACGCCTATCAGGGCGAGACCACCGAGCGCATCCGTGAAATGGTGGCCGGGGCCGTGCGCGAGGCCGACCCGACCATCCAAACCGTAGCCGTGACCAGCGAGGAGGCGGATGTCACCGCCGTCTACGAGCTATCCGACCGCATTCGCGCCGGTGAAAACGCCGACGACATGGCCGACGAAATCAACCGCATCGTCCGCAACCCCACCACCCTCCGCTAGGCCGGGTCGGCAGTGCCGACAGCCAGTGCTACCGCCGGACAGATTGACGGGATTTGCCCCACGAGCAGGGGGCACCGGCAGTGCCGGCTTCCAGAGCTGCCGCCGGATGGATTGACGGAATTTGCCCCACGAGTAGAGGGCAAATTCCTGCCGGAGGTTGGCAGTGCCGACGGCCA
>DVFZ01000031.1 GCA_018712945.1 Candidatus Pullichristensenella stercorigallinarum | reverse complement strand
GCGTCTGTAAAGGTCACTTCCGCCTGGGAAGCGTCGTCCAGGATGCCCACGTAGCGCAGCGCGTCAGCGTCAGCGATGTTGGCGGCGAGCTGGGTTTGCAGGCGCGTTTCGTTGTCATAGCTGATGACCGGCGTGAGGCGCGCAAACACATCGTCCATGGGTACGCCTTCGATGGCGGTAATCTCCATGCCCAGGTATTGCGCGTAAGGCTCGGTGGTGGCAAGGAGGTAAACGCCTCCATCAAACAGGCCGGTCTGCAAAGGCAGCGCCCGCATATCCCCCTGCGCGTTGCCGCCGGTGAACCATGCCTGCGTGTGCGCGTCGCCCAGCGAGGCCACAAGCTCAATCAGGGCGTAGCAGGCCATCTTGTCGTCCAGGCTTTCATCGCGCAGTTTTTCCGCCGTTTCCTCTAGGCGCGCCTGCCATTCCTCGGGCGTGACCAATGCGAACAGGTCGTAGTGTCCTTCTTCCAGCCCCGCACGCAGCGTTTCCAAATCGTCCAGCCGTTGTTCCACGGTGGTTTCGGCCATGGCGGGCAGAACAGCCAGCATCAGCGTCAGGGCCAATATTGCAAGTTTCCGTGTTTTACCCCGGAACATGGGTTTCCCTCCTTATCCAAATACCTTGCGAATCTTTGCGCGGTCTTCCGCGCCCTCCACCCAGTTTTCCACATAGCCGCAATCGCAGCACACATAGCGGATGACGGGAATCTTGCCCAGCAGGGTCACGGTGGTGGTATAAATATTGTTGCCGCTGGCATAGCGGTTGGGGTTGTCCGGCACGCGCACGACGTTTTTCGAGCCGCATTTGGGGCAAACCTGCGTGTTTTTCATCAGAATTCCCTCTTTTCGTAAGCGCGGCAGGAAATGACGTAGGAAACCGGCATGCACGCAATCACCGCCGCCAGCAGGATCAGATAGACCGTCTTGAATGGGAAGTGTACTTCGGTCGCCATGCCGCTGAACGTAGCGGCGAGCACGGCCACGAGCACGATGAAGATATAGAAATTCACGCGCGCCTTTTCCGAGCCGAAGCGGTAGGTCAGCGGCAGCAGCACGCATGGCCCGAGCAGGCTGAAGGCGAACATGCCCACAACCATCATCACAAACCCTTCCGCGAGCGCCGAACCGTTGTGCAGCACCGCAATGGCCTGCAATGCAGTCATAACGGTTCCCGTGACGGCGATGAGCAGCAGCGAAAGCAGGTACTTTTCTCGTACCTCGTCGCGCCGGCGGATGGGCAGCGTGCCGGCGTAAGCCGGCCAGTGGAAGCGCTCGTCGTAGGAAATGAGCGTCACCGGCAGGATGCCAAACATCATCGCCGGATAGGCCATGAAAAACAGGCTCTCTGAAGATATGAACGACACTGCCGCAAACACCGCGACGATGAACAGATACGAGCGGCAGTAGCTCTTCGCCATGTACCAGTCCTTTAAAAACAGCGCGCGCATCAGTGATTCCCCCTCGCCATATACACAAACAGTTCTTCCAATCCCACCGGTGAAACACTCATGCCCGCGGGAATTCTGTCGCGCTCCACCACGGCCTCCACGCCGTAGGGCGAAGCCTTGCTGCCCTTGATGGCGGCGCCGTCCAGTTCTGCGAGCTGTTCTCGGCTGACGTGGATAACGCCATAGCGCTCAAGCAGCGCGTCCTTTTCATCGCAGAGCATCAGTTTGCCCTTGTGCAAAAAGGCGATGTAGTCGCAAATCTTCTCCAAATCGCTGACGATGTGCGAGGACAGCAGGATGGAATGGCCTTCGTCGCGGGTAAAATCAATGAACATGTCCAGAATTTCATCCCGGGCCACGGGGTCGATGCCGTTGAGGGCCTCGTCGAGAATGAGCAGGCGGGCGTTGTGGGAAAGCGCCACGGCCAGCGAGAGCTTCATCTTCATGCCGCGCGAAAATTCCTTGAACGCCTTGTTTTCCGGCAGGGACAGCTTGCGCAGGTTGTCCGCGTAGGCGCGCGCGTCCCAATGCTTATAGGCGGCGGCCATGATCTTTCCCGCCTGCAGGGCGGTGACGCATTCGGGAAAACCGGCCTCATCCAGCACCACGCCGATTTCCTCTTTCGCTTCTCGTCCGGCCGCGGCCATATCCCGCCCGAGCACGCGCACTTCGCCGCCGTCCCGGCGCAGCATGCCCAGAATCAGCTTGATGACGGTGGTCTTGCCCGCGCCATTCTCCCCCACCAGCCCCATCACACAGCCCTCGGGCAGCGTCATGGACACACGGTCAAGGGTGAAGTCCCGGTAATTTTTGCTCAGCTCATGAATTTCCAGAGCGTTCAACATGATTCATCCTCCCCGGAGAGGACGTCGTACATCGTCATGATGTCCTCCCTCGTCAGATTGCAACTCGCCGCCAGTTTGGCGACTTCCGTCAGGTGCGCTTCGATGCTGCGCAGGTTTTCTTCGCGCATCAGTTCCACGTTGCGCTGCGCCACAAAATAGCCCTTTGCGGCCACGGCGTACACATAGCCGCCCTGCAAAAGCTCGTCGTAGGCGCGTTTGGTGGTAATGACGCTGATGCGCAAGTCCTTGGCCAGCGCGCGGATGGACGGCAAAGGCTCATCCTCCTTGAGCGCATCGCTGATGATCTGCGCCTTGATCTGCTCGCAAATCTGCTCGTAGATGGGCGCTCCGCTTTTGTTGTCGATGAACAGGTTCATGGCATGCCTCCGTTTTTTCTGTTCATGTACAGTATATACAGTAGATACAATCCTGTCAAGCCCCGGTCGTGTTAAATCTGCAAAAAAAGTGCGCCGCGCGGAATGGCGCGGCGGCAGCTTGTCAAAAAAGTATTTTTGACAAGCTGGCGGACGGGGGAGTATCTCCCCCGCCGCGGCCACCCTCTCCAATTTTTGCTCGCGCCACTGCGCGACACAAGCAAAAATTGCAA
The DNA here is from genome assembly GCA_018712945.1 of Candidatus Pullichristensenella stercorigallinarum. Classification (GTDB taxonomy): domain Bacteria; phylum Bacillota; class Clostridia; order Christensenellales; family Aristaeellaceae; genus Pullichristensenella; species Pullichristensenella stercorigallinarum. The sequence continues at coordinate 164 of DVFZ01000031.1, read as the reverse complement.
GGTAGATATTTTTTCTCCGGCAAATGGGATTTGCCTGCGCAAAAATATCTGCGGTTCCGCCGCACAGGAGGCGATTTTGCCGATTTTTCAAATCGTCAAAATCGGTCGGCTTTGCCGACTTGAAAACCCAACGGGTTTTCAACCTTTCGCCGGAACCGATTTTA
>DVFZ01000030.1 GCA_018712945.1 Candidatus Pullichristensenella stercorigallinarum | reverse complement strand
CATGCGGGAACAATGCTTCCTGACTGCGGCTGTGCAAAACATTAAGAGGCTCGTGGCCTCTTTGCGGCGTGTGTATCTATATATTATCCCCTGCATTTTCACTCAAATGCAGGGGTTTGTCAATGGTCTGAAGCGCGCGGGCCTTGGCCCGCGCGCTCAATCAGGCGTTCGCCGCCGGTGCGGCGGAAACGGAACGCATCATCTTTCTGTGAACATGGACATAGCAGACAAACAACGTCGCCGCCGTGACAATCCAGGAAACGGGATAGGAAATATACAGTATGTCCAATACCCTGTCCACGGCAAAAACCGTATAGATCCATAGCATGCGCACGCCGCAAATGCCGACCACCGTCACCACCGTGGGAGCAATGGCGCTGCCCAAGCCGCGCAGCATGTTGGCCAGCACCTCCATCGCGCCATCCAGGAAATAGGTCAGGCAGATGATGCGCAGACGAATTTGGCCGTTGTGCACCACATCGGCGATAACCTGCGGATCGTGATCCGCCCTGGTGAACAAGTGCAACAGCGGCTCGGAAAGCAGCGTCACCAATGCGCCGAGCACAATGCCGGCCACAATCACAGAGAGCATGCACACGCGCATGATCTTGGCAATGCGGTCGTAGCGCTGCGCGCCAATATTTTGCCCCGTAAAGGAAAGCGCCGCCTGGGCAATGGCGTTCATAGCGGTATAGACGAAGTTTTCAAGCTGGGAAGCCGAACCGCTGCCCGCCATGGCATTGGCGCCAAAGGAGTTGATGGAGGACTGGATCAGCACGTTGGAGATGGAGAAGATAATGCTGGAAAAACCCGCCGGCAGGCCAATCTTCATAATGCCGCCCAGCATTACCTTTTTGATGCGCAGCTTTTTCAAATCCAGATGCACGCTGCCATGCGAGCGTATGAGATTGAGCAGTACCAGCACCGCGGAAACATACTGCGAAACGATGGTGGCGATGGCAACGCCCGCCACGCCCATGCCGAAGAAGGCAACGGTGATGATATTCAAGACGATGTTGATCACGCCTGCCAGCGACAGATAGTACAGGGGGCGCTTGGAATCGCCCACCGAGCGCATGACGGCGGCGCCGAAGTTATAGAGCATATTGCCCGGCATGCCCAGGAAATAAATGCGCATATACAGGGAAGCACCATCCAGCACGTTCCCTTCCGGCGTACCCATCCACACCAGGAAGGTATGCGACATGAACAGGCCAAAGATGCCCACCAGCACGCCCATGACCAAGCTGAGGGCGATGGACGTATGCACCGCGTCCTGTATTTCCCGATACTTGTTCGCGCCGCTGTACTGCGCTACCAACACGCTGGTACCAACGGACAGGCCGATGAACAGGTTGACCATCAGCGTAATCAACGACGAAGTTGCCGTTACAGAGGCAACGGCATCCGTGCTTTCAAACTGCCCCACAACCACCACGTCGGCCATGTTGTACAAAAGCTGCAGCATGCCGGAAAGGATCAGCGGGATGGAATAGCGAACCACGTTCGAAAAGACCGGGCCGTTCACCATGTCGATCTCACGATGTGCGTGATGCGGTAGGAGCCGCTTCAGCGGCGCCGCGACCGCGTCCAGGCAGCGGCCGATGCGATACCTCAACATATGCCTCAATACCTCCAACCTTCAGTCGTCATATCTCCTCCGCGGGCAAAGCCTGCCCCCGGCCGGCAACGGGAAAACGGCGGCTGTGCGCCCGGTAGCTGAGAAGCAAAATCACATCTGCGCCCGCCCAAGCGAGTACTTCGCCCCAAAATACGGCCTCATATCCCATCACAGCGGGCAAAAACAGCGCCGCGCCCACGCGCATCGCCAGTTCTGCCAACCCCGAAAACATGGGGAAAAGCGTGTCGCCCAACCCCTGCAGCGAGGAACGAACTATGTGCAATATGTAGAGCACCGGCAAACACACGCTCATCGCGCGCAAAAACTGCACGGCGTAAGAAAGCGCCCGCTCCGCCTCCAGGGGGTTTTGCGAAGTGATGAACCCGGAGAGGATGCCGCGGCCAAACAGCAACATGGCCGCGCAAATCAGCAAAGATGTAATCACACCGGCCACTGCGCCGGCGCGCACGCCTTTGCGGATGCGCCCATAATCGCCCACGCCGAGGTTCTGCCCCACATACACAGTCATGGCATAGCCAAACGACGTAGCGGCGATCTCCAGTACGCCATAGAGTTTATTGGCTGCGGTGTAACCGGCCACAAAGACCACGTCAAAGCTGTTGACCACGCGCTGCACGATCATGCCGCCCACGGAAATAATCATGTTCTGCGCGGCCACAGGGATGCCCAGCGCCAGGAGGTTCAAACACAGCTTTCCATCCGGGCGCATATCTTCCCGCTCCAGGCGCAAAAGCCCCGTGCGCAACAGCATGCGCAGGCAAATCAGCGCCGAACAGGCCTGGGCGATCACCGTGGCAATGGCCGCGCCCTCTACCCCCATGCCAAGCGGGGAGACAAACAGCAGATCCAGCCCGATATTAACCGCGCAGGCAATCATCATTGCCACAAGCGGCGTTTTCCCGTCGCCCACCGCCCGCAACATGGCCGAAAACAGGTTAAAGGCCAGAACCACGGGCAGCCCCCAGAAGATAATACGGATATAGGCCAGCGACATGCCCATGATTTCTTCCGGCGTTTGCAAAACGCGCAACACAAAGGGCGTAAGCCCCTGCGCGCAGGCGGTCAGCGCCACAGCGCAAATCAGAGAAAGCGTGCAGGCATTGCCGATTGTCCGCCGCAGGGCGGCATGATCGCCCGCGCCAAACTGGCGCGCCATACGCACAGAAAAGCCTTGCGCAAGCCCCTGGACAATGGAGAGCATCATCCAGTTGAACCAATCCACCGCGCCCAAGGCAGCCAGGGCATTGAGGCCCAGAAAACTCCCGACGATGGCGGTATCGGCCACCGTATAAAGCTGCTGAAAGGCGTTTGCCACCATCAGCGGCAACGACAGCGCGAGAATCAGCCTGAGCGGGTTCCCCGCCGTCATGTTTTTGCCTGCCGAACGCATGTTTTCCCCTCCGATAAAAACGCGCCCGCGTGCCAAAGCCTGCCTGTAAAAAACAAACTGGTGGGTCTGCGGCACTTCTCGTGTCCGGTAAGGCGAAGGAGGAAGGGCGCAGCAAAACTGCGTCAACCGGCAACAACACAGTCGGACGTGAAAAGGCCGCAACCGCCCCGGCATTCATGCAGGCACGGCTCCAGCGCGGGTGCGCCGCTTACGGCGGGCAAACGCCGTCACACTTGCATTATAGATATAGATATGTTAATTTTCAAGGGGTGGTATATGGGAATTTTATGTCACAGGTTCCCGTGAAATGGCAGCGCCCATCCAGCTTCAAACCCCGCATATCCATTTCCCCTCCGGTGGGGAGTTTTTGCTCGTTTGCCTCGCCTTTGCTTGTTTTTTTACAAAACACCCATTATAATGGTGCCGCAAAAGGGAGGAATGGCCATGACAACGCGGCAAAAATGGTTGCTCACGGCGGCGGTATGCCTTTCGACGGTATTTCTGGCGGCGGTTAATTCGTCGCACGGCGCGCTTCTCAGCCCGATGATCGCGCATTATGGCCTGAGCGATTCGCAGCAGGGCTATCCCAGCTCTGTGCAGAACATCGGCTGTATCGTGGCCATGTTTACCTCGCTGTGGGTCATTGGGCGGTTGCGCAAGCAGACGCTGCTCACTTCGGCGGTGGCGCTGATGGCGCTTTTGATGCTGCCGCTTTCGCTGTTGCCCCCGTTCCCGGTATATTTGGGCCTTTACGCGCTGGTGGGCGTGGCCTATGCCTACATGGACGCGATTTCTTCCTCGATGATCGCCGATTTGCACACGGGGAAAAACGCCTCGCGCATGATGTGTGTGATGCACGCCTGTCACGGCCTGTCCGGCATCGTTTCCCCGCTCATCCTCGGGGCGGTGCTGGGCGCGTCCGGCAATATGCCGCGCGCTTACCTGGCCGTACTGGCCATGGGCATTGTAACCTTGGCGTTCCTCTGGCCAGCTAACGCCCGCATCCGTTTGAGCGACGCGGCGGCCCGTCCGGAACCGCTCACGCGCGCACAGCTTTCCGCCTTTTTCGGCAACCCCACCCTGCGCGCGCTCTCCATCGGCATCCTGTTTTACGGCGTTCACCTGTCCGGAATGATTGTGTGGGTCAACCGCTATGTGGAAGTTGGGTTGCAGAGCACGCTGGGCGCGCTGGCGCTGGCCTTCCTCTATGCCGGGTTGACCGGCTCGCGGCTGATTGTGCCGCTTTTGCGCGTGCGGCCAATGGTTTACATTTGCGGTTCCTGCGCGCTGGCGGCGGCTATCCTGGCGGTGGGGCTGTGCTCCGGCAACGCAGCGGTCATGTGCGGCTGTGTGCTGGCCTGTTCGCTGGTCAGCGGGGCGTTTATCCCGGTGGCCCTGGGCACGGCCTGCGCCGGGTTTTCCTCGAATACGTTGCTGGCTTCCACACTGATGAACCTTTGCATGCTGGCGGGCAACTGCATATCCTCGCCCCTGATTGGCGCGATTGAAGCCCGCGCCGGCATGCGCTGGGGCATGGCGGTATGCGTTGTGGCGCTGTTGGGCGCGGCGACCGTCCCTGCCCTGCGTTTGCTTGCGGAAAGGAAGCAGGTTTGCGGAGCCGCAGGTCTGCAATAAGGGGGAATTGACATGATCCAGGTAATCGACAGCCGCAGAAGCATACGCAAATTTCAGGACAAGCCTTTGGCAAGGCAGGACATCCGCGAGATCCTCCAGGCCGGCATAAAGGCCCCTTCCGCCAAAAACCGGCAGCCCTGGAGATATGTCGTGGTGCAGGGCAAGGCAAAGGCGGAAATGCTTTCGGCCTTCCGGCGCGGTATCGCGCGGGAGGAAAGCGGCGAGGCGCTGTTGCCGCAAAGCGGAAAGCATCTGCCGGCGGCAAAATACACGGTGGAAATCATGGAGCAGGCGCCTGTGATTCTTCTCGCCGTCAACCCGCTGGGAAAGGGTATTTTTGCGGAGCTGACATGCGAGGAGCGCGTATATGAAATCTGCAACATTCAATCCATCGCCGCTTCCATCGAAAATATGCTCCTCGCTGCCGCGGAAAAGGGCATCGGCAGCCTTTGGATTTGCGATCTGTATTTTGCCTATGCGGAAATATGCGAATGGCTGCGGGATGAAGGCGAATTGCTCGCCGCCGTAGCCCTGGGGTATCCCGCCGAGTCCCCCGCCGCCAGGCCACGCCGGGGTCTTGCAGATGTCGTATCCTGGCGGGATTAAAAAGCTTTCCAAAATAGAAGTGCGGCGGTTGCAATTGCAGCCGCCGCATTTTGATGCTGTCCCCTACGCTTTTGCCTTTCTCTTTTGCAGGCTTCGCAAACCCTTGGCCAGGTAGTGCCCCAGCCAGACAAACAGGCCCATCGCCGCCAGATCGTCCAACAGGAAGAAGATCAGCGGCTCCTCGAAATCAAAGAAGGCAAAATGCGTCCGCAAGAACATGTAATCGGGAATTCCGCGCTTTACAAGGGCATAAGCGCCATAAAGGGCGATACAAACGCCCAACACCCGCAGGACAATCCGGCGCGGGCGGGACGTTTGTTTGCAAAGGCGGCCCGCCATGCCCATCATCGCATTCCAGTGCAGCCCTAGATGCAACGACAAAAACACAAAGCCCCAATAGACCGAAAGCATATGCAGCGTCCTGCCAAAAGCGCGCCCGCCGCGGATGGGCAAAAACGCGAATACTTCCTCAGATATAAACACCGCGCTGACCAGCGCGCCGAGCATGGAGAGCAGCGCCAGCGCCGCAAAAACGGTCTGCAAAGCGCGCATGTCCGTGTATTTTCCCCGCAGCAGGTTCCGGCTCCATTTCCAGTTGAGGGCATGGTGGACAATGAACAGCACGAACATGCCCGCGCCGATCCACTCGTGCGCGGCCCTGCCGACCATTTCGTAGGCCATCAGCAGCAACAAAAGGACGGTCATCGCAACGTCGGCCGCTATTTTCACAATCGCCTTTGGTTTCATGGCGGGTTCCCTCCCTTCCGTAGTTCAGGGCCGGATAAAATTGGTACGAACGGCCGGTTCACGGGGCGGCAGGGAAACGCCCTGCGCCGCGCCCGCCGCCATGCATTTGAGGAAATAGGCCATGTTGTGCCCGAGAACGCGCATGACCTGCATTCCCTCCAAGTCCTGCAAAACCTCCTCCGGGCTTGTGCCATGCACCATGTTCCAATAGCTAGAGGTGACGATGGGCATTTGCATGAGGCCGAAGTACTTGTTCACCTGATCCCAGGTAGCGGTCGTCCCGGCCCGGCGGGCGGAGACGACAACCGCAGCGGGTTTGAGGTAAAACCGGCCTCCGCCGCCGTTCAGGTCGGCATAGAAGGCCCTGTCCAGAAACGAGGTGAGCGCCCCGGTCGCCCCGCCCCAGTGTACGGGCGTGCCGAATACAAAGCCATCGCAATCCCCGGCAAGCGCCAGAAAGTCATTGACGGAATCCTGAAAAACGCAGCGGTTCAGCACCGTGCATTTATGGCAGGCGATGCACCCGGACAGCGGCTTGTTGCCGATCCAGAACGCATCCGTTTCCATCCCATCCTGCTCGAGCGCCTCGCGCACGGCGTTGAGCGCCGTATGGGTGCAGCCTTCCCGGTGTGGGCTGCCGTTCACCAGTAAAACTTTCATCGCTGTTTCTCCATTTCCCACGCCGGGTCAGTAACCCAGTTCGTCCAGCCACGCGGCCACGTCTCCGGCGGCGTCGGCCACGTTCTGCTCGCTGACGGTAAAGCCGTTTTCCACCACGGTGGCGTTCGGCTCCAGTTCAGCGATGGTCTGGATGGTGCGGGAGAAGGGCTGCCATTGTGTACATTGAAGGGGATAATCGTCTTGCCGGAAAAATCATATTCGTCAAAGAAGCTGTATACCGCCATGGGAAGATCAGCCCACCAGTTCGGATAGCCGATGAAAATGGTATCGTACTGCTCCAGGTTTTCGATATGGGAGGTCAGCTCCGGGCGGGCGTTTTCATCCTGCTCCTGCGCGGCGTAGTCGATCAGCTCTCCGCCATCGGTGGGATAGATCACCGACGTGCGGATGGAGAACAGATCGCCGCCGGTGTTGGCCTGAATCATGTCCGCCACGGCGCGGAGGCGGCCTACGGCCTGGCCGTCGATGGTGGTGTAGCTTGCGGAAGCGATGGCGTCCACGCCGCTGTTTTCAGCGGCGGTAAAATAGGCGATGAGTATATTGCTGACGCCCTCCGGCTGCGCGCTGGCCTGCGGTGCGGGCACGGCGCTTTCCACCGCGGCGGGCGCGGACGCCTCCGCGGCGTTTGCCTCTGCCCCGGAGCTTCTGCATCCGCTCAAAGGCAGGACGAGCGTTGCCAACAGCAGTATGGCGAGTATGCTTTTTCCATAGCGTTTCATATGCGGCAAACTCCTTTCCGGAATCATGGTTTTCCTGTCATGCCTTCCTGGTCTTGCCCATATTGGTGAGCATTTCCACGGTCGCGGGGTCATAGTGGGAGAAAAACAGGCTTTCGCCCTCGTCCAAATCGCGGATGGCCGCCAGGTCTTCTTCGCTCAAAGCAAAGTCGAATACATCCAGGTTCTGGCGCATGCGCTCAATATGTGTGGATTTGGGGATGACCACCACGTCACTCTGCAACAGGAAGCGCAACGCTGTTTGTGCCGCGGATTTCCCGTATTTTTCGCCAATCTGCGTCAGCACGGGATTGGTGAAGAAATCCTTGCGTCCTTCCGCGAAAGGCCCCCAGGATTCGTGCTGCACGCCATACTTTTCCATGTATTGGTGGGCGACGCGCTGCTGCTGAAACACGTGGGTTTCCACCTGGTTGACGGCGGGCGTCACCTCCGCGAACTGGCAGATGTCAATCAGCCGGTCGGGATAGAAATTGCTGACGCCAATCGCCCGGAGCTTGCCGGCCCGGTATGCCTCCTCCATGGCCCGGTAAGTGCCGTAATAATCGCCAAAGGGCTGGTGAATCAGCAAAAGGTCGATATAATCGCTTTGCAGGCGCTTGAGCGAAGCGTCGATGGACGCCCTGGCTTTTTCATATCCGGCGTTGGAAATCCACACCTTGGTGGTCACAAAGAGCTCGTCTCTGGGCACGCCGCATTTGCGAATAGCGTTGCCCACCGCCTCCTCGTTGCCATAGGACTGCGCCGTATCGATAGCGCGATAGCCGACGCTGATTGCGTCGCGCACGCAGCGCTCGCATTCCTCGTTGGACACCTGATATACGCCGTAGCCGAGCTGGGGCATTTTTACGCCGTTATTCAATACCACATATTGCATAACCAAAAACTTCCTTCCTAGCCTGTATCTCCATTGTAGCGGATTTGCCGGGTCAAAGGAAGTTTCGATTCGTTATGCAGTATAAAGCCAGAGGTTTTAACCCCATCGAATATAAAAAAACAGACACGGTTTCCCGTGTCTCAGACCATTGACAAACTCCTGCCAATGGTCAAAAAATTTTTGGAGAAGGGGGAAGAACCAAAAGGGAAAGAGGCTGAACGTGTCGAAAATATATATACCAAACAAACCAGGCGGTGGGAAAGATGCTCAAACGGCGGCGGGAGAAACAGCAGCACATGGAGATCGTGATCATGGAACAGATGGTGCCGGAAGATCACTTTCTGCGCAAGGTGGACCGGGCGGTGGATTTCAGCTTCATCTACGATCTGTGTGCGCCGCTGTATTGTTCGGACAACGGGGCTGGCGATCGACCCGGAAGTGCTGTTCCGGATGCTGCTGGCAGGGGATCTGTACGAGATCAAATCCAAGAGGCGGTTGGAGGAAG
>DVFZ01000007.1 GCA_018712945.1 Candidatus Pullichristensenella stercorigallinarum | reverse complement strand
GGCGCGCCAGTCTTCATACACATCCAGCGAGCCGTTGCCGTTCAAATCCTTGAACCATTCGCCGTCCACCTGCATGAACTTATCCTGCGAAGCGGCGCTCAGGCGCGGGCGCTCGCCCTCGGCCTCGATGTAGTAAAACCCGGAGGCGTTTTCCAGGATGGGGGAAGCCTCCTCGGCAAGCGAGGGCGCGGCCATGGCGAAAAGCATGACAAATGCCAGAACCAGAGAAATCCTTCTTTTCATGGGATATGTTCTCCTTTCTCCTTTTCCTCTTGTCCCGTTTTTCTTCGCAGCCCGCCCAGGGCAGCCGTATTGTTTCCCTCCCTTCCGTGCAGATAAAAGGCGGGCCGCCTCACGGCGGCCCGCGCCGGGACGGACGATGCCGCGCGGTTATCGCGCGGTTATCGCCGCCAGCAGGCCGCCGGTGGTGACGCTGTGTTCGCCGGCCGTCTCAAAAACGGTGTCTGGGCAAGGCAGACAGGACGGCGGCGGTTTCGTATTTCTTCAGGAGCTATGGAATGATGCGCGTATCGAAAATCAAATCTGTGCAAATCCCCTGCCGGGCGGCGTCCGGCGCGTCCGCCGGAGTTATCCCTATAATACCCCAATTTATCTAGAAATTACAATGGAAAATCCAGCACAATTACTTGTAATAATTTGCACTTGTAAACGAATTTTGCCAGCATTCGCCCCGTTTCGCGGCGGAAACGGGCGTCCAGGCGCCAAAAGCGGCGGAGGGCAGGCCGCCCCCCGCCGCGCGGCCCGGAACCCGGAAGGTCAGGGGTTGAGCCGCTTTTCGGTCTGTTTGTCGAATACGTGTACCTTGCCCGTCTCCACGCCCAGGGAAATGGTGTCGCCAAAGGTGGTGGAGCCGCCGGGAATCTTGACGATGAGTATGTGCCGGGCCGCCTTGAGGTAGACGATGAAGGCGTCGCCCAGGGGCTCCACGCCGTCCACCGCGCCGGTGAAGATGGCCGGATGCCCCGCGTCCGCCACCACCAGGTCAGACGGGCGCAAGCCGGCGATCACCTCGCGGCCCAGGTAAGGCCGCAGCGTATCCTCCAGCGCCGCCTCCACGGGGATGCGCACGTCGCCCGCGTCCAGCAGCAGGCCGCCGTTTTCCTCGCGCACCTGGCAGGCCAGCTTGTTGATTTGCGGCGTGCCCAGGAAGCCGGCCACAAACAGGTCGGCGGGGGTGTCGTACAGCTCGTTGGGGGTGCCCTGCTGGACGATTTCGCCGTCCTTCATGAGGATGATGTGGTCGGCCATGGTCATGGCCTCGGTCTGGTCGTGGGTGACGTATACGGTGGTCACGCCCAGCTTGGCCTGGATTTTTTTCAGCTCATAGCGCACCTGTTCGCGCAATTTGGCGTCCAGGTTGCCCAAAGGTTCGTCGAGCAAAAACACGTTGGGGTCGCGCACCAGGGCGCGGCCGAGGGCCACGCGCTGGCGCTGGCCGCCGGAAAGCTGCACCGGCTTGCGGTCCAGCAGCGGCTCGATGCCCAGCATTTTCGCCATTTCGTCCACCTTGCGCGCAATCTCCTCCTTGGGGGCCTTGCGCGTTTCCAGGGCGAAGGACATGTTTTTGCGCACCGTCATGTTGGGATAGAGGGCGTACTCCTGAAACACCATGGCGATGTTGCGCTCCTGCGGGGGCACGAACGCGCCCGGGCCGGTGACCATTTCCTTGTTTATGTACACCTCGCCCGATTCCGGCTTGAGCAGCCCGGCGATGCAGTGCATCGCCGTGGACTTGCCGCAGCCGGAAGGCCCGAGGAATACGCAGAATTCGCCGTCCTTCACCTGAAGGCTGAGGTTTTTCAGGGCAAGGGTTTTGCCTTTATTGTAGGACACGCAGATGTCCTTCATCGTAATGGAAGCCATGCTGTTCCTCCTTATTCGCCAAACGAGGCCACTTCGATGCCGAACCCATAGTCAAACAGCGGGTCGGTGATATCCTTGGCCGCGTCCTCCCGCTGCAAAAGCACCTGGTCCATGCTGGCGGGAATCTGGAAGGGCGTGGCGCCGGAAATGGGGGCCAGGCCCAGCAGCGCCTCGGCCACGGCCTCCGCGCCCGCGGTCATGCCCGGGCGGTAGGCCAACAGCACCGCGTCGCAGGCGTTGACCACGTCGGTCATCACATAGGGCCGGTTCATCAATACCACGGCCACCACCTGCGCCTCGCTCTCGCCCAGGGCGGCAATCAGGTCGGCCTGCTCGTCGGGGAATTCCAGTGTGCTGGTGCCCCAGGCCGGCTCGTGCGTACCGCTGGCCTCGCCGATGACCACCACCACGGTGGTGTCCGCGTCGCAGGTTTCGGCAATCTTGCTCACGTCGTCGCCGATATAGGCGACGTTCTCCGCCCCGGCCTCGGCCTGGAGGCCCGCGAGGATGCTGTTCCCGGCGTGGGTTTCAATCTTCCAGCCGCTGGAGAGGGCGTTGGCGTCCTCCGCCAGGGAACCGGCCACCACGATCTTGCGGCCCGAAAGCGGGGATACGTTTTCATACTTTACCAGCGTCAGCGCTTCGGCGGCGGCGCGCTTGACCAGGTCGTAGTTCTCCTGGGTGCCCACGGTGGCCTGGGCCTCCTCGAGGCTCACATAGGGGTTTTCAAACAGGCCCATTTCGAACTTGGCCTTCAAAAGGCGGCCCACCTTGTCGTCAAACTGCTCGTCGGTGAGGTTTTCCACCAGCTTGGAGGCCTCGCGCTGGCCCGCGCCGCCCAGGGCATCCGCGCCCGCCAGGGCCGCGGCGGTGTGGTTGAGGCCCCAGTCGGTCTGGATGATGCCGGTGTAGCCCAGCTCGCCGCGCAGAAGGTCGGTCATGACCACGGAGGATTCGTGCGCGTAGTTTTCCACGGCGTCGCCGCCCAGATAGGGCACGGTGGAATAGCCGTAGGGCATGATGGAGGCGGCTCCGGCCTCGATGGCGGCCTTAAACACGCCCAGGTGCATCTGGAAGGTCTCGTCGTCGTACACCAGGGGCGTGCCGTCCACGCCTGCGGTCTGCGGGCCGGAGCCGGGGAAGTGCTTGACGCAGGCCATGACGGATTCCTCCGTCAGCGCGTTGCCGTTTTGCAGGCCCTCAATGGCGGCCACGACCATCTGCGCGGCCAGTTCCGCGTCCTCGCCAAAGCACTCCTGCACGCGGCCCCAGCGGGGGTCGGTGGCAATGTCGGCCACGGGCGAAAGGCTCATGCGGATGCCCAGGGCCTTCATTTCGCGGCGCTGCATGTCGGTCAGTTCGCGCACCAGCTCCACGTCCCCGGCGGCGGCCATGGTGATCTGGTCGGGCAGGATGGTGGTGCCGTCAATCCAGCTCGCGCCGATGACCGAATCCATGCTGAACACCACCGGGATGCCCAGGCGCGAGGCTTCGGAAAGGGCCTGCACTTCGTTGCCCTTCTCCACGGCGGCCTCCACGCCCTCGGATAAGTAGGTGTAGGCCAGCACGAAGCCGACGTTGAGCTCGTTAAACCAGCTTTCCTTGAGGGTGACCAGGGTCATGTGCAGCATTTGCGCCGCCTTTTCCTCGTTGGTCATCTGGGAAAGCAGGTCGGCGGTGCGCTCTTCGGCGCTCAGGCGCCAGTCCTCATAGGGGTCCAGGGCGCCGTTTTTGTTCAGGTCTTTAAACTGATAGCCGTCCACGTCGATGATCTCCACGGAATCGGCTGCCAGCTCGGGCTGCTCGTAGGCCGCCTCCTCGCCCAGAGCCAGGGCGGGCAGGGCCAGCAGCAGGCAGAGAACAAGGCAGAAAATGCGCTTCATGGAAAATGTCCTCCTTCTGTGGAATGTGCGTCAGGACGCGGTCACGGCGCCGGCCATGTAGCCGCGGATGAGGTATTTGCCCAGGAACATGTACAGCACCATCACCGGCAGCGTCAGCAGGATGGAACCGGCCATCTGGATGTTGAAATCGGCCGAGAGCGTGCCCACGAGCTGGTTGAGGGCGATGGTGGCGGGCATGCATTCAAACCCGCCCATGGTCAGGGCAAAGAGCATTTCATTCCAGATGGACGTGCACTGGAACACCAGCACCGTCACCGTGGCGATGGTGGTGTTGGGCAAAACGATCTTGCGGTAAATGGCCCAGGGGCCGTTGCCGTCCACCATGGCCTGCTGGATCAGCCGGTCGGGGAGATCGGCGTAAAAGCTGCGGAACATCGAGGTGCACATGGGCATGCCGTATACCGTGTGGATGAGGATCAGCCCCGCGTAGGTATCGTACAGGCCCAGGAAGTTGATGGTGCGCAAAAGCGGCACCAGGATGGCCTGGTAAGGCAGGTAGATGGCCACCGTCAAAAGAAAGAAAAACAGGTTGTCAAACTTGAAGCGGAATTTGCTCAGGCCATAGGCGCAGATCGAGCCGAGAAAGATCGAGCCGAACGCGCCGCCCAGGGTAATAATCAGGCTGGTCAAAAGCGGCTGCTTGAGCGTTTCCCAGGCTTCGCCGTAGGCGTCCAGGGTCGGCTCCGTGGGCAGGGCCACGGGGTTGGAGGTCAGCACCTCCGAGGACGTTTTCAGCGACGTGGTAATCGTCCCCCAGAAGGGCAGCAGGTACAGCACCACGAAAACCAGCATGATTATGTAAAACACGCCCCGCAGCACCCGGTAGCGCGCGGGCGCCTTCACCGCGTTTTGCATGATCTCACTTCCTCTTATTCGTCTTGTAGGTGAAGGGCAGCACCAACACCAGCACCAGCACCAGCAAAACGCACGAGATCGCTGAACCATAGGCGAAGTTGTTCATCTCAAACGTTTCGCGGTACATCAGCACCGGCAGCGTGTGCGACGCATAGCCCGGCCCGCCGCCGGTGAGCTGCCAGATAAAGTCAAACGAGCGCAGCGCGAACATCGCCAGCACCGTAATGGCGGAGGAAAGCGAGCCTTTCAGGGAAGGCAGCACCAGCCGCATGTAGATGCGGGGCGAATAGGCGCCGTCCAGCTTGGCGGCGTTGATGACGTTCTGCGGCACAGACTTGATGCCCGCCAGGAACAAAAGCGCCACATAGCCGGAAAACTGCCACACCAGCGCGACGATAATCGAAACCATCACCGTGGACTGGCTGGTGTGCCAGGTGCCCGCCAGCGAGCCCAGGCCAATGGCGCGCAGGATGGAATTGATGATGCCGTTGGAGGGGTTGTACATCCAGGCCCACACCGTGCCGGTGACCACGAAGGAAAGCGCGTAGGGCAGCAGGATCAGGTTGCGGAAAAGGGAGGTGCCCTTCAGGCTCTGGTCCATCAAAAGGGCCAGGCCCAACCCGATAATCAGGCAGATGGGAATAATCAGGAACAGGATGAGCGTGTTGAGAAGCGACTGCACAAAGGCGCTGTCGGAAAACATCTGCGCGTACCACTGGAAGCCGCCAAAGCCATAGCTGGCCTGCAGGCTGTACGGCTCCCAATCGGAAACCGAAACCCAGAAGTTCCAGCCCAGCGACACATAGACGAAATAAATCAGAAGCGCCGCCGGGATGACGAGCGGCCACATCGGGTGCCGCCTGAGGAATTTTACCATGTATTTCTCCCCCTTTGCACAGGCGCGGGCGGAGGCTTATGCCAACCGCCCGCGCGCGGCGCGTGAATACGGTTTGCGTTCAAAGAATAGCTGTCCACGGGCGCCCCGTATATATCTATTCCTTAAACCTACATAGTATTACGCATCGTAGGACAGGCCGAAGCCATATTCGTAAAGCGGGTTTTCAATGTCGAAGGAAACGTCGCCTTTCTGGGCCAGCACCGAATCCATATCCCGGGGCATCTGGAAGGGAAGCTTGCCGGTGGGGTTGTTCTGGCCATAGATGGTTTCGGCGATGGCGATGCCGCCCTGCTGGCCCGGGTAATAGGCCATGAGGATGGCGTCCACGTTCTCCTCGCACCAGGTCAGGATGTAGGGCCGGCCGCCGACCACCACGGTGACGATGGGCGTGCCGGTGGCCTTGACCGCCTCGAGCATCTCCTGCTGGGAATCGGTCAGCTCCAGCGTATCCGCGCCCCACGGCGGGGAGTGCATGTAGCTGGGCTCGCCCACGGCGACGATCACCACGTCGCACTCGGCGGCCAGTTCGGCAATGCGCTCGACGTCCTCGGCCTCATAGATGACCTCGGCGTCCTCAGCGGCATATTCGGCGATGGCGTCGGCAATGGTCAGGCCGGGCTGGGCGCTGGACCAGCCGCCGCACAGCGAATCCATATCGCCGGCGCGCAGGCCGCACACCAGAATCTTCTTGCCCGCGGAATCCAGGGGCAGGATGCCGTCGTTTTTCAGCAGGGTCATGCTCTCGCGGGCCGCCTGGAGGTTGAGGGCCTGGTTTTCTTCGTTGCCCACGTATTCCACGGCGTACTCCACGTCAATATAGGGGTCTTCAAACACGCCCAGCTGGAACTTGGCGCGCAAAATGCGCAGGCAGGCGGCGTCGAGGATTTCGTCGGAAATCATGCCCTCGTTGTAGAGCTCTTCCATGGTGTCGATCAGGCGGATGGATTCGCCGCCGATGCCGTCCACCTGGCCCTCGGTGACGCCGATGAGCACGGCTTCTTCCTCGCTGATTTCCTCGCCCCACAGGGAAGCGGACTGCTGGATGCCCCAGATCATGCCCCAGTCGGTCTGGATGATGCCGTCAAAGCCCATCTTGTCGCGCAGCAAATCCTGCAAGGTGGCTTCGCTGCCCAGGGCGGCGGTGGTATCCAGCGCCAGGGGGATGGAGTAATAGGGCATCACAGAGGCCACGCCCGCCTCGATGGCCGCATAATAGGGCTTAAGGTGGATTTCCAGGGTTTCCTCATCGGAAATGATGGGGGCCATGTCCACGCCGTCCATCTGCGGGCCAGCGCCGGGGAAGTGCTTGATGCAGGCGATGATGGAATTCTCGTTGAGGCCGTCCGTGCCATACTGGAAGCCCTCGATCTGGGCGGTGGTCATCTCGGTCACCAGGTCGGGGTCCTCGCCGAAGGTTTCCATCACGCGGCCCCAGCGGGGTTCAGAGGCGATATCGGCCTCCGGCGAAAGCGTCATGCGCGCGCCGATGGCCATGTGCTCCTGCCGGGCCACGTCCGCCAGCTGGCTGACCAATTCCACATTGCGCGTGGCGGCCAGGCCGAGGTTGTGCGGGGTGACGGTAGCTCCGGTGACATAGCTGGCGCCGTGCACGGAGTCCATGCTGACGATGACGGGGATGCCCAGGCGCGAGGATTCGCACCACTCCTGAATCTGGTTCATGGTTTCGGCGGCGGAGCGCACGTCGGGCAGTTCGCGCACCAGCACAAAGCCGATGTTTTCCTCAACCGTCCAGGTTTCCAGGTAGTTGGGGATGGTGCCGTCCGCGCGGGGCACGAAGGTGGGGTGCTGCATCTGGCCAATCTTTTCGCGCACGGTCATCTGCGCAATCAGGTCCAGGGCGCGGGTTTCGGCGTCCTCGCGCCAGTCCTCGTAAACGTCCAGTTCGCCGTTGGCGTTGAGGTCTTTGAATTCCAGGCCGTCCACGGTAATGATGTCCTTGACGTGGGCGACGACCGCCTTGGCCTGTGCGGCCGCCTCCTCGGCAAACGCCGCCGGGGCAAACGCCAGGACGAGCATCAGGGCGATCAGCAGGCTTAAAAAGCGCTTGGCATTACGGAACAATGTCCCACTCTCCTTCCACACCGGCCTCGTTGAGGGCCTCGGTAATCATCTTTGCGTAGCGCGCGGTATCGGGATCGGTCGAGGTGGAAAAGTCCGTAATCCTCGTCTGCAAATCCGTCGAAGCCGCCCAGGGAAGCGCCGTGCCGTGGGTAAAGCTGGGATAGGTAATGGTGCCCTCGGCCAGCAGTTCTTCCTTGAAGCGCATGGTCAGTTCGTTGTAGGTGCTGTCGGGGGTGTCGGCATAGGGGGACACGGATTCCTTGACCGTGCTGAAGGCAATCTGCACGTCCGGGTCGGCCACCATGTAGGCCCAGCGCACGCCGCCTTCGACGTTGGCCGAGTCGTTGGGCACCACAAAGGCGTCCACGCACAATCCGTAATAGCCCTCGGTGCCGGGCATGTTGAACACACCGTAGTCCTCGCCGTACACCCAGCCCATGGAGGTCAGAAGCGGCTGCATCCAGGTGCCCATGATCTGCATGGCGTAATCGCCGGCCACCATGCGCCCGGCGGTCTCATACCACTCGCGGGCGGCGTGGTCGGGGGCCACGTAGGTCATCAATTTGGCAAACACGTCCAGCACGCTCTGCACTTCTTCCTGGGTGGCCTTGCCGTTGATGAAGTTTTCGTAGATCTGCGGATCCACGCCCATCATGATGCTTTCAAACACCTGCGCGGCGGCCCAGCCCTTGCGGTCGCCCAGGTCCACGGCGTACTTGCCCTCGGGCAACGCCGCCTGCAGCTGATCGCAAATGGCCCAGAATTCGTCCCAGGTAATGTTTTCCTCGTCGGTCAGTTCGATGCCGTATTCTTCAAACATGTGCTTGTTGTAGAAGATGGTGTTGGTCTTGTGCACGCCCACCGGCACGATGTAATACTTGCCGTCCTCGGTCTGGCACAAATCAGCGATGCCGGGCAGCACGCGCTCCTCCAGGCCGGCGTATTCCCACACGGCCGAGAGGTCCAGCAGCATATCCGCGTCCAGATAGGGCTGGATTTCCTCGCCGGGGTGCGCCTGGAACGACTCGGGCGACTTGCCCGCCTGCTGGAGCACCTTCACCTTCATCACCATCGCGCCGCCAGCGCCGCCGGGAATGGCGTTGGATTTCGCCTGCGAGGAGGGATAGGCGGCCTGGAAGCCGGAAATCACCGACTCGATGGCGTCCTTTTCGCCGCCCGCCGTCCACCAGTGGTATACGTTGACGCTGCCCTCGGCCGCCGTGTCCTCAATCAGGGCGGCGGCGTCGTACTCGGTCACCTTTTCCGCGGCCAGGGCGGTAAAGGGCGTCAGCATCAACGCGAGCGCAAGCAACATCAGCAACAGTTTTTTCATATTTCAGGGCCTCCTTGGGGTCAGATTACTCCGCGAGCGTCACCGTGCCCCACAGGGAGGGGTTGGTGTCCGCGTCCGCGTTGGCGTTCCACTGGATGCGCACGGTGGCCACGCCGGGGCAGGGGAAGTCGAGGTCAAACATGCCGAAATCCAGCCCCAGGGTCATGCCCGCTTCCGGAACCAGCGCCGGGATGTTGTCGTTGGAGAAATTGGCCAGGGGGATGACGCTTTCAAAGGTGTATCCGCCCTCAATTTCCTCCGCCGCGCACTCGTAGCCGGTGAGCACCTGCATATCGCCGTCCATGCCGGCGCTTTCAAAGCCCTGGTTGTCGGCAATCATGTCGCGGTCGATGCCGGTGTTATAGTAGTAATCGTCGATCACCATGGTGAGGCGGAAGTCGTTGGCGGTATACTCGGCGCGCTCCGGGTCGGCCTCAGGGTCGGTGGAAAGGAACAGCACCAGCGAATCGGCCATATCCGGCGGGAAGCCCTCGCGGTACATAAAGGGCGTGTCGTCCAGAATGGTCGCGCCCAGGTAGAGGTTTTCCTCGTCCCACATCAGGTAGGCCTGCACGGAAAGGTCGCTCTCGTCCGTCCACTGGCCGACGTCGCGCACCACCTGTTCGGCGGTGTTCATCACGGCGGCGGATTCGGTGTTCCACTCGCCGAGGTTGCCGTCGATTGTCACATCCCCGGGCGCGCGGTGGGCGATGATGTTGTTGTCGGTGTAGGCCAGCGCCGGCAGGGCCAGCAGCAGGCACAGTGCCAGCAGGATTGAAAGTTTCTTTTTCATGGGTTTGCTCCTCCTTGTCTGTCCGTCCTTGTTTTCCGCAGGGCTCCTGGCTGCGCCGGTACGCTCGCCCCGTATATCCATATTATAAAATCCCGCGCCCCGCAAGACAATGGAATATCCAGCACAGGCATTTGTAATATCGAGTTTGAGGAGCTATTTTTTCCCGGAAATATGCTTGGAAAATCCAACACAATCTGTTGCAAAATCTAGCATTCTTTATTTTTGGGGTAAATTTGTGCTATAATGCTGGCTGGGACAATATAATCATAAGAGCGGGGACCGACGACGCATTGCGGGGGCAGATCCTCATGAATACGGCGCGCAAACTGATCCTTCTTTTTTCGCTGCTGGCGGTGGCGATGACGGCGGCAAACTCCCTGTACTTTTACAACGCCAGCATCGCGGACCTGGATCGCAGCACGCAGCAGAGCCTCGACGTCATCAGCAGCGAAATGCTCTCGGAAGTCGAGCAGTACGTCTCTTTGATGGACTTCGCCTTTGCCCAGCTCACCAACGACGTGGACTTCATGAATTCCTTTTATGAGGCCTGCCAACGGCTGGAAGACGACGAACTGGGCGCAAACGACATCGTCGTGACGCAGACGGTCATGTCGCATACGCTGTTCCAGACGCCCATCCTCAAGGAATTCTACCGCGTCAGCGCCTACGCGCCCAACGGCTTTTTCCTTTCCAATAAATTTGAAATCACCGATACGGTGGTGTCCATGTCCGACGAGGCGCGGGAAATCGTGGCTTCCATGTCCTATTTGCAGGACATGCGCAACCCCTTCCAAACCCACCTGGTCGGCCCGCATATGGATCCCTGGTCGGCCAGCCGGGGCGATATCGTCTTTACCGCCGTGCGCGGCGTGGCCTGGCGCGGCGACTTCATCGGCTATCTGGAAATCTCCGCCAGCGCGCAGGTGCTGCGCGACATATTCACCGTCACCACCATGGACGGCGTCTCCGCCCAGGCCATCCTGCCCGACGGCACGGCGCTGTTCCACGGGCGCGGCGACGCGGCGGATTACTCGGGCCTCAGCAACGCCCTGGGCATGGTCCACTTCAGCCTGCCCGACGGCTCGGAGCGCCTGGTGGTGCGTACCCATAGCCGGGATCTGGGGCTGGATGTCTACGTGGCCATGGATATGAGCGTATACCTTGCCCGCAGGCAGGAAATCCTCTTTTCCTATGTCATGACGGCGGCGGTCATCCTGGCGGTGGGGGTGGTGGTCATCGTGGTGATGTCGCTGGGGCTGACCGCCTCCACGCGCCGCCTGACGCGGAAGATGAAAAACCTCTCCACCGACAACCTGATGGCCCACCCGGAGGAGGCCATCTCCACCATGGTCACGCGCCGCGGCGACCGGGAAATCTACCACCTGGAGCAGGTGTTCAACGCCCTGCTGCGCCGCCTGCAAACCTCGCACCAAACCGAAATCGCCGTGCGCGAAGGCGCGTTGCAGGCGCAGCTCAACGCCCTGCAGGTGCAAATCAACCCCCACTTTGTCTACAACACGCTCAACATCATCTCCGCCAAGGGCATGGAAAGCGGCAGCGAGGAAATCAGCGACCTGTGCGACCAGTTCGCCCAAATGCTGCGCTACGCCAACGACCTGCGCTCGCGCGACGCCTCGCTGGGCGACGAGCTTAAAAACGCCCGCCGCTACCTGGCGCTGGCCAAGGCCCGCTATGAGGACCTGCTTTCCTTCACCATCGAGGCGCCCGAGGAGGCCCTGCCGATGAAAATCCCCAAGCTCACCATCCAGCCGCTTCTGGAAAACGCGCTGGCGCACGGCTTTGCCGGGTGCACCGGCCGCCGGGAAATCGCGGTGGTGGGCCGCCTGGAGGGCGGCGCGCTCAAGCTGACCGTGCGCGACAACGGCAACGGCTTTGACCCGGCCATGCTGGAGCATTTGCGCGCCGCGTTCCAGAAAATCGCGGCCAACGCGCCCCGGGAGGCGGTGCTTGGCGACGGGCACATCGGCCTGCTCAACACCTTCATGCGGCTGCACTATTACAGCCGCGGCAAAATACGCATGCACATCTATAACGACGGCGGCGCCGTGGTGGAACTGACGCTGCCGCGCGAAACCGGGGAGGAATAGCCATGTATCGCATACTGCTCGTGGACGACGAAATGCCCGCCCTGCGGTTTTTGCAGGCCATTATAGGCAAATACGCCCCGGATTTCAGCGTCTGCGCCAGCTACACCAACGGCGCGGCGGCGCTGGAATACCTGAGCAAATACCCGGTGGACCTGCTGATTACCGATATCTCCATGGACGGCATGAACGGCATTGAGCTTGCGCAGGCGGCGCGGGAAGCGCGGCCGGATATACACATACTCATCCTTTCCGGCTATTCGGAATTTGAATACGCGCAGGGGGCCATCCGCGCCGCGGTGGACGACTATATCCTCAAGCCCGTGCCCATCCCCCAAATCACAAAGGCGCTTAAAACCATCCGGGAAAAGCTCGACGAGGAAGCCGGCGCCAAGGGCCCGGCGCTCTTGAGCGCCCTGTTTTCCGGCGCGCCGTTTGACGAAAACCTGCTCGAACGCCTCTATGGCGGGGCGAAGTACCACTTTGCCCTGGTACGCTGGGGCAACCTGCGCCTTTTGCAGCCGCCGCTGACGGGCAGCGCCCCCGTGCCCCTGGCCGGCGCGCCCTTTTCCGCCCTCTATGGCCGCGACGACGACGAGCAAATCCTCTTCATGTCCGCGCGCACAGCCGCCGGGGAATTCCAGCAGGCCGTAAAGGCCTATGTGGCCCAGCGCAAGCCTACGGCCTGGACAATCCTCTTTTCCCGGCGGCCGGAGCCGTTCCGGGAAATCGCCGGCTTTTTCGGCCGCGCGGCGCGGCAGATGGAAAAAACCGTGGTGGTGGGCCGGCGGCAGTTCGCCTTCCTCGGGCAGGGCGACCGGCAGGAATGCCCGCGCATCCCCGCCGCCACGCTGAAAAAGCTGGATTTGTTCATGCAGGGCGGCGATTTGAAAATGGTGAAGGTCAACTTCCTCTCCCTGGCCGTGGACTGGGAAAAGCGCCAGGTGCCCCAACTGTATGTGTATACCATGGTGCAGCAGATCGTCAACCTCGCCCTCGCCAGCCGGCCGACGCTGGCTACGCGGCAGGACGCCGTGTTCCGCGATGTGGACGAGCTGATGAAATACGCCTCCTCCTACGGGGAGCTGATGGCCGGGCTGTACACCGTGCTGTTTGACGAAAACGCCCCGCACGACAAAAAAATGACGGCGGAGGACCTCTACGCCTGCGCCGTGCGCTATGTGCGCGAAAAGTACGCCCAGCCCATCTCCATCCAGCATGTGTGCGCCGAAGTGGGCATTTCGCAAACCTACCTCAGCCGCCTGTTCCGCAAGTTCGGCTCCACCTCCTTCAACAGCTTCCTCACCCGCTGCCGCATGGAAAGCGCCATGTCCATGATCCGGGAAAACACGGATTTGCCCCTGCGCTCCATCGCCGCCTGCGTGGGCTACGACGACTACGCCTATTTCAGCAAAGTATTCCACCAATACGTAGGCTGCACCCCCAGCCAATTCGCCTCCAGCCTGAAAACCGCCCCCGCCCAGCCCTGACCCCCGGCCGCTGCCCCGGGGGCGCCGGCCTCAGGATGTTGACAAAGCCGGCAGACTGCCAGCAGGATGCAAAAGCCTGCAAGACAAGGAAGCAACCTTACGGCCAAGGGAACTTACCTGGACGTAAGTGACCGCAGGCTGCAAGTGCAGCCGACGCAGGAAGCGAAAATTGCCTCTGATTTCTCTTTGATCGGGGCAATTTTTGCGTTTGCAGGCTTTGTCTGCGCTCTGAGGCCGCCCACCCCCCGCCGGGGCGGTCGCCCATAACCAGGGCAGAAATCCCCCCATCCCCCGCCGCCCCGCCCGCTTCCCCCAAAACGCACCTGCCCGCCAAAGGCTCCCACATAAGTGCCCGCACTGCAATCAAAGCCGGGCATCGCCAGCGCCCCCGAACACGGCAGAAATCCCCCCATCCTCCCACCTTACCGCCAGCGTCCCCAGAAACGCGCCTGCCCGCCAAAGCCTCCCACATAGGCGCACGCACTGCAATCAAAGCCGGGCATCGCCAGCGCCCCCGAAAAATCTTCATCGCCATGCCAAAAACCAACCCCGTTCCCGAAAAACGCGCCAGAGCCGGGAAAGGGGCTGGTTTTCTCCATACGGTCATGTCGTGCCGTCCTCATATTTCCAGCGGGCGCGCCCGCAAAGCGAGCGCCGCCAGCCAAACCTGCGCTGTCCTTCTTCCCACAAAGATCCCCCGAGCCACCCCTTGGGATACGCCCGTACTCCCACAAAGGCTTCCCTCTCAGGACGATCGCCTTATAAGCAAGGCTGCCAACGCCAGCGTCCCGAAAAAACTTCTCCGCCATGCCAGAAACCACCCCTGTCCCCGGAAAGCGCATTGAAGCCGGAAAAAACCGGGCTTTGCCCACACACCACACACCCACGCCACTTCCCCCACCGCCAGCGGGCGCGCTATCCGTTTCCCCACCCCCGTCCAAACCCCAGCGCCCGGTCGCGCCGCGATCGCCGCACGCCAATATCAACCCCGCCGCCCCCCTTCCACGGAAAACGCGCCATGCCGGAAAAACCCGGGCCTTGCCCGCACTCCACACACCCACGCCACTTCCCCCACCGCCAGCGGGCGCGCTATCCGTTTTCCCACCCCCGCCCAAATCCCAGCGCCCGGTCGCGGCGCGCGCGGGCGTCGTAATAGCTGTCCTTCGTCACCGGGGCGTTGAACAGCGTGGCCAGCAGGTATTGGCGGATGTTGCGGATGTAGCTGGTGGTATTTTCCAGGCATTCAAACACGTATTGTATGTGCAGGCTGTTGAGCCGCCAAAGCCGCTCCTTGACCACCGCGGCGGGATACTCCTCCCCGGCGACGCGGATTGACGCCCGCCGGGAGCAGAGCGTTTCGGTCACCAGCTCCACAATGCCGTCCAGCCGCTCCCGGTTTTCATCCGTGACGATGCAGTCATAGCCGAGTTTTTCCCGCACTGCCTCCCGCATGCGCGCCACCTGCCGCGCCCCTCCCCCGGCAAGCGCCCCCGCCGCGCCAAAATCCGTCAACCCCCCGTACTCGCAATCATCCAAACCCACCGCGCCAGCCTCCGCCAAATCCCCGCCTGCACGCCCAACCAAGTCCGCCGTCCCAACCTCCGCCAGCCTTTCACCATCTCCGCCGCATGCCCTTTCCACCTCCTGCGCAGCGCCCGCCGCGCGCATCCCCACGCCCGCCAGCACCGCGCCAAAACCCTCTAAAACCTCGCGCTCATAGCCACCCGCCCCCGCCGTGCCAAAATCCGCCAAACCCCCGCGTTCGCAATCACCCAAACCAACCATGCCATCTTCCGCCAAGCCCCCGCGCCCATGGCCACCCGCTCCCGCCATGCCAGTGTCCGCCAAGCCCTCGCATTCGCAATCACCCAAACCAACCATGCCAACCTCCGCCAAGCCCCCGGCCTCCTCCGCCCCCGGCCTCCCGGCAGGCGCCTGGCCTCCCGCTTCCCCAAGGGGATGGGATGGATTGTGATTGGATTCCTGTTTGTTTGATTTCTCTGTTTTTTCTGAGTCCGTATTTATTTGTGGGGCGCTTTCCGCGTGCGGATTCTCCGCGCCCGGGTTTTCCGTTGCCGGTTCATCCGCTGGCGGGCCGCCCACGTCCGGGCTTTCCGCGGCCCCGGACGGCCCCACCGCCCCGTTTTTGCACAGGTTTTCCACAGGCCCGTCCGCCGCGCCGGACGCATGCAGGCAGGGCACTTCATAAACCTCGTATTCCGTGTCGGCCATGCGGCCCCTGGCGTCGCGGCGCTGCCGCCTGCGCACATAGCCAGCCGCCTCCAGCTCCTTCAGGCCGCTGGAAATGCTGCCCACGCCCTCGCGCAGGATCTTCGCCAGCCCCGCCACGCTGTATTCCCACGTTTCCGGCAGGGACAAAAGCACGGATAAAAGCCCCTTTGCCTTCAAAGAGAGCGTTCGGTCGCGCAGGTGATGGTTGGCCATGATGGTGAAATTGCCCGTCTTTTGCACGCGGAAAACCGCCATTTTGTTTCCTCCTTTCGCAAGCCCGGCCGCGGGAATTTCGCGGGCCGGGCGTCCCTTTTCGCCCCATGGGGAAGTTTCCTTATTTTCCCGTTATGAGCTTGACAAACCCCTGCCGATTTTCTATAATTTTAGATGGTTACAAATGGGCCAGCGCCCATTCCCGGTGGATTTGCCAGGCACAAGCCGGCAATGCCCACCCACGCGGGGCGAACTTTGCCAGCGGCAGAGCTTTCTCCCCCATCCAGATCCATGCGGAAAGATTCCGCCCACATCGGAAAGGAGATTGATTCCCATGAAACAGATTCTCGAAATCGTCGATATCATCGGCCGCGAGATCCTTGACAGCCGCGGAAATCCCACCGTGGAAGTCGAAGTCGTCCTCGAGGACGGCACCATCGGCCGCGCCGCCGTGCCCTCTGGCGCCTCCACCGGCATCTACGAGGCCTGCGAGCTGCGCGACGGCGACAAGAGCCGCTACAACGGCAAGGGCGTGCAGACCGCTGTGAAGAACGTCAATACCGAGATCGCCGAGGCGCTCATCGGTGAAAACGTGCTCAACCAGCCCGCCATCGACAAAAAGCTCATCGAGCTGGACGGCACCCCCAACAAGAACCGCCTGGGCGCGAACGCCATTCTGGGCGTGTCGCTGGCCTGCGCCAAGGCCGCCGCGCAGAGCATGGGCCTGTCCCTCTACAACTACATCGGCGGCGTGAACGCCAAGCAGCTGCCCGTGCCGATGATGAACATCCTCAACGGCGGCGCGCATGCCACCAACAACGTTGAGATTCAGGAGTTCATGATCATGCCCGTCTCCGCGCCGTCCTTCCAGGAAGCCCTGCGCCGCTGCGCCGAGGTGTTCCACACCCTGAAGGTCGTGCTCAAGGAGAACGGCACCCCCGCCGCGGGCGTGGGCGACGAGGGCGGCTACGCCCCCAACCTGGCCAAGGACGAGGACGCCCTGAAGGTGATCGTGCAGGCCATCGAAAAGGCCGGCTACAAGCCCGGCGAGGACTTCAAAATCGCCATCGACGCCGCTTCCTCCGAGTGGTGGGATGAAGAGAAGAAGTGCTACATCCAGCCCAAGTCCGGCACGCAGCTGTCTCAGCAGGACCTGGTGGATATGTGGACGCGCTTTGCCGACACCTATCCCATCATCTCCCTGGAGGACGGCATGGCCGAGACCGACTGGGAAGGCTGGGCGATGCTGACCAAGGCCATCGGCGACCGCGTGCAGCTGGTCGGCGACGACCTGTTCGTCACGAACGTTGAGCGCCTTGCCACCGGCATTGAAAAGCACGTGGGCAACGCCATCCTCATCAAGGTCAACCAGATCGGCACCCTCACCGAGACGCTGGACGCCATCCAGATGGCCAACCGCGCTGGCTACACCGCCATCGTGTCCCACCGTTCGGGCGAGACCGAGGACGCCACCATTGCCGACATCGCCGTGGCCCTCAACGCTGGCCAGATCAAGACCGGCGCGCCCAGCCGCACGGACCGCGTGGCCAAGTACAACCAGCTCCTCCGCATCGAGGAAGAACTGGGCGACATTGCCGAGTATCCGGGCATGAAGGCGTTCTTCAACCTGAAGAAGTAAGCGAAAAACCCATAAAAGGGGCGGCGCGAGCAATCGCGCCGCCTCAAGTATGTTGACAAAGCCAGCAGACTGCCAGAGCGATTGGAAAGCCCGCAAGACAAGGAAGCAAACTTGCAGCCAAGGGAGCTTCCATGGACGTAAGTGCAGGCTGCTTGTGCAGCGGACGCGGGAAGCAAAAATTGCCTCTGATTTCTCTTCGATCAGGGCAATTTTTTGCGTTTGCAGGCTTTGTCAGCGCTCTGGGGCGGGGCGATTGCTCGCGCCGCCCCTCAGGATGTTAAAAACCCAAAAGCAAAGCGCGGAAGGGCCGAAGCCCTTTCGCGCTTTAACCGTTCCCGGCCAAAGCCAGCCGGTTTTGACGATTTGGAAAACCGGCAAACCGCCCGTGTACGGCGGGAACGGGGCGGTTTCCGCGTCGGGGAATCCCATTTCCCAAAGCGAAAATTGGAAAGAGGCGGGGAGATGGAGGGCCAGGGGCAAAACTGCCACGGCCCCCATTGAAAATTTGAGCCGTGGCGCCCGGCAGGGGCGATCCCCCGTCCGCTACCCTGTCAAAAATACTTTTTGGACAAGCTGAGGCGCGGAGCCCTTGCCCCGCGCCTGCGGCCCATGTTGCTCAGCCGACAAGCTCCATAAAGTCCGCCTGGTTGAAGTACACATACGTGGCGGCGCTGTTCATGTAGTAGAAGGCGTAGGCGCCGAAATCGCCGCCCACGGCGTCGTAGATTTCCTGGGTGGCGCGAACCACGCCGGCTTCCTCGTCGTACCACCAGCGGCAGGAGTCGCCGTTGGCGTTGAGCGCGTTGACCACCTGGCAGACGGTCCCCACATCAGCGTCCGCGCCCACCGCGCCCATGTCGCAGACCACGCGGGCGGCGCCGTCGAAGCACTGGCAGCTGGCTTCGATGGCCGTGCCCTGCCCGTCGTCAAAGGTGACCGTGAACGTGTCGTTATAACCGTCGCCATCCTCGTCGCTGGCGGTAAAGGGATGCCCCACAGAGGGCAGGTAGGCTTCCAGCGACGCGGCCAGGGGCAGCTGGCCGCCCTCGGCCATGGCGCACGCGCCCAGCGTCAAAAGCGCGCAAATGAGCAGGCAAAGCAGTTTCTTCATCGTCATTTCCCCCTTTTCAGGCCAGCGCCGCCAGCGCGTTGTAGCTGTCGTCGACGGCGGCCGCGACGGCGAGCATATAGCGTTCCACCACGTAGCCGGGATCCCCGTCGCCCAGGATGGGCAGCTCCATGCGCGCGACGATGCCGCCGTCGCCCGTGTCGAGGACGAAGCGCACAAAGGCGGCGTCCGCGTTGATGGCGTTGAGCGCCTGATACAGCGCGGCCATGTCCGACATATCAGCCGTCACCAGCGTGCTGGTCTCAAAGGCCACGCGCTCGTCGTTCACCCGCGCGCCGACGATGATGGAGTCCACACCCTCGGCCTCGGAAGGGGCAAAGGCGCGGATGAACACGTCGTCTTCCGTAGAGGTGTCCAGCCGGTAGTTCACGCCCGCCTCGTCCAGATAGGCGGCCACCTGACGGCTGGCCTCCGTGCGCGGCCCGGCCGCCTCCGCCAGCGCCAGGCACGGGCAAAGAAGCGCCAGCGCCAGCAGCAGTCCGATCAAACGTTTCAAAATGATGCACTCCTTTCGATTCATTTCGCGTTCGTTACGCAAATTGTTATTCAAAGCAAAGATATGCAACACCGCCCCAAAAACGGAACGCCCCCGCCAGAAAGTCCGGCGGGGCGAAGGGGATCACTCGTTGTCCGCGCCCTTCTTCTCGCCGATGGAGAGCAGGGCGTTTAAGATGATTCCGAAGATGGCCGCGCCCGCAATGCAGGGCACATCCAGGCCAAAGAAGGGAATATTGCCGCCAAAGGCGTAGTTGCCGCCAATGCCGATGACCATGATCGAGGCAATCACGGCAATGTTCTTGCTGGAGAACATGTCCACCTTCTTGTCGATCATGATGGCCATGCCCTGCGCGGCAATCGCGCCGAACAGGTAGATTTCCAAACCGCCGATGACCGCCAGAGGAATGCCGTAAATCACGCGGATGAGCGGGGTGAACATGGAAATAATCATCGCAAACACCGCCGCCACCGCCAGCACGGACACGGAGAAGATCTTCGTAATGGCCATGGTGCTGATGTTTTCGCCGTAATTGGTGCCAGCCGGGCCGCCGATTACGCCGGAAACCATGTCGCACAGGCCGTCGCCAATCAGGTTGCGGCCCAGCAGGTCAATCATGTTGCGCTCCTTGCCGCTCTTTTTGCGCGCCAGGTCGTTTACATAAATATCCAGCTGGTACATATGCGCCGTGGATTCGGGAATGGTGGCAATGGCAATGGGCATAATCGCCGCCACCGCCGCCCAGGAAGCCTTGGGGAAAGTGAAGGCCGGCAGCGCAAAAATGGAGCCGTCGCCCAGCCGCCAGCTCGAGGCCGCCAGCGCCTCGGCGGGCATTTCGCGGAACAGGTTCAAATCCTGGCCGCCAAACAGGATCAGCAGGCCCGCCGCCGCGCAGCCCACCGCCGCGCCCAGCAGAAGCGGAATCTGCCCCAGGAAGCCCTTCAGATAGCGGGAAAAGAGGATGGTGGAAATCAGCGTAATCAGGGAAATGACCCACACCCAGCTCGTGCCCGTCGCGCCCGCCGCGCCTGCCACCGGGGCGGCGTCGGAAAGGGCGTTGCCAGCCAGCGTCAGGCCGATAATCATCGCCACCGGGCCGGTAATGGAGGCGGGCAGTATCTTCTCCACGGCGCGGCGGCCGCAGAAGCGCACAATCAGGCCCGCCGCAATGGATACCAGGCCCGACAGCACAATGCCAAACTGCGCCTGCGAAATCAGCGCCGCCGGCAGGATGCCCGTGGCCTCAAACTGGGCGATCTGCTCGGCGGTGCCCTCGGCCGCCACCATGCTGGAAATCGCCGTCAGATAGGCAAAGCTGGAGCCGTAATACAGGGGTATCTTTTTGCCCGTGATGAGGATGAAAAACAACGTCGCCAGGCCGCTGGCAAAAATGGTTGTCGATACCTGGAAGCCGGTGATGAGCGCCACCGTTACCGTGGCGGGGAACATGACGATCACCTGTTGCAGGGCGTACAAAATCAGTTTGCCAACTGGGGGCCGTTCCTCCGGCAAGTAGCCAACGGAAGCATCGAGTTTTTGATCCATCGGTGATGCGCCTTCTTTCTTATTTTATGGCCCGCCGGCTGGCGACGGGCACACAAACGCGCACCGGGCGGCATTCTGCCCCACGGCGCGGTTTCGTCTATTAAACCACATCCGCCCCCTGTTTGTCAAATAAATTCCACACTTTCGCCATTATTTTACATCCGTGGCGGCCCGCATCGCCGTTATACCCACCGGTTTGGCACCGCCCTGTAGGGCATGGCCCCGGCAGCGCGCCAATTGGCCGCCGCACGCGCCATTTCCCCGGTATGCCGCCCATGCGCCTTGCTGGAAGTTTCAAGCGTAGCGATCAGCTCTCCCACCCCCGCCCAGGCAAGGGGGCAATATGCAAAAAAGCCGGGCGGAATGCCCGCCCGGATGAAAGCCCCGCCGGGGCTGCCCGCCTATTCCTGCGCCTTGGCGCCGTCCACCTCCGGCAGGCCGGCCACGCTGGTGAGCAGCGACAGAACCCCGGCCAACAGGGAGGCGCTTGCCACCATGCGCCAATCCACCTCCGCGAACGCCGCGCCGGTGCCAATGGTGGCCACCGCCGTCTGCGCCACGGTCTTGAGCGCGCGCACACCCGCCGCGCGCAGCCACTTGAGCAATTTTTCCTTCATTTTTCTTCCCTCCTGTTTTTCAAGTCCCGTATGTCGTGTTCGGCCTCCACCATGCGCCCCTCCAGCTTGTACGTCCGTTCCACAAGGTTGTTGTGCTTGGAAACCTTCGTCTCCAGCTGGTCGATTCGGTACAGCGTCAGGTTGGTCTGCCGGCGCTGGGCAATCAGCGAACCCAGCAGCGACAGCCCACCGGTAATCAGCGCGACTATGATCGTCTCGCTCATGCCGTTTCCACCGCCTTTGCATACTTGCCGCTGATCCAGCGGATTTCCCCGCCCACCAGCACCGGAACCCACTTATCCGGGTTGGCATTGACGTATTTTTCGCCATTCCTCGCCAGGCCCGCCTTGGGATATTGCGTGCCGGGGCCGGTGCGGATGTAGGCGTCGCCGCCGGAAACCACGACGTTGCCCGCGCTTGCGGGCTTGTCCCCCGCTTCCTCATCCTTGCCGTCGTCCACCTCCAGCGCTTCCAGCGCCTTCAGGCTGTCCGGCCCGAACTCGCCGTCCACGGCAATCCCCGCGTCCTTTTGCAGCGCGCGCACCGCCCCCGCCGTGTTGGGGCCGTACTCGCCGTCAATCTCCCCGGGGTCGTAGCCCGCCGCCTTGAGCCGCTGCTGCAATTCCTCCACGTCCGCGCCATAGTCGCCATCGCGCAGAATGCGCCCGCCCAGTTCCCAATCTCCGTCTTCTTCGCCGTCAAACAAATCGCCGTCATTGAGCACAACCACCGTGTGTCCCTTGCTGCGCGTGCAGAGGATGTCCCCGCGCGCAAGCATCCGTCCGCCCTTGCAGTGCGCGCTGTCGGTGTATTTCACAAATTCTCCCAGCCCCATAATCAGCCGGGGCAGCGTGCCCGTATACCAGTCCGGCACGGCGCTGGCGTCCAGGCCGTTTTCATTGAAGCCGTAGGCCACGCACACCCGCACCAGCCGCGCGCAGTCCGTCTCGCAGGGCGAAGTTGCCCGCGCGGGGTCATACCCCTTGCCCTTGATCTGGTTCCACAAGGTCTGGTTCTGCAACTGGTCGTAGCCAATGTTGCGGTTGGCAATCGCCCGCTCCATCGCCAGGGCGATATCCTCCCGCACGGCGGGGCTCTTTGCCCGGAACACGTACCATTCCTTCGCGTGGTCGTAGTACGCCTGCCTGCGCAGTTCCCGGCCAGATTGGTTCCCGGCCTGTCCGCCGCTCGCCTTGCCGCGCTCGTCTATGCTCGCGCCGCCTATGTATACCGTTGCCATGTAAATTCCTCCCATTCTGTGTGTATATGGCAAAGGGCGCCGAATCGCCCGTTACCCCGCCGTTTTCGTGTACAGCAGCCGGATATATGCCGTCCCCGCGCCGTCCGACACAACCAGGATTGTATTGTTGTACGGCCTCGGCTGCGCCATGAACTGCCGGTCGCCATTGCCCGCCACATAGCCGTGCGGCACGGAAATATAATCTCCGCTGTAAATCAAGAACGACGCCGATTGATCTATCCATACAGTGGCCATGTTCGAGAAATCGAAAGGATGTTCTACGGAATTGTAGCCGTCGCCGGTGTTGTACTGCACCATGCGCGAGTATATTTTCTTGCCATTCAGCCACACATTTCCTGTGTCCACCTCATCCGTAGAATATTTTACGGTGCTACCCTCTATGCCCGCATAAAAGCGCGCCGGGTAGGCGCACTCAAACAGCGGCGCTTCCTCCGTCCCGGACGAATACATGCCCACCGCCACGCCATAGCCGCTCCCCGCCAGATGGAAGTTCACCGCCGCCCGCGCCAGGATGGTTTCGCGGGAGCCGGAATCGTATCCATCGGTAAACACGGCGCGGAATACGAACCCGCCGCTCGCCGGGAACGTATCCGCAAGCGTAATTTCCGCCCCGGCGGCGGTGAGCGCCTGCGCGGCGGGCACCGTCACGCTGTCCTCCGGGGCAAACGCGCCCGCTTCCCGCGCGCGCCAGCGCACCGTCAACAAAAGCCCCGCGTCCTGCGCGTTTGCCCCTTCCGCCAGCGCGCAGCGCACGTTCAGCTTCACCTGCGCGCTGTCCTCATTGGGCGTGCGTGCCACGTCCAGCGCCGTCACCGCCGGGCGGTAGCGCATGTCCAGCGCGTTTACCTCCAGCTTTACCGGTTCCAGCCACATGCCCATGTCCGGCAGTATGGCCCCTACCGCGCTGGCGCAATAGATGTGTAGGTACGGCTGGCACGTGCGCCCGTTTCCAAAGTCCTGGCCGCACATCGTACAGGGGATCGTGTGCGTGCGCGTCTCCCCAACGGCCACATACGCGGCGACCCCCTCCGGCGCGAACACGCGGTAGGGCGACATGTCCTCCGGCCGTTGCGCGCCGTTACAGAGGTATACGCCGCGAATCATCAGCGGCAGCTGCCCGGTGTTTTGGACGCCGTACCACAAATAAAACCGCTCCCCAACGGCCACATACGCGCCCGGCGTTTCTGTCCCCACGTTTTGAATCCGCGCGCCAAGGATTCCCGTAACCGCCATGTGCCTTCCTCCTTTCCTTCCTCACAGGCTGAACGCCAGCCCGCCGTCGCTGCTTTTGCGCAGGATGTAGTTGCCCAGCAACATGTAATCGCGCACCTCGGCCGCCTGCGTCCACATTTTGTTGTAGGCAAACGAGGCGATGGCCTGTTGCCCCTGGCGGATGTCCAGCGAATCCTCATCCAGCCGCATTGTGTATTCCGAATCCGACGCCCCCAGCGTCACGCCGTCTATGCCCACGCGCACGCCAAACTCCAGCGTGGACAGCCGCCCGTCCAGCGCTTTCGCCTCCGAAACGGCCACCTCCAGCCCTTCGGCCTGTTGGGTGACGGTGGTTTGCAGCATCCGCACGTCCGCGCGCATATCCGTTGTATCGTTCACCGTCTGCCAGCCCGAGCTGGCGATTGTGGCCGTCAGGCTGTCCGCGTCGGTGGCAATGTTCACCGTCCCTGGCTGCGGCGCGATGGGCGTCACCGCCGCCAGCGCTTCCATTTCCGGCTCCGCCAGTTCGTAGACGATCGTCACCGGCGTCCCGGCGGCCTGCTGCTGTTGCAGCCAGCCGTTGAACGCCTCCGCCGTGGCGTGGGTTGTGAAAAACCACGCCTGCGGCACGCCGCTGTTGCC
Source organism: Candidatus Pullichristensenella stercorigallinarum (assembly GCA_018712945.1). GTDB lineage: Bacteria > Bacillota > Clostridia > Christensenellales > Aristaeellaceae > Pullichristensenella > Pullichristensenella stercorigallinarum. The sequence continues at coordinate 2,775 of DVFZ01000007.1, read as the reverse complement.
CACGCCCAGCATCACCGTCCCCGCTGTGCGCTCGCTTTGTACGGCGCTGTGGGGAATCACCGCGAAGTGGCTGCAAATCCCGGGAAAGTCTTCCTCCGCCAGCGCCCCGCTCCCCGTCAGCGGCGCGGTGTAGGCGTATACGCCCTCCGGCGTGCCGAACCCGGACGCATATGGCGCGCACTGTTCGCCGTCTATGATCAGCGCCCCTGTCCTGTGCGTCACCAATACATCCCCGTCCGCGGATATCCCTACGGTATCCTCCGCCCCCGGCAGGCCGTACAGCGGGGATGCGGGCGTGGCCGTGCCGCCGCCAAGCGAAACATAGCCCTCCCACGGCAGCGCGGCGTCCCCGCAACTCACCATGGGCCAAAAGGTTTCCCCATCCACATAATTGTCCACTGTCCGTTGGATGTAGAAGGTGACGGCGCTGTCCGTCGCGGCGTTGTATGTATAGGCCCCGACAGGATAGTCCGAGCTGCCATCGCGTTTGTGGACGCGCGTATTCACATTTGCGCGGTACGCCTGCCCATCAACCGGGAAGCGGAGGTTCCCAAGCGGGCAGGTGAATACATATCCCGACGCCACCGTTGGCGTGCCGGAAACCGTGAGCGAACCGTCGCCGTTGTTTGTCACCGTCACGCCATTTTGCGCATAATCCGCAAGCCCGCTTATGTCCAGCAGGTTCTTCCCACAGGCCAGCACATCCACGCCCTCCCGCCCGGTGATGGGCAGAACCGTTTTATATGCCTCAAACGGCAATGCCTGCGCCCCCGCGTTGAGCATGGGATGCACGGTCGCGTTCACCGTCGTATTGGGCGCGACCTGCACGCCGATGCTCACGCTGTCATAGTCCAGCCCGGCAATATCCCGCGTTATCTGGCTGTTGGTTGACAGGTCGCCTCCCTCAACGGTCGTCCCGTCTTTGAGTAGACGGAACAGCATGTGCACTCCAGCCGGGGCGTCTATGGACGCCGTGAGCGCGCCCTCCGGCAGTTTCACATACTGCGCTACTGGGACGGCATTGCCGAAAACAGCGTATCCATCGCCAGTCGTACCAACAATCTGTATCCCGCCGTCTGCCGCGTAAGACAGCGTGACCCCTGAGCCGCTGCCAGGGATGGATGTGACCGCACCGGGGTCAAACAGGTTCGTCCGCGTTTCCTGCCTTGCCCGGCAGCCCGCCTCCACGGCCACGCTTTGCATCTGCCCCGCGCCGTTGTCCAGGGCGAGGAAAGGGACGTCCTGGTAAGGTTCATATGCCGTCGCCGTATCGCCCGCCTCGATCATCACGCCGTCAAACACCGCCGTCGTCGGGGATTCCAGCGCCGCATTGCCCCCATTCGCCACAAAAATGACAATTACGCGGGAATCGTCGGGAACAAACGCCGCCTGCAGCGTTGTGGCGTTGATCTGCGCAATTCCCGTGCGGTCGGGTTTTTGCACTGTCACATACGGGCCATTGCCTCCGCTGATGCCAGCGGCTGATATTGTGTATTCGCGGCCCGGAATGACATTTGCATATATGATCGCCGCCTGGGCATACGCGCCTGAACCCGTGACGGACACCGTATAACCACCGTCAGACACATCGACCGCGCTCGCGCCCGTCGCGGGGGCAAGCGCCGGCGGGATTTGCAGCAAATTCTTCCCGCGCCCTATGTGCGTTTCCTGGTACTCCCGCGCCGTGGTCACGTTCAGCCCCCGCCAGGCGCGCAGCACCGGCGGCGTCACACCCTCGTCCAGCCACAGCTTCCCCGCCTCCGGGGCCGTCTCCGGCGGCACGGCCGATATGTACGGCGCGGCAAAATCCGCCGCTTCCTGCGCCGCTTCCGCCGCCCCCTGCGCGCTGCCCACGTCCCCGACGATGCTTTGAATCTTCTCGTTCGCCTCAAACGTCAGGCTGTTGCCGATGGCCTGGATACTGGTGGCATACAGCGTGGGAATCGTTGCCGAGGCCAGCAGCGCATCCCCGGCCGTGATTTTCCCGGCGGTCAGCGCCTGGGTGAAAATCGTGTCGAGAATTGCCTGCTGCGCCGTGATGGTCGAGCCGTTGATGCTGCCGGCATTGATGGTTGTGGCCACAATCTGCCGCCCGTCGTCCAGCTCCCCCGCCGCGATTTCACCCTCGGAAACCGTCACCTCGCTGGTGGAAAGCGCCCCGTCCGCGCCCACCACGATTTCGTAATACTTGCCGTCCGTGCCGGGAAGCACAAGGTTCTGAATCACCGCGCCCAGCATGTTCGCCTGCGTGACCACCAGGTTTGTAATCGACATGCTCCCGGCGCTGCCCTGCTCCAGAATCAGCGCGTTGGCCAACAGGTTTTGCACCTCGGCCAGCGTGAAATCGCCGACCTCCACTTCCGCGTGGAGGATTTGCGCCACCAGCGCGTTGAGGCCCTCGATCTGCGCCGTGCCGATGGTCGCGTTCTCGATTTTCGCATCCGCGATTTCCGCCACCGCCGCCGTCAGGTTTTGGATGCTGGCCCAGTCGATGTCCGCATCGCCCAGGTGCGCCTTGGCGATCTCCGCCACGTCCGCCGCCAGCGTGCCGATCTGCGCCCAGTCGATGTTCGCTTTCTCGATGTTCGCCGTGGTGATCTGCGCCAGGGCGATGCTGGCGATGCCCGCGTACAGTTCGTCTGTGGTGATATTCCCGGCCACAATCTCAGTGATATACGCCTTCAGCGCCGTGATGCTGTTGGCCGAAAGCTGCTCCACCGCCGCCGTGCCGATGTGCGCGTACTGCACCGCCAGTTCCCGCAGCTGCGCCGAACC
>DVFZ01000029.1 GCA_018712945.1 Candidatus Pullichristensenella stercorigallinarum | reverse complement strand
TGGTGGCCAAGGTAGTCGGCTACACGGGAAAGATCGAGTGGGATACGACAAAGCCCAATGGCACGCCGCGCAAGCTGCTGGATGTAAGCAAGGCTACCGCCCTGGGCTGGACGTATAAGACAGAACTTGAGGATGGTATTCGCCTGGCTTATGAGGATTTCCTGCAAAATCCCATGCGGGCGGAGCGGTAAACGCGGCGGCGCGTTTTGAAAATGCCCAACAGGATGCTGGCAATACCATATTTCGCCGTGGAGGAAGACTATGCACATTATTCTGCTGTCCGGAGGTTCGGGTAAGCGGCTGTGGCCGCTGTCCAACGATATACGCTCCAAACAGTTTATCAAGATATTTCCAGGCCCGGAGGGCGAATATGAATCCATGGTGCAAAGGATTTACCGGCAGATCCGCTCGGTGGATCCCGACGCCACCGTTACAATCGCTACCAGCCGTTCGCAGGTGTCGGCCATTCACAATCAGCTTGGGGATCAGGTTTCAGTTTGCGTGGAACCCTGCCGCCGGGATACATTTCCGGCCATCGCCCTGGCATGCGCATACCTGCAGGAAATCAAGAACGTTGACGCAGACGAAGCGGTAGCGGTGTGCCCTGTCGATCCATATGTGGATACTGAATATTTTGAGGCAATCCGCGATCTTACGCAACAGGCGGAACACGGCGCGGCAAAGCTGTATCTCATGGGAATAGAACCCACCTATCCCAGCGAGAAGTATGGCTATATCATGCCGGAAACGACACAGGCCGTCAGCCGCGTAAGCGCGTTTCGGGAAAAACCGGGCCGGGAGGAGGCGCAGGCATACATCCGCCAGGGGGCGTTGTGGAATGGCGGCGTGTTTGTGTTCCGCCTGGGATACTTGCTTGAAAAGTCCCATGCGTTGATTGATTATGCCGATTATGCCGACCTCTATGCGCGCTATGAGGAATTAAACAAAATCAGCTTTGATTACGCTGTGGTAGAAAAAGAGCCGGATATACAGGTAATGCGTTTTCATGGCCGCTGGATGGACTTGGGCACATGGAATACGCTGACCGAAGTTATGGGCGAAACCAGCGTGGGCAACGTGCGCATGAACGACAATTGCGAGAATGTGCATGTAATCAACGAGCTGTCGGTTCCAATCCTCTGCATGGGCCTGAAAAACATTGTGGTGGCTGCCAGTCCGGAGGGAATGCTGGTATCGGACAAGGAACAGTCCAGCTACATCAAACCCTATGTGGATGATATTCACCAACAGGTGATGTTTGCGGAAAAATCCTGGGGAAGCTTTACCGTTCTGGACGTAGAGGACGAGAGCCTGACGATCAAGGTGACGCTGTTGCCAGGGCATCGGCTGCACTATCACAGCCATGCCCATCGGGACGAGACCTGGACAGTGGTCAGCGGCGAAGGGATCGCCGTTGTGGATGATGCGGAAATCGTAGCGCGCGCTGGTACGGTATTGCGTTTGCCCGCTGGATGCCGGCATACGGTCATCGCGCGAACGGGAATGACCCTGATCGAAGTGCAGATGGGAAAGGGCATTTCCGTAGAGGACAAGTTGAAGTACTCGCTGGAGGCGAAATACGGCAAACACCGCTCATGAGCGGGGGTTCGGATGCTGTATAGGGGCAGTGCGGCGAAACACAGGGATAGAATGCAAAATTCGAGGTTAATTCTTGATGGAATATCAATGGGAATACCGGCGTTGGTGTGAATTGGCGACGGAAGATCAGGAGCTTCAAGACGAACTGCGGGCTATGAATGAGACGCCAATCGAAGATGCGTTTTATCGAAACCTCGCCTTCGGAACGGGCGGACTGCGCGGCCTGATTGGCGCGGGAACCAACCGCATGAACGTCTACACCGTGGCCAAAGCCTCGCAGGGGCTGGCGAACGCCATAAAGCGGAAAATGGCGGCGGGGAAGATCGCCATTTCCTACGATAGCCGCATCAAGTCGGAGCTTTTTGCGCAGGTGGCGGCGGGCGTGTTCGCGGCCAACGGCCTGACGGCATACATCTACCCGCGGTTGATGCCCACGCCATGCCTGTCCTTTGCGGTGCGTCAGCTTGGCTGCGACGCCGGGGTGATGATCACGGCCTCTCACAATCCGGCTTGTTATAACGGCTATAAGGTCTATGGCAGCGATGGCTGTCAGATCACCACGCATGCGGCAGATGCGATCCTTGCGGAGATCGAGGCGCTGGATCTATTTGCGGATGTGCGGCGGATATCCTTCGCGGAGGGTATAGCTGCCGGCCGAATCCGCTGGATCGGTGAGGAAGTCTACACCGCCTTTATCGAGACAGTCAAGGCACAGGGCGCATTGGGAACGGCCAAGGCAGACAAGGACATATCCATCGTCTATACCCCGCTCAACGGCGCGGGCCTACAACCCGTATTGCGCATGCTGCACGAGGCGGGCTATGCCAATATCACCGTCGTAAAAGAACAGGAGCAGCCGGACGGAAAGTTCCCCACCTGCCCGTATCCCAACCCTGAAGTCCGGGAGGCTATGGCGCTGGGCATGGAGTATGCCAAACGGTGCAACGCCGACCTGCTGTTGGCGACGGATCCGGATTGCGACCGCGTTGGCGTCGCCGTCCGCGATGGCGAGGGAGAATACGTACTTCTTTCCGGTAACGAGACGGGCGTTTTATTGCTGGATTACATCTGCGCCCGCCGGCGGGAAAATGAGACGATGCCGCCGTCGCCCATGTTTGTCAAGACCATCGTCACGACAGACATGGCCACGCAGGTGGCAGCGCATTACGGGGTTGAGACGGTCAATGTCTTAACGGGCTTCAAGTATATTGGCGAACAGATTGGGCTTCTGGAAAAGGCCGGGCAGGCAGAGCGTTACATCTTTGGGTTTGAGGAGTCTTGCGGCTATCTGAGCGGGACGTATGTGCGCGACAAGGATGCGGTGGGCGCCGCATTTTTGATCTGTGAGATGACTTCTTTCTACCGAGCACAGGGAATGAGCTTGTTGGATAAGCTGAATGCGCTGTATGAGCTTCACGGCAATTCCTTCAACACGCTCCGTAGCTATGCCTTTGAAGGCAATTTGGGCTTTGAACGCATGCGGAAGATTATGGCCTCGTTGCGAAGCGGCTTATCCGAAATTGGCCCCAGGGCGGTGCTGAAATGTCTGGATTACAGCACGGGGCTGGATGGACTGCCCCGAAGCGACGTGCTTAAGTATATTTTGGAGGACAATTCTTCCGTGGTCATCCGGCCCAGTGGTACTGAATCAAAGCTAAAGGTGTATATCAGTGTCAAAGCTCCAAATCGGGCAGAAGCGGCAGCGGCGGAATCAGAAATTGCAAAGGCGCTTGAAGCAATGTTTGGTTGAGGAGAGCCTGGCATATGCCTCCGACGGCGATCAAAAAGGCGGACTTGACGATTGTGAGGCTTGGCCTTACAATAGTTACAGGTTTTATACTTTTGAGGAGGAATAATTACCCGGAAGGTAGCTCAGAGTATAAAAACTTGTGGCGCATGGGCGAATTTGATTCCTGGAGTGACGCTTGTGATGAATTACCTGATCGTCGGCGCGGGCCTTTACGGCGCGACCTTTGCGCATGAGGCCAGGCGCGCCGGCAAGACCGTCCTCGTCATTGACAAGCGCCCGCATATTGCCGGCAACGTCTATACCGAGCGTGTCGAGGGCATCAACGTTCATCGGTATGGCGCGCACATCTTTCACACCAACAACCGGCACGTGTGGGAATACGTCCATCAGTTTGCCGAGTTTAACCGCTTCACCAATTCCCCAGTCGCCAACTACAAGGGCGAATTATATTCTTTGCCCTTCAATATGTACACGTTCAACAGGATGTGGGGCGTGGTCACGCCCGAGGAAGCGGCGGCAAAGATTGCCAGTCAGCGCGCGGAGATACGGGGCGAGCCGCGGAACCTCGAGGAACAGGCCATATCCCTGGTTGGCCAGGACATCTATGAAAAGCTGGTCAAGGGTTATACGGAAAAGCAGTGGGGGCGTTCCTGCACAGACCTGCCCGCCTTTATCATCAAGCGCCTGCCGGTGCGGCTGACGTTTGACAACAATTATTTTAACGCTCTCTATCAGGGCATTCCCATCGGCGGCTATACGAAGCTGGTGGAAAGGATGCTGGAGGGCGCGGAGGTGTATCTGAACACGGATTACCTGGCGCACAAGGCAGAATTGGACGCGCTGGCAGAAAAAGTGATCTATACAGGCCCTATCGACGCTTACTTCGGCTACCGGCTGGGAGCGCTGGAGTACCGCTCGGTGCGCTTCGAGACTGAGCTGCTAGACATGCCGAACTTCCAGGGCAACGCGGTGGTGAACTACACCGACCGGGAAACGCCGTGGACGCGCATTATCGAGCATAAGTGGTTTGAATTCGGCAAGGATGGGCAGGGGAACGATTTGCCCAAGACGGTGATCTCCCGGGAGTACAGCTCGGAATGGAGGGTAGGGGATGAACCCTACTACCCGGTCAACGACGCGAAGAACGGGGCGCTGTACAGCCAGTATAAAGAGCTGGCGACGGCGGAAAAGGATATCATCTTCGGCGGACGGTTGGGTGAGTACAAGTATTACGACATGGATCAGGTCATCGTCGCGGCGCTGGAGCAGAGCGCGCGGGAACTTGGAAAATGAGCGGAGGACAGGCGTTGCAACGGCGCAGATCTGGAGCAAGGCGGTAGGTACGATGCAGAGGAAGCTTGAAGGGTGTTTTGCTTTCCCTCTTTTGCTTGTCGTGTGCATAAATTCCCCTGTCCTCCCAGCAATTTGGCCCGGACACTGATTTTCAAAAGGATCTTTCACAATATGAATGAGCGACGGAACTTATTTTATTTTCTTCCCGCCGTACTCTGGCTGGCGGTGATTTTCTTTTTGTCCAGTCAGACGGGGAATGATACGGCTTCGCTATGCCTTGCAATTACGCAATGGCTTATGCGCTTTTTGCCCAATGTTGCCGAAACAGAGTTGCATCTGTGGCTGCGCAAGTTGGCGCATATTGGCGTGTACTTTGTAGAAGGCGCGCTTTTGTATCCTGCGTTGCGCAGACGGTTGCGGGGAATGGGAAAGAGTTTTGCCCTGACCATTGCGGTTTGCGCCCTGATCGCCGCCGTCGATGAGGCGCACAAGATACTGATTCCCGGCCGGCATTGCTCGTGGGATGAGGCGGCTTTGAATGTTCTTGGCGCCTTCCTTGGCGCGGGATTGCTCGCAGCCTTTGGAAAATGGAGGAAATGGCGGCGACGCGCGCCAAAGGAAGGTGCGTAACGCCCCGCGCCGGGCAAGGAATTCAGTTTGCACGGCTCAGGCTTTTGTCCGTTCAGGCTTTCTTTCAATGACAGGCCGAAGTTTGCAAGCAAAAGACCGGTTCCGAAAGGAAAAAGCATCCCCATTGGCAAAATGGTACCTTGCATGGCGGGTTGACCGTTTCGGACAGTATGAGGAGGCACGAACATGGGGTTCAATGAAAAGGTACATGCGTTTATCGCCGCACGTTATTATGTGCGGCTTACAGAGGGGTTTGCCCAGCGCGGGCAGGCGGCGTTTATCCATGCGGTGCAGTATTATGCGGGCCAGCGCGGGCGCAGGATGGCGCAGCGGGCGATCCGCGACGGACAGCCATTGACGCACGCGACGTTTTTGCAGTACGGCGAATTGCGCATGACGGATGAGGTTGAACCCACCCAAAGGGAAGTGACATCCATTGCGCCGGACTATGTGCTGCGCATCACTTCCTGTCCATGGCATGATCAGTTTCGGGAAATGGGCTGTCTGGAGGCGGGGGCGGTCTATTGCTGCCATGTGGATGAGGCGTTGGCACGGGGATTTTCGCCGGATATTGATTTTCATGCCGATGCAAATCTCAATATGTCGGATTGCTGCATTCATCGTGTGAAGGGCGTAAACGATCAGGAGCTTCCCAACGATCTGCCCAGGGAAGAATACAAACGTGATTTCAGTTATCATTGCGGCCATCTATACTGGTCGCTGAGCGAAGTCTCTGCCGCGATTTTTGGCGCGCAGGGCGAGGCAATTGCCACTGGCGTGCTCGACGATTTTGTTGGCGCTTATGGCCAGGCAATGGCGGATGAGCTGGCAAGCTGGAGGCATACGAATTTTAACGTTTGCTGAGAATGCGCAGAGAATGTGGCCGAGGGACGCATAGCAACGACACATTGCAAATTGGGAACGGATTTCGACAGTTTACGGGCCAAAGACAATAAGAACGGAGGCATTATGCTATAATCAATACACATTGCGGGTCAAGCGCATTCGCGCGTGCCTCTTTCAACGGCTGATCGGTGAAACACTGCCCTTGTAACAGACAAAGGCCAACCGCCATCGCGCCGGGGCACCGGCTGCTTTGCCAGGCCGCGACGGGGGGAAAAGCCGATGAAACTGTTGAGCGTGGTCGTTCCCTGCTACAATTCGAGCGCGTACATGCGGCGGTGCATTGACTCACTGCTCCCCGGTGGGGAGGATTTGGAACTTCTGATTGTAGACGATGGCTCCCGGGATAATACGCTCGCCATTGCGCAGGCCTACGCGCGGGAATATCCCAGCATTGTACAGGTCATCCATCAGGAAAATGCCGGGCATGGCGGCGCCATCAACACCGGACTGAAACACGCCTCCGGACAGTATTTCAAAGTGGTGGATTCGGATGACTGGGTTGATGAGGGCGCGCTCTCAAAAGTGCTGGATCGGCTCAGGCGTTTTGACAGGGGCGCGCAGGAGATTGACCTGCTGATTGCCAACTATGTTTACGACAAGGCGGGCGCGAAGCACAAGAAGGTAATGCAATACCGACGCGCCTTGCCTAAGGAGACAGCGTTGACATGGTCGGATGTGCGCCGCTTGCCGCTGGGGCACTATATCCTCATGCACTCGGTGATCTACCGCACGGGGCTTTTGCGCACCTGTGGTTTGCAGCTTCCTGAGCATACGTTTTATGTGGACAATCTCTTTGTCTACCAGCCGATGCGCGATGTACGCACGCTGTATTATATGGATGTTGATCTCTACCACTATTTTATTGGCAGAGAGGATCAGTCCGTGCATGAAAGCGTAATGATTCGCCGCATCGACCAGCAGCTTTTGGTCAACCGCCTGATGCTGCATAGCGTCGATTTGGAAGTGCTGGGCGACGAACGGCAGCGGCAATATCTGTTCTCTTATCTGGAGATTATTACGATGGTATCGACTGTGTTGCTTTTCCGCGCCGGAACCGCTGAAGCGGATGCAAAGCGTCGGGCGCTGTGGCAGGAAATAGAGCGGAGTGTCCCGGGCGTATATCGCCAGCTTCGCAGCGGCATCATGGGCCGCATTGCCAATTTGCCGGGGCAGTTTGGCCGTGGGGCGGCGCTAGGCTGCTATACTGTGGCACAAAAGTTGTTCGGATTTAATTGACAATTCTGCCTACCCACCAAGATTCTCCACAAGGAATGGGGCCTCAACGGTACCGTCATTTGCGATTTCAACACCACCCCGCAGTACATGAGCCCATACCAGTTCTATGGCGGCAGCCTTGATTTGGCCATCCTGACCACCAGTATGTGGACGAACTGTGATACCTTTGAAGCCGGCGATGCCGTGGGAGTGTGCCGCACCGTAAAGGATGTGTTATACAGCCTCGTCAACAGCAACGCCATGGACGCATAGGCCATCGGTTACGACATGGCGCCCTGGCGTCGTGATGTGCGCCGCCGAACGCGGCGCTGGCGCCATCATTCGTGTACCGCGCATGCGTAAGCGGCGCAAAAAGGAGTTTCACGGCGCAGAAGCCGTTGAAAAGCGCATGCGCTACGAAGGGATGCTGTCAGGGAATCGCCCGCCATATGCCGTCCGACCATACCGCCGGATGTGCCGACGCCCTGCGTGCCCGCGCGCGATATGTGCCCTGTGGGCAGCGTGCCCGCGGATGCCGGCCATATCCTTGCCCAAACCGCGCTTTTGCTTTCGTAGACAAACACGCTCTGGCGAAATCACCGCCAGGGCGTGTTTTTTATGCCTCAAGCGCTATTTCAACCCTCTTGTCAGGGGAATCAGGCAGAGCAGCGCGATGATGCCAAACAGCCCGAGCACAATGCCCAGCACCATATTGCTCCACACCATCGACATGCACATGCCCACGCCCAGCAGCAGCGCCCCGACAATGCCCAACAGGGCCTTGCCAATGGTCTTCAGCGAAAGATGGATGGGCGTTTTTCCTTCCATTTTGCGCCAAATCATTACCATTGCCACCAGAACCACCGCGCCCAGCGCGCTCATTACGCAACCGGGTACAAAGGCGTTCCATTCGGGAATCATGAGCATGCACATGCCAAGCGCAAAGAGTATGCCGCCGGTCGTGCTGAGAATCATCGCTACAAAACTGCTCTTTTTCATGGGAGACCATCCTTTCCGGGTTATGCTGCGGCTGGGCCGCGCTTACGCTTCAGGGGCGGCCTTCGCCGCAGCGATGCGTTCCTGTGCTTCCGCCATGCGCCGGTGCGCGTCTCCAATGCGGGCATTTTGCGCCGCAATCCGTTCCTTGGCCAGCGCATTGCGCTGCGCTTTTGCCTCCGCCCTGAATGCCTGGCTTTCCAACTTTATGGCCTCAAATTCCGCCTTATCCACCGCATGCTGCATCTGAGCGCTTTCTTTCATGTCTGCAAACGCCCGCGCGAAGAATCCCTGCTTCTTTTCCATGTCAATCGCTCCTTTCCTGACTGCGGTTGTATTGTAGCGCCGATTTGTTTGCGCTGTTTTTGAGAACCGTTTCTGAATTATGAATACATTGGTTTGGAAAGCCGTGGAGGATGCTTGCATCCATTTTGTCCTTGTGGCATTGGGAATGTGCGGAACGATGTGGGAAAAGCGGCCGGGCGCGCCTGTGAGGATGTTGTTTTCAATACGCATGTGGTTGGTGTAGATACTCCGTAGGGGAACGCATGTTTTTGCGGGATATGATCTTTGCCACCAGCTTTTGAAAATGGCTTGTATAAAGGCCGCTGGATATTTGGGAAAAACATTCTGGCATTTGCGCGGCAAAACCTGTAGGTTTGTCAAACAAATTGGACGTAAAAGGAAGAAAGAATTTGGCGAGGGGAGAGCCAGTTCAGAGGGCGCATGGGGCGGTCGTTGCTCCGACTTTGGCAGGCAGCTAGCTGCCTGCCAAAGTCGTC
>DVFZ01000028.1 GCA_018712945.1 Candidatus Pullichristensenella stercorigallinarum | reverse complement strand
GGGGGGGGGGTACAATATTGGCAAGAAATACAAATGGAGGGATTGGCTATGCGGATCATACTGGATACAGACAAGAAGACCATTACAGTGCCTTGGAATTACACGGACAAATTGGCGGCAATGAACCGGACGATCAAAGAGGCGATGGGAGATGATGCCAAGGAATTGGATTTCAAACAGTATTTGGACGACTGCTGGAAATACGCGATGGAACATTCAGATACGCAACTCAAAACCGCGCAGAAGCCGGTGAAACCGGAGAAGAAGGGTTAGAAATGGCCAAGAGGGTAACACCCGGGGAAATTGTCCAGATGCAACAGCTATATGCGAAGTATGGCAATTTTGCCGCTGTTGGCCGGGAGATGGGAAGAAGCGCTTCCACGGTCGCAAGGTATGTCAAGTTGAAGGGCACGCCGCCGATTGTGGCGCATACGTTCAAGGAAGTTGTGAGAGGGGCTTAAGTACTGGGGCGGTTTCAAATCGCCCCTGAATTTTAGGAGGAAGGAAAATGAAGAAATTTGCCGCAGCTCTGTTGGCCTTCGCGCTGTTGATAAGCAGCGCTGTGGGTTGGGCAGAATCTGAAACGACACAAGATACAGGCATTTGGGAAAAGCGCGCCTATGTGGATGAGTTTGATTTGCCGACTGATGAATACTATATCAGCAACGCCGAACCAATTGTAGGCAAATTCAGCAACAGCGCGACGACGGACTCGCCGCTGTATGTTTATATCTATGTAGATGATGAGACTGTCGCTATCAGGCTGATTGAATATGGTTCCAATATCGTCAAAAACTCCTATTCTGATGGCCGGGATTACGATGTTGCGATGATGGATACATTCGGCGAAAGATATTACTTTAATGGAACGATGTATAGCGGATATGACCAGATATTCTTTACTGAAGAAGACAGCGATACAATTATCGACGCTCTGTGTGAAAACGGAACGGTTCGCTTTGCCATAACGGAAACAGACAATGCGACAACCAAATACAATTTTACGATTGAAGACACAACGGGTTTTTTTAATATTTTGCCATATAATGAGATAGGAGCATTTAGCGAAGGACTTGCTAAGGTAGGCAAAAAAGGAAAATATGGATACATAGATACAAATGGTGATTTGGTAATTCCTTGTGAATATAGCAATACATCTTCCTTCAGCGAAGGGCTTGCTGCTGTGCAAAATGAGGATGGCAAATGGGGATACATAGATACAAATGGTGACAATATTATTCCCTATGAATATGATGGAGCTGGTGTATTTGTCAATGGTCTTGCAGCAGTCAATGAAAATGGCAAATATGGTTTCATTGATACAAAAGGAAAAATAATTGTCCCATACGAATATGACGATGTGTTTTATACCTTACAATCCAAGCTTTTTCGTGTGGAACTGGATGATAAATATGGTTATATTGATGCGAATGGTAATCTGGTTATCCCTTGCGAATATGATAATGCCGGACTCTATATTGAAGACCTTGCAGCAGTATGCAAAAATGAAAAATGGGGGTTTGTTGATACGGATGGACGCATAATTGTTCCGTGTGATTATGACAGTGTTGAGTATTTCAGCGAAGGTATGGCAGCGGTAGAAAAAGATGGAAAGTATGGCTTTGTAGATAATACTGGAAATCTTGTAATACCGTATGAATACGATAAAGTATACTCTGGTTTTAACGAGGGATTGGCTTCTGTCTGTAAAGATGAAAAATGGGGTATTATTGATACAACAGGTGCAACTGTGATTCCATTTGAACGAGCGCTTGCATATTCATCATTTGGCAGCGGCCTGTCAGGTGTATTTGACAGTAGCAGTCGGAAATGGGGTTTTGTTGATGTCAATGGCGATTTGATTATTCCATATCAATTTGACGATGTATACCTGTCAGTGTTCGATCAGGGAATTGCCAAAGTAAAAATAAATGAAAAATGGGGATTCATAGATACGATTGGCAATGCAATTTTCCCGTGTGAATATGAAAGCGCCACATATGCCGAAGGTTATTTCGTCCTATTGAAAGATGGCGAAATTTCAGTAATCTCCCGAGACGAAGTGCAGCCCGGTTGGGAAGAAGAACTTGCAGCCTATGAACAGGAACTTGCCGAGCAGGAAGAAGCGAGAAGGGCTGAAGCTGAAGCGCAAAGGATGCTCATGGAATACACTGACAAAGAGATAATACAGAGCGTCCAAACGGCGCTGAACGAAGCGGGCTACGATTGCGGAACGCCTGATGGCATCGCGGGAAGAAATACACAAGCCGCCATTTCCGCATTCCAGCAAGACAATAGCCTGAACGAAACAGGAACTGCCACACACGAGTTGCTCTTGGCCTTGGGCATCATAGACGAATAATTCAATCCGCTCTCACTATTCTTCAAAGGATAGTGGGAGTTTTCTCTGCCAAAACTGTATTCTTCCCTAGGGAAAAGTACAAAAATGGCAGTCCTGCCATTTTTGTAAGCTTTTCCCTTCTCTTGGATAACCGCCCGAGGGACGGGAAATTATCGCTTGACAGCCCAAAAATTTCTTTGCTACAATAAACCTGCCCGCAAGGGACGAACCTTGAAAACGGTATAGCGCATCTTTTGTATGTCATCTCAGGAGGATTTGAGATGGCCAAGGCAAAGAAGATTCGCAGAGAGATTGAAATTGGCGGGGTAAAGCGCTGGATTTCCGGGAATACGGAACAGGAATATGCCGAAAACCTCATTCGAGCCCTGCGCGGCGAAACGGATAGCCAAGCGCAATTCATACAGCGCAAGCACGATTTTCAGGCCTATGCGCAAAAATGGTTTGAGGTATTTTCCAAGCCCAATGTGGAAATCGTGACTGCGACAACCTATGAACGCCAGTTGAAGAAGCACATTTATCCTGTGTTTGCCGGGATGAATATTGAGGATATTTTGCCCGCCGACGTACAGCGCGTTTTCAACGGCATGGAGGGGGCGAAGGAAACCAAGATCAAGGTAAAAAACGTTCTCAATATGGTTTTTGAACAGGCGTTGGATGACAACCTTATCCAGAGAAATCCCCTGCGCTCCCGGAGCATACGCATCACTGGACGCGCCAGAAAGCCCACAGAGCCATATTCCGTGGCGCAAATGCGCTTTCTGGTTCGGGGAATTGAGCAGGTTTTGAACCCGCAGGACAGGGCTTATATCGCCTTGCACGCCCTTCATCCTATGCGGCTGGAAGAAGTATTGGGGCTGAAGTGGAAGGACATTCGCTTTGCGGAAATGACCATTCGCATTGAACGCGCGGTCACCCATCCCCACAGGAACCAGCCCCTTATCAAAGAAACCAAAACCGAAGCCAGCAGGCGCGTTATCGACCTTGTGCCGCAAATTGTTTGCTATTTGGAAGTTGGCAGGCCCGAGGATTTTGTCCTTGGCGGGGAAGAACCGCTTTCCTATACGCAAGTGCGAAGGATGTGCGAGCGCATAAGGAGAGACACAGGCTTTGAGGAAAGCATTGCGCCGAGACGGTTCCGCACGACCGTCCTGACTGACTTATACGATGCGACCAAAGACATCAAGCAGGCACAGGCGGCGGCAGGACATACCACGGCGGCAATGACCTTGAAGCATTATGTAAAAGGCCGGCAAGAGCGCTCCAACACCGCCCTTCCCATCGCCACGGCCTACGGGTTGAACCCTGACGGGGAAACTGATTTTGGAAAAAGCTGAAAACGCCTGCGGCACAGGGCTTTTGAAGGGATGAAGGGCACAAAAAGCTGACGAAAAAACTGACAAAAACCGCCCCTGAAGGATAGAGGTCAACAAAAATACAATTTCACACTGGAATTTCTGCAAATCAAGCCCCAAAACCAAGAAAAAATCCTTCATTTCTGAAGGATTTCTGGAGCTGATGACCGGATTTGAACCGGTGACCTCATCCTTACCAAGGATGCGCTCTACCGACTGAGCTACATCAGCATGCTTTACGGCACGAGAGATATTATACATCAAACGGGCCGTAAATGCAAGAGTACACAGCAATATTTCCGCAAATCTTTACAAGCGGTTTTCCGCACGGCGGTGGGGGAGCATTGCATGCTCAGTTGTCTGCCGCGCACAAACCATTCTTACCCAGGAAACCGGCCACCGCCCCGGTGAGAGGATCGTAACCGCCCCGGTAGAAACGTGGGATCAATGGGCAGAAAAGAAGCGTTCCAATCAGGCACACCAACATATCCTGCATGGTGTCGTTTACGCCGGTGCCCAATACATGCTGCAGGTCGCGCCCCGTGATGGCCGCCGCCGCCCATTCGCACAACTCAAACAGGCCTGCTACGGCCATGGAGGCAAAAAAGACGAACAACACCGCTGTGGGAACGCTGTGTTCCCGCAACGGCCGCTTTCGCTCCAAATACAGAAACAGCGTCAGCGCCAGCATAGCCACGAAAACGCCGGAAAGCGTATGCGCCACCTTGTCGAACCCCTGGATTTTCTGATAGAATTCTGCCGTTCCACCCAGAGGATAGGCAAGGAAGGTAAAAACATATACGCAGAATTCGAGTTGGTAGCCTGGCTTCCAGCGGAATATTTTGTATATCGCCCAGAACAGCGGGTAGAGGAAATACGTGCCGATTCCCATGACCAGCCGGTACATGTCGCCGCGCACCGCGCCGCTGATGACCAGCCAAGCGCTGAACAGAGCGTAGAGGATCTTTGTCACCAATGTAATTGGACGAAAACGTTCGTCTCTCTCAATTGCCGATTGCATTGAATTCTTCCCCACCGTAAATTTAAATATTTGTGCCGTTCAGCGCACAGTAGAGGCTATCCAGCGCAAAGCCAGCCGCGGCAAGCCCCACGCTTAACGACCAGGAAAAGCCCGCGAACACGCCGGCAATCAGGGAAAGCGCCGCCAGTGCGCACAACGCCGACAGCACGCCGCCGATGACGCCGCGCACATCGCGCCAGTTGACGGCCAGAAGCCGGGTGACCGCGCAATAGCCCAACAGAGCGGCCAACGCCAAATCGCAAATCACCTGGCCAGCCCGCCAAGGGAGCAATAGCCGCAGGCCGGTCAGCACCAGCGCCGCCGCAACGCGGAATTCATACAGCGAAAAGGCGGCCTCCTCCGCAGACATGGCGAAGTGTTCATACTGTGCGAGCAAGGCGCGGAACACGACAAACATGGCCTGCACGCACAAAAACAGCCCCCCAGCGAGCACCACTGCCGCGCACACAGGATGTGCCGGCCCCACGATCTCGCCATACCCGGATGTGGCTGTGAAATAGCCCACCGCCAACAAAATTGCGCCCGCTGCTGTTTGAACGATAGCATTTTTCCGCGCTTCTTTTGCGCGCTGCGCCCTGGCCGAAGCATATACCGCAATATTTTGAACGTCCGACATACAGACACCTCCAATCTTTGCCACTATCATAGCGGAAAAATCTGAAAATGCGCCTGCCGAAAATCTGAAAAGTTCTTAAAAGCGTCGGATGACGCCGGTGGAACTGCACAGCCCTCAAAATGGACTATGAATTTGCGCCCGCCTCATCCGGGAATGGCAGCTCAAGGATGGCGTAATAGTGGTTGCCAGTGCGTTCTGTGCGCAGGCTGCCGCCCATCAATTCGGCCTGGCGCGCGGCAGAGCGGCAGCCGATATTGGTGCCTTCGCGTTTGTCCGCATCGGCGCGTATGCTGTTGTCGAAGTGGACAAAGGCCCGGGAGCCGTTGACAACTACATAGGTGCGCACGCTGCGTTCCGGGTCGGCATAACGCAGTATATTGGAAGTCATGTTGTCAAATATGCGCGAAAGGGCGGGCAGATAGGCGCGTAGGCGCAACCCTTCAGGTACGCTCTGCGTTTCGGCCTTGAATCCACGCAGGCGTAGAAACTCCGCTTGTTCGCCCAGAAGGTGAGTGAGCACCTGCGTACCATCCATGTCTTCCAGGACGGGAGCCTCCGCCGTTTCGCCGGAGAACACCAAGAAATAAGAAAACAGTTCCTCAATGCGTTCCCTCAATTCACGGGTAGCCTTGTTCGCTTTTTCAACGCAGGCGCGCATGCCGGCCTCGTCACCGCGGAAGCGGTCGCTCAGAGCCAGTTCCAGATAGCTGGATTGCTTGGTCAGCGGCGTGCGCAGGTCGTGCGAAAGCGCTGCGATTAATTCCTGATTGGCGCGCACAGCGTCGCTTTCCCGCTCCATGCGGGCGGCGATGGCTTGGCGCATCTGGTCGAAGCTCTGCGCCAATTCGGCAAGTTCCGTCTTGCCCTTGAGCTTGATTTCGTGGGAAAGGTCTCCCCCGGCGATGACGGCCATATCTTCGGAAAGATGCGTGATATCCGAGGAGATGCGCCGCGCGTAGGGGGCAATGATGAGCAGTACAGCCGCTAACGCCAACACCGCCGCTGCCAGGGCAATCTCCTGGTCGTAGGCGTTGGAGGTGACGTAGGGGACGACCGACACGGTACGGTCGGAAAAAGTGATGGTATAATCGCCCTCCTCAGGCGCGTCCTCATTGTAAAAGAAGCCGATGCCGACGTTATTGGTCAGCCAGACGCTGATCTGCATGTAATCCGAGGAGCTTATATCGTTGTCGGACACATAATTCTGCAAATCGTGCAGCATGCGCTGCTTGTAATCCTCGCTGAAGAGCCGCTCGTAGACAATGCTGTTTTGCGCCCACGCGCCCAGGCGGGTGACACCCACATAGACAAGGACGCCCAGCACCATGGCCACGAGCATCACAAGCAATACGCGCAGACCAATGCGCGAGTGACGCAGGGCGATCTTGGGCTGTTTTTCACTCCGGGCGTTATTCAACGCGATACCCCTTTCCCCATACGGTTTTGACGATCTGCGGGTTTTGCGGGTCATCCTCAATCTTGGCGCGCAACTTGCGGATATGCACCATGACGGTATTGGCGCTCACGGAGAAATACGGCTCGCCCCAGACGCTTTCATAGAGGTTTTCGGCGGAGAAGATCTTGCCGCGGTACTCGAACATCAGGCGGAGCATCTGGTACTCCAGCTCGGTGAGGGCGAGTTCGCGGCCGTTTTTGAAAACCTCGTTGAAGCGGCGGTTTACGCGCAGGCCGTGGGCGGAGAAGAAGCCATCCTCGCGGGTTTCCGCTTTGCCGCCGTAGACGTGGTAGCGGCGCAAGAGCGCCTTTACGCGCGAGAGCAGCTCGGCATTGGAGAAGGGCTTGGAAAGATAGTCGTCGCCGCCGGCGGAGAAGCCGAGGGTGAGGTCTGTGTCCATGCCCCGGGCGGTGAGAAAGAGGATGGGCACGTTGGAGGTCTCGCGGATGCAGGCGCAGGTTTTGTACCCGGAAAGGCCGGGCATCATGACGTCGAGGATGACCAGGTCGATGCCTGCGTCGAGCATGGCAAGCGCGGCCTCGCCGTTTTCGGCCTGCCGGACGGCGTACCCTTCGCCGCTGAGGAGAAGTTCGAGAAGCTCGCGGATTTCCGCGTCGTCATCCACAATAAGAATGGTGGCGCTCATGGCGATTCCTTTCGTATTGTCGCGCATAGTCCTGAAAATCGGCTATATAGATTCCTGAAGATTTCTTAAACCGTCCGCACACCCCCGTAACCCCACCGGAGGCATCTGGGAGATTCTTAAGAACCTGAGGTTCTTAAGTGGGTGCGGGCTGGCCCGCCGTAGCCCCGCCGCTGCCATCTCCCTGCCTGCCTGGCTCGGAAGGATTTCCCCCGCATATGCCGCGTGTCTTTTCCGGCAAACGGTGCACGGCCCGTTCCCGCGCGCCCGGCGCAGCGCCGCTTGGGTGTGCGGGCGTTCTTTTCCCTCTACCTGCACATGGCCGCCCTCAAACTCGGGCGCGCCTCTCCACAGCGCCCTTGCCCCGCGGGGCAAGGCAGCGCCGCTCCCCATCCCCGCAGCGCCCTTGCCGCAGGCAAGCAGCGTCAATCGCCGCCCGCCGCCGCAAAAACGCTCTCCAACGGCACGGCTTTCGGCTCGGGGGAAGGCTCCTCCGGCGGCACAAACGTCCACTGCGCCTTTTTCGCGGTGAACCCGGAAAGCTCCCAGGCTTTGAGCCTGCTAAGTTCAAAATAGCGCTCCGCGCTCAACGCCCGCCGCTTAAGACCACCCTGTGGAGACAGGCGCGCCACAAAATAGAAATTGTCCTCAATGTTGTTTATCGTTTCAGGGCGCTCGTAACCCAGCAGGAAGCAGCCGTCCCCGTCTGCCGCCGGTTCGACGTAGCCCAGTACCAGCCGTTCTCCGGCAAACAGCCGCGCCTGTTCGGCAAATTCCCGCGTGTCGTAGACCACCAAATGTGATGTCAAATCGTTCTGGTATTCGAGATTGATGAAAGCCTCGCCGTCTTTTGTAAAGCAGCAGCCTGCATCCTGCGATTGATGGTTCGGCTTGCGCAAGCACAGCTTTTGCAGCAGGGTAAGGTGGCCCAGGTCGTAAAAGGCCAACCATGGCTCGGTGGATTTTATGGCGAGCAGGGGCTTTTGCGGGCAGAACAGCGGCACGTAAGCGTATTTGAGGCCGCAGAAACAGGCCAGCTCCCGGCCCTCCGGGTCGTAAACATATACGCTCTGGCCAGTACAGCCCACGGCGAAACGGTTGTTTTGGATGTAGCTCCAGAAGTTTTTCATGCGTCCACTCCTTTCTAGTGGGTGTACTCAAACACACGCACGTTTTCTGGAAGATCTTTTTTGATTGCTTCCAGCATCTTCTGGAAGAAAGGGCAGGGGTAGCCGATGGGCGTGCCTTGGCCGATGCAGGAGGCAAAAGCGATGGCGTCCGCGCCGCGTTCCACCAGCAGCCGCGCGCGCAACACGGCGCGCTTTCCGGGACAACCGCCGCAATTCGTGAATCCGACCAGCTCAATAGGCTCGGAGACGCCCTGAAATGCGCCCCCGTTGGCGACGAGCACGCGGAAGTCGGTGGTTCCGGGGCAGCAATCCTCAGTTTGTGTGCAGCGGATGATGCCCAGTTTCATACGTATGTGCCTCGCTTTCGTGGGAATGTGGGTGAATCTATTATAGCATGGAACGGGACGCTTGTCAGCAGGGCGCTGCGTGGGTGGGGAGCGACGCTGCTTGCCTGCGGCAAGGGGCGCTGCGTGGGTGGGGAGTGACGCTGCTTGCCTGCGGGCAAGGGCGCTGTGGGTGGGCGCGCCCGGGTTTGGGGGCTGTGTATGGACGGAGGGAAGAGAAAGCCCCGGGCATTCGAGCGGTATTTGTGCCGGGCGCATAGGGGGATGGGCGATTGTTGGCGCTGCTTGCCTGCGGCAAGGGTGCTGTGGGTGGGCGCGCCCGGATTTTTGGGAGCTATGTATGGACGGAGAGAAAAGAACGCCCCGTGCACCCGAGCGGCGTTTGGGCCGGGCGCGCGGGGGATTTTTGAGCCGGAACGGGCAGGGCGATGGGAGCGGCGGGGCTACGGCGGGCCAGCCCGCACCCGCTTAAGAACCTGAGGTTCTTAAGAATCTCCCAGATGCCTCCGGCGGGGTTACGGGGGTTACGGAGGCGGAGCGGGGTTATTTGGCCTGTCCCTCGCAGTACAGGCAGCGGTAGACGCGGTTTTCGCGGTCGGTGAGTTTGAAAACCTGCGGCAGTTCCTGTTCCGTGGTGGTGATACAGCGCGGATTTTTACACTTGATGATATTCGTAATCGTCTCCGGCAATTCCGGGTGCCGTTTTTGGGTCAGCACGCCGTCCACGATTACGTTGATGGTGATATCCGGGTCGATATATCCCAGCGCGTCCAAGTCCACATCCAGCGCCCGGTCAATCTTGATGATATCTTTTTTCCCCATCAATTCGCTGGGCGCGTTTTTGATAATGGCCACCGAGCAATCCAGCGCTTCCAGATTGAGCAGCGTATAAATCTCCATCGCCTTTCCGGCGCGGATATGGTCGATGACAATGCCGTTGCGAATCGCGTCTATATTCATACTTCCACCCCCAGCAGCTTCAGAATCAGCGCCATACGCATATATTTGCCGTTCAGCGCCTGCTTGAAATAACACGCCCGCGGGTCGTCGTCGATAGCCACCGAAATCTCGTTCACCCTCGGCAGCGGATGCAGAATCGACAAACTCGCCTTCGCCGTTTTCAGTTTTTCCGGCGTGAGGATATAGCTGTCCTTCAGGCGCACATACTCGTCTTCGTTGAAAAAGCGCTCCCGCTGCACGCGCGTCATATACAAAACGTCCAGTTCCGGCATGACGCTTTCCAGGTCGGTGGTCTGCGTATAGGGGATACCCTTCTTTTGCAGTATGTCCTTCTTCACATAGCTGGGCAGCTTCAATTCCTCCGGGGAGATGAGCACGAATTTCACCCGCGCATAGCGGGACATCGCCGCAATCAGCGAATGCACCGTGCGGCCGAACTTGAGGTCGCCGCACAGGCCGATGGTCAAATCCTCAAACCGCCCCTTCTCCCGCCAGATGGTCAGAAGGTCGGCCAATGTCTGCGTGGGGTGGTTGTGGCCGCCGTCGCCAGCGTTGATCACCGGCACGTCCGCCTTCATGGAGGCCACCAGCGGCGCGCCCTCCTTGGGGTGGCGCATGGCGATGATGTCCGCGTAGCAGGAAACCACCTTCACCGTATCGGAAACGCTTTCGCCCTTGGAAGCCGAGGAAGAGGCCGCCTCCGAAAAGCCCAATACCTGTCCGCCCAGTTCGTACATGGCGGCCTCGAAGCTCAGGCGCGTGCGCGTAGAGGGCTCAAAAAATAGCGTCGCCAGCTTTTTGCCATGGCAGGCCTCTGCGTATTTGGAGGGATTGGCGATGATGTCCTCCGCCGTGGCGACCAGCTCCGCGATTTCCGCCGCGGAAAGCTCCAGAATGTCGATCAGGCTTCTCATTTTGCGCCTCCAATCCAGCTTTCGTCCGCGGGGTTATCGCGGAAAGCCAGCAGGCGGGAGATGTCCTCGGGTTTTATGTAGCCTTCCTGCGCCGCCACGTGGCATACCGCGTCAAAGTTGGACAGGCTGATGTTCTGCACATTGGCGGCGGCAAGGCGCTCAAGGCCCTTCTTCATGCCATAGGTGAAAATACTGGCGATGCCCAGTACCTGTGCCCCGGCCTCGCGCAATACGTTGACCACTTCGATGACGCTGCCGCCGGTGGAGATCAGGTCTTCGATGACCACGACCTTCTGGCCCTTTTCCAGCTTGCCCTCGATCTGGTTGCCGCGGCCGTGATCTTTGGCCCCGGAGCGCACGTATCCCATCGGCAGGCCGAGGATGTGCGCGGTGATGGCGGCGTGGGCGATGCCGGCGGTGGAGGTGCCCATGAGCACTTCGCAGTCGGGGTAGTGGGTTCGGATGGTCTCCGCCAGGCCGTTTTCCACGTCCAGGCGCACTGCGGGCGCGGTCAGGGTGAGGCGGTTGTCGCAGTAAACGGGGCTTTTGATGCCGCTGGCCCAGGTGAAGGGCTGCTCCGGGCGCAGGAATACCGCGCCGATGGAGAGCAGGTCGCGGGCGATGGTATCTTCCAATTTCATTTGCATGTCCTCCTTATCCGACGAAACCGGCCAGGCAGCGCTCATAGGCTTCCACCGGATCGTCCGCCTGCGTGATGGGGCGGCCCACCACGATGTAATCTGAGCCGAGTTCGCGCGCCTTTTCCGGCGTGGTGACGCGCTTCTGGTCGCCTGCGTCGCCGCCGGCAAAGCGCACGCCGGGGGTGACGGTGAGGAAATTCGCGCCGCAGCGCTCATGCGCCTTGCCGGCCTCCAGCGGCGAGCAGACGATGCCGTCCAAACCCGCCTGCCGCGCCAGAGACGCATAGTGCATGACGACCTCGGCAAGCGGCTTTTCGATGAGCAATTCCTTTTCCATGCGCTCCTGGTCGGTGCTGGTGAGCTGGGTGACGGCGATGAGCAGCGGGCGCGTGCCGTCGGGACGGGTCAGGCCCTCGAGAGCCGCCTGCATCATGGCAATGGTGCCCGAGGCATGCAGGTTCACCATGTCCACATCCAGGCGGGAGAGCGAGCGCATACCGCCCTTGACGGTGTTGGGAATATCATGCAGTTTCAGGTCGAGGAAGATCTTGTGGCCGCGGCGCTTGATTTCGCGCACGATGTCCGGCCCTTCGGCGTAGAAAAGCTCCATGCCGATTTTTACAAAGGGTTTCTTGCCGGTGAAGCGGTCGAGGAAGGAAAGGGTTTCCTCGCGGCCGGGGAAGTCCAGAGCGATGATGACGTCTTTACCCATGATGCGCGCCTCCTATAATATCGGTAAGATTTTCGATGCCATAACGGGCCATTTCCGCGGGCAGGGCGCGGATGATGTCCCGGCAGGCGTAGGGGTTTTTCAGGTTGGCCGCGCCCACTTCCACCGCCGTGGCTCCGGCCAGCAGCATTTCCAGCACGTCTGCGGCGGTGGAGACGCCGCCCATGCCGATGATGGGAATGCTTACGGCTTCGTATACCTGCCAGACCATGCGCAAGGCCACCGGGAATACGCACGGCCCGGACAGGCCGCCAAAGGTGTTGGCCAGGATGGGCCGGCGCGTGCGCGGGTCGATGCGCATACCCAGCAGCGTGTTAATCAGGCACACGCCGTCCGCACCCGCCTCTTCGCAGGCACGCGCCACTGCGGCGATGTCCGCGGCGTTGGGCGACAGTTTCATATATACGGGCTTGGCGGTGACGGCTTTGACCGCCTTTGTCACCCGGGTAGCCATTTCCGGCGAGGAGCCGAACGCCATGCCGCCGCCATGCACGTTGGGGCAGGAGATGTTCACTTCCAACAATCCCACCTGTTCCTCGCGGTCGAGCAGGGCGCAGGTGCGGGCATACTCGTCCACGGAAAAGCCGCTGACGTTGGCAATCACTTTTTTGTGGAACACCCGCTTGAGCTTGGGCAGTTCTTCGCGGATGACCGCGCGCACGCCTGGATTTTGCAGGCCGACCGCGTTGAGCATGCCGCCGGGCGCCTCGGCGATGCGGGGGGTGGGGTTGCCAAAGCGCGCCTCCAGCGTGGTGCCCTTGAAGGAAAACGTGCCCAGTATATTGATGTCGTACCATTCGGCAAACTCATAGCCGTAGCCGAACGTGCCGCTGGCGGGGATGACGGGATTATCCAGCGTCCAGCCGGAGAGCGTTACCTGCGTATTCACGAAAGCACCTCCCCTTTTTTGAATACCGGGCCGTCCTTGCACACGCGCTTTGGGCCGTGCTTTGTCTGGCAGGAGCAGCCCATGCAGGCGCCAAAGCCGCAGCCCATGCGCTCCTCATAGCTCATTTCGCCGTCCGTAGGCAGGGCATTTTCCACAGCGCGCAGCATCGGTTCGGGGCCGCAGGCGTAGAAATATGTGATCTCGCCCAGCGTGGGGAAAAGATCGGTGACAAGTCCCTTCGTGCCCATGCTTCCATCCAGCGTGGCCACGTGCGTTTCCACGCCCAGCGCGCGCAGATCGTCCACCAGAATGGCCTCGCGCGCGGTGTTGAAGCCCAGCGCGGCCACGGGGTTTTTGCCCGCCGCCACCAGCCGCCGGGCCAGGGCAAACAGGGGCGGCACGCCCACGCCGCCGCCAACCAGCAGGGGCCGCGCGCCTGACGCACCGGCGTCAAAGCCATTGCCAAGGCCGGTGAGCAGATCCAGCGCCGCGCCGGGGCGCAGGCGGGAGAGCTTTTGTGTGCCCGCACCCACCACTTTGTAAATCAGCACGAGCTTGCCTGCGTCCCAGTCGCATACGGAGATGGGGCGGCGCAGATATAACCCCTCGATTTCCACATTGACAAACTGGCCTGGCCGCACGATGGCCGAGGCGTCGCCCGCCAGTGTCATGCGCAGCACGCGGTCGGCCACGCTGACGTTTTCCATTACGGTAAATAACCCTTTTTTCATGCTTCCCCCTAGGCGTCAATGGTCGAGATGGTCAGCGTGGTTTCCTCCAATACGTCCAGGAGCACCTGCACCGTGTCCAGCGCCGTAAACATGGTGACGTTGTTTTCCACGGCGCAGCGGCGAATCTCATAGCCGTCGGAGAGCTGGTCCAGCGAATTCATGTCCCGCGTGTTGATGACGTAGCTGACGTAACCCTGGCGGATGGAATCGAGAATTTCCTCGCTGCCATCGCTGATTTTCTTCTTCACGCGCGTGCGGATGCCGTGGCTTTTCAAAAACGCCGCCGTGCCGCTGGTGGCCTCGATGTTGAAGCCGAGGTTGTAGAAGCGCCGCACCAGTGGCAGGGCTTCTTCCTTGTCGCGGTCGGCCAGGGAGACGAGGATGGTGCCGTAGTTCATCACCGCCATGCCCGAGGCCTGCAGGGCCTTGTAGAGGGCGCGGGTCATGCTGTCGTCGTAGCCGATGGCCTCGCCGGTGGATTTCATCTCCGGGGAGAGGTAGGCGTCCAGCCCCGAGAGCTTGGTAAACGAGAAGGCGGGCACCTTTACATACCAGCGCTTCTTCTCCGGCGGGTACAGGCAGGAAATGCCCTGTTCCTTGAGGTTCTTCCCGAGGATGCACAGCGTGGCGATGTCGGCAAGCTGCCAGCCGCTGGCCTTGGACAGGAAAGGCACCGTGCGCGAGGAGCGGGGGTTGACCTCGATGACGTACACGTTTTCCTGCGCGTCCACGATGAACTGTATGTTGTAAAGCCCAATGATGCCGATGGCCAGCCCAAGGCGGCGGGTGTATTCGAGGATGGTCTGCTTGGCCTTTTCGCTCACCGAGAAGGTGGGATAGACGCTGATGGAGTCGCCGGAGTGGATGCCCGTGCGCTCTACAAGTTCCATGATGCCAGGCACGAACACGTCCGTGCCGTCGCACACCGCGTCCACTTCCAGCTCGCGGCCAACGATGTACTTGTCCACCAGCACGGGTTGCTTTTCGTTGACTTCCACGGCGTTTTTCAGGTATGCGCGCAGCATTTCCTCGCCGGAGACAATCTGCATGGCGCGCCCGCCCAATACGTAGCTGGGCCGCACCAGCACCGGATAGCCGATTTCCGCGGCCACACGCACGCCTTCCTCGATATCCGTCACGGCCTGTCCGCGCGGCTGGGGGATGCCCAGCGACTGCATGACCTTTTCAAAGGCGTCGCGGTTTTCGGCCTTTTCGATGGCCTCAAAATCCGTGCCAATGATGCGCACGCCGCGCCGCATCAGCGGTTCGGCCAGGTTGATGGCCGTCTGCCCGCCCAGCGAGGCGATGACGCCCACGGGCTTTTCCAGCTCGATGACGTTCATCACGTCCTCGGGGGTGAGGGGTTCAAAGTAGAGCTTGTCGCTGGTGGTGTAGTCGGTGGAGACGGTTTCGGGGTTGTTGTTGATGATGATGGCCTCGTAGCCGCTCTCCTTGATGGTCTTGACCGCGTGCACCGTGGAGTAGTCAAACTCCACGCCCTGGCCGATGCGGATGGGGCCGCTGCCCAGCACCACAATCTTGGGCCGGTCTTCGACGATGGATTCGTTTTCCTCCTCATAGGTGGCGTAGAAGTAGGGAATATAGCTTTCAAACTCGCTGGCGCAGGTGTCGATCATTTTATAGACCGGGAAAAGCCCCATGGCGCGGCGGGTTTCAAAGATTTCCTCTTCAGAAACGCCCCACAGTTTGGCGATATACTTGTCGGCAAAGCCCATGCGCTTGGCTTCGCGCAGGCATTCGCCGTCGCCGGGGTGCTCCGCAAGCACGCGCTCGTAATCGACGATGGCCTTGATGCGGTCCAGGAACAGCATGTCGATCTGCGTGAGGTTGCAGATGGTGCTGGCGTCCACGCCGCGGCGGAACAGCTCGGCAATGGCGAAGATGCGGTCGTCCGTGCCGATGGATACGTATTTGAGCAGCGCCGCGTCCGGCGTTTTGTCAAACTTGGCCATGTGCACATGGCACACGCCGATTTCCAGCGAGCGCACAGCCTTCAAAAAGCTTTCCTCAATGGTGCGGCCCACGCTCATTACTTCGCCCGTGGCCTTCATCTGCGTGGAGAGCTTGTTGGAGGCGGTGGCGAACTTGTCAAAGGGGAAGCGCGCCATTTTGGTCACGACATAATCCAGCGTCGGCTCAAAGCTGGCCGGGGTGTTGGCGATGCGGATTTCGTCCAGCGTCATGCCCACGGCGATCTTGGCCGACACCCGGGCGATTGGGTAGCCGCTGGCCTTGGAAGCCAGCGCCGAGGAGCGAGACACGCGCGGGTTGACCTCGATGACGTAATAGTTGAACGACTCGGGGTCGAGCGCGAACTGCACGTTGCAGCCGCCCTCGATTTGCAGGGCGCGGATGATGCGCAGGGCGCTGTCGCGCAACAGGTGGTATTCCTTGTTGGTGAGCGTCTGGCTGGGGGCGACCACGATGGAGTCGCCGGTGTGGATGCCCACAGGGTCGACGTTTTCCATGTTGCAGATGGTGATGGCGGTGTCGTTTTTGTCGCGCATCACCTCGTATTCGATTTCCTTGTAGCCCTTGATGCTCTTTTCCACCAGCACCTGATGCACGGGCGAGAGCTTGAGGGCGTTTTTCATGATGGCCTGCAATTCCTCGTCGTCGCCGGCAAAGCCGCCGCCGGTGCCGCCAAGCGTGAAGGCCGGGCGCAGCACCACCGGATAGCCGATGTCGTGCGCGGCGGCAAGCCCTTCCTCGATGGAATGGACGATGATGGAGGGCAGCACCGGCTCGCCCAGTTCCTCGCAGAGCTGCTTGAACAGTTCGCGGTCCTCGGCGCGTTCAATGGACGTGCTGCTGGTGCCCAGAAGCTCCACCTGGCATTCGCGCAGAACGCCCTTCTTTTCCAACTGCATGGCCAGGTTCAGGCCCGTCTGCCCGCCGATGCCGGGCAAGATGGCGTCCGGCCGCTCATAGCGCAGGATTTTGGCCAGGTATTCCAGCTTCAATGGCTCCATGTACACCTTGTCGGCGATGGAGGTATCGGTCATGATGGTGGCGGGGTTGGAGTTGACGAGGATGACCTCGTAGCCCTCTTCCTTGAGCGCCAGGCAGGCCTGCGTGCCCGCGTAGTCGAATTCGGCGGCCTGGCCGATGACGATGGGGCCGGAGCCGATGACGAGGATTTTATGGATATCGGTGCGCTTAGGCATGGCGCTGGGCCTCCTTCATGCTCTTGATAAAGCGGTCGAACAGGTAGCCGCTGTCCTGCGGCCCGGGGGCGCTCTCCGGATGGTACTGCACGGAAAACACCCGGTCGCGCTCGCAGCGCACGCCTTCCACGGTGTTGTCGAGCAGGTTGATGTGCGTAAGTTCCAGACCCGTGCCCGCGAGCGAATCCGCGTCCACGGCGTAGCTGTGGTTCTGGCTGGTGATTTCGATTTTGCCCGTCTCCAGGTTCTTGACCGGGTGGTTGCCGCCGCGGTGGCCAAACTTGAGCTTGTAGGTGCGCGCGCCGTAGGCCAGGGAAATAAGCTGATGGCCAAGGCAGATGCCAAAGATGGGCGCTTCGCCGCGCAGGGCGCGCACCAGCTCGATCACCGGCACGACGTCCTCCGGGTCGCCCGGGCCGTTGGAGAGGAATACGCCGTCCGGCTTCATGGCGCGAATCTGGGCGGCGTCCGTGTTCCAAGGCACCACGGTGACGTTGCAGCCCCGGGCGTTGAGCGAGCGGACGATGTTGAGCTTGATGCCGCAATCCACCGCCACCACGTTGAAGCGGTGATTGGCCGTGCGCGAATACCAGCGCTTTTTGCAGGACACGCGCGAAACCGCGTCGTGCGGCACCGGCGTTCCGGCAATGCGTTTGAGCGCTTCTTCCACCGGCGTATCCACGCCCGTTAAAAGGGCGCGGCGGCTGCCTTTGTCGCGGATGGAGCGGGTCAGTTTGCGCGTGTCGATCTGGCTGATGCCGGGAATGTGGTTTTCCTCTAAAATTTCTGCCAGTGTGCGCGTGTAGCGGAAGTTGGAGGGCTGGTCGTTGTATTCGCGCACAATCAAGCCGCCGATGGTGGGCGTTTTGGTTTCAAAATCGTCGTCGGTAATGCCGTAGTTGCCGATGATGGGATAGGTCATCACCACGGCCTGATCGGTATACGACGGGTCGGAGACGATTTCCTGATAGCCGACCATCGATGTATTGAACACCAGCTCGCACACGGCCTCGCGCCCGTCCCCGAAGCCGCGGCCATAGTATTCCTCGCCGGTTTCCAGCACTAGTTTGCGATCGAAGCGTTTTTCCATGCGATTTTTCCTCCCACAATCGTCATCAGGCATTCCCCGTGGACCTCCATGCCGGCAAAGGGCGTGGCGCGGCCCTTGGAAAGAAACGTTTCCGGGTCAATGGCGTACACGCTGTCCAGGTCGAACACCGCCCAGTCGTTTTTATCGTCAAAGCCAAAGCGCGCGGCAGGATTTGCCTGCATGCGCTCAAGCAGCCCCGCCAGCGGCAGTATGCCTGTGCGCACCAGATGCGTGTACAAAACCGGGAAGGCCGTTTCCAACCCGACCACGCCCATGAGGCTTGCGCGCAGGCCCCGCGCTTTTTCTTCGGCGGAATGCGGCGCGTGGTCGGTGGCGACCATGTCCACTGTGCCGTCGAGCAGCCCGGCAAGCAGCGCCTCCCGATCTTCTTTCGCTCGCAGGGGCGGGTTCATTTTGAAGCGCCCATCGTCCTGTAGACAGGAATCGTCCAGAACAAGGTAGTGCGGGCCGGTTTCGCAGCTTACGTCCACGCCCCGCGCCTTGGCCGCGCGGATCAGGGCGACGCTTTCTTTGGTGGATACGTGGCAGACGTGGTATTTGCAGCCGGTTTCTTCGGCCAGGCGCAAATCGCGCTCCACCTGCCGCCATTCGCTTTCGGAGCTGATGCCGGGCAGGCCGTGCGCGCGGGCGTAATCTCCCGCATGAATGCAGCCGCCGTTTACCAGGGCCATGTCCTCGCAGTGGGCGGCGATGATTTTGTCAAGCCGTTTGGCCTCCAGCATGGCCGCACGCATCATTTCTTCCGATTGCACGCCGCGCCCGTCGTCGGAAAAGCCGGCCACGAAGGGGGCCATGGCCTCCATGCCGGCGAGGCGTTCGCCCATTTCCCCGCGCGTGATCGCCCCGTAGGGAGAAACGCGCACTCTCGCCCCTTCGCGGATGCGGGCAAGCTGCATATCCAGATGCGCAAGGCTGTCCGGCACGGGGCTGAGGTTCGGCATGGCGCACACGCGCGTAAACCCGCCGCGCGCCGCCGCCAGGGAGCCGGTTTCCATCGTCTCTTTATAAGAAAATCCCGGCTCTCGAAAATGCACATGCACATCGATCAAACCGGGAAAAATGACGATATTCGGTTTTTCCAATACCACGGCCCGGGAAGGAACGGGAATGCCCGATTCCAACGCCACCAGCGCGCCGTTTTCCAAAAGCGCATCCGTGCGCGTAAACTGTCCGCCCGCATAAAGCTGCGCGTTTTTGAGAACAAGCGTCACGCCCTGACCTCCTTTTTTGCAGAAAAAAATCCTGCCCAGCGGCGGGATCGGAAACTGTGCCTTCCTACGCGGCAGCGTTGCACCCATCCTCCTGCCGGTCATTCTGGTTCAGTGATTCATCCTGTCAATTCTATCACAGAGGGCTGCCCCTGTCAACGGCAAGGGACAAACTTTACAAATGCGTTCCGGGCGTTGCCCTTTATTTCCAAATATGCTATACTTTGGAAAAAAACGGCGAAGGGAGCGGGGGAAATGCCCCTGAAAATTGTGCGTGGAGACATCACACAAATGCGCGTGGATGTCATCGTCAACGCCGCCAATCAAAGCCTGCTCGGCGGAGGCGGTGTGGATGGCTGCATTCATCGCGCCGCCGGGCCGGAGCTGCTCAAGGAGTGCCGGACGCTGGGCGGCTGTAAGACCGGAGAAGCCAAAATTACCGGCGGTTACCGCCTGAAGTGCAAATACATCGTCCATACCGTCGGCCCCATCTGGCGCGGCAGCGGGCATGGCGAGGAGGCGCTTTTGACCTCCTGCTATCAAAAATCCCTGCAACTGGCCCGGGAGCACGGCGCGCAAAGCGTCGCCTTCCCGCTGATTTCGGCGGGCGTATACGGCTATCCCATCCCGCAGGCCATGCGCGTGGCCGCGCAAGCCATCCGCGCCTTCCTTGCGGAAAACGATATGGAGGCGTATCTGGTGCTCTATGACCGCGCCAGCGTCGAGGCGGGGCGGGAAATGTTCGGAGAGGTTGAGGACATATAAGCAAGACGAACGGGCAAGCCCGTCCGCCTCAGAGCGCTGACAAAGCCTGCAAACGCAAAAATTGCCCTGAAGGAATAAGAATTGGTAGCAATTTTTGCTTACTGCGTCAGCTACACTTGCCGTCTGCGGTCACTTACGTCCATGTAAGCTCCCTTGCCTGCAAGTTTGCTTCCTTGTCTTGCAGGCTTTCTCATCCCTCTGGCAGTCTGTTGACTTTGTCAACATCCTGAGGCGGACGGCTTGCCCGTCCGCCTGTTTTCTACGCCTTTCCAGCGCTGCCGAAGATGCGCAGCTTTTTAAGCGTCGCCTGCTTCATGGCCTCGCGCGCCAGGCACACGCCGTCGGTATAGACGGCGTCCGGATGCTCCGCCAGGGCGCGTTTGGCGGCGAGAATCACGTCCGTATATACGTTGACTTTGGCGATGCCGCCCGCGATGGTATTTTGGAAGTCCGCATCCGAAAGCCCGGACCCGCCGTGCAGAACCAGAGGCACGTCTACCGTAGCGCGAATTTTTTGCAGGCGGGGGATATCCAGGCGCGGCTCGGCCTTGTATACGCCGTGCACCGTGCCGATGGACACGGCCAAAAAGTCCGCGCCCGTGCTCTCCAGGAAAGAGGCGGCCTCGGCGGGGTCGGTATAGACCATCTTGTCCTCATGTCCGGCCTCGTCGGAAAGCCCGCCGACGCTGCCCAGCTCGCATTCCACGCCCACGCCCATGGCGTGCGCGATGCGCACGATTTCGGCGGAGGTTTCAATGTTGTGGGCATGGGTTTCGCGCGAGCCGTCATACATCACGGAGCCAAAGCCCGCGCGCAGCGCCTGCATGAGCAGGTCAAAGTGGTATGTGTGATCCAGATGCACCGCCACGGGCACCTTCGCGCGCCGTGCTGCCTCCAGCATCGCCGGCACAATCCAGTCAAACGGGGCGATGGGCAACAGCGCCTCCGCCGTGCCGATAATGATGGGGGAATCCAGTTCTTCCGCCGCCTCGATATAGGCGCGCACCATTTCCAGATTTACGGCGTTGAAATAACCCACGCCGTAGCCGCGCTTCTGCGCGTCGGCAAGGATCTCCTTCATGCTGTAAAGCGCCATATTGCAACCGTCCTTTCGCTTTGGAAAATTTTCCACCACTATTATAGCGATATGAAACGGTTTTGCAAGTGCGTTTGGGAAAATGTTTTCGCGCTACGCACCCGCCGGGGCGGGGGAAAGCCTGGATGGCTCGATGACATAGCCGATTTCGCACACGTTCGTATAAAGCGCCTCCTCGGAAAGCACCGCGCCGCTTTTGATGTCCAGCGCCCGGCGCACTACCTGCACGGATTCCCAGGTCTTGCCACCTTTCTGGAAATAACGCAGGTTGCGGTTGACTACATCATAGCGCTTTTGGGGTGGGTAGCGGGTGAGAATGCGGCCATAGTACCACGTATCGTCCTGCGCAAGCTCGATTTGCAGGGGCTGGTCGGTGTCGTTGCGGGCGCGCAAATCCAGCCAGCCTTCGAGGATGGTGGCGTCCACGCCGCAGGGGTCGCTTTCCGAGGGATTGGGGAATTCCTTGATTTTGTGCATGTGCCGCTCCACAATGGTCAGCGGCGTGTGCAAAAACAACCAAAACAATGTGTTGCTCAGCTGGCACAGCCCGCCGCCATATACGGCGGTCAGCCGCCCGTTGCGCACGCACAGGCCGTCCATGAACTTTTCGCCGCGGTCGGCATGGCGCACTAGCCACCACAGGGAAAACGTCTCCCCGGGGCGGATGACCACGCGGTTCACCGCCGCCGAAGCCAGGCGCAAGTTATGGACTTTATTGTATTGGTAGCGGATGTCCGCGCCGGTGTGCTCGTTGATGAGCAAGGAGCGGTCGGCGGCCAGTTCATAGGGAAAGGGGTTGGCGCGCGTGGCCGCGTAGCTGTTTTTGTCCATACGCATTTTTAGATAGTAGCACTTCTTGCGCTGCCACAGGCGCAAAGGCAATAAAAACGGGAATACCTGCGTGAGCCGTTTCCGGGACATGGTTTCATCTTCCTTCCATTGTTTCTGACCGCATTGTACAGCGCCCGCGCCGCCGCGACCTTTACTTTCCCGGCATGAAACCTTAGGATTTTCTGAAGCACAGCCAAAATAAGGAATTCTTAAGAAGGGCGTAAGCCGGATCCACGCAAACCTTGCCAACGGTTGTGGTTTAATGGTATCCTGTAAGGAGGATACCGAATATGCAAAAAACAATGCTTTGCGCGATTGACTGCGATATGGAGGAAAGGCAGGCGCTGCGCGCTGAGGCGGAGCGCGCCGCCCTTCCCCTGACGTTTGCTGGTTGGAGCGACTGGATGGCCGTGCCCCGCGGCGCGTGTGTGAGCGTACGCCATGCCGCCTACGTAGATGAAACGGTTCTGCGCGCCCTGCGGGCCCGGGACGTGACTAGGCTGCTTACCCGCAGCGTAGGCGTAGACCACATTGACCTTGCCACCGCCTCGCGGCTGGGAATGCGCGTACACGGCGTTCCCTATAGTCCGGACTGCGTGGCCGAATACGCCCTGACGCTGATGCTGATGGCCGCGCGCAACCTCGGCGCGGTGCTTTCGCGCGTTCATAGGGGAGATTATCGCCTTGAGCCGCATCGCGCCCGCGAACTGCGGGATATGCGCGTGGGCGTGGTAGGCACGGGGCGCATCGGCGCGCGGGTGATCGCCTTGTTGCGCGCCTTCGGCTGCACAGTTGCGGCCTACGACCGCGTCCATACGGAAGACGTAAACTACCTGCCGCTTGACGAACTGCTTGCCCAAAGCGACCTTGTCACCCTGCACCTGCCTCTTACCGCCGCCACCCGCCACATGCTCAACCGCGAGCGCATCGCGCGCATGAAGCCAGGCGCGCTGCTTGTCAACGTTTCGCGCGGCGGGCTGGTTGATACCTCCGCCCTCTGCGAAGCGCTGGAAACGGGCAGGCTCTCCGGCGCGGCGTTGGACGTGGTGGAGGGCGAGCAGGGTTGGTTCTACCGTGACCGCAGCGGCGAAACGCCGACCTTCGCCCGCCTGACGGCGCTTTCCAACGTCATTCTCACGCCGCATACGGCCTTTTACACCGGCCGCGCCCTCGCGGACGTGGCGAAAAATACCGTGGAGATGTGCCTGGAGGAAGAAGGGAGGGTGGCAAATGGATAACGTTCGCCTGTTGATTGCCCTTGGCGGCCCGTCGGAGGAACATGATGTATCCGTCAAGTCTGCGCGTGAGCTGGCCAAGGCGTTGCCCGCGTCTGTCCGTCCCGTATGGGCGCGCATCGGCCGCGACGGGGCCTGGCGCCTGGCCGCTGGCCCTGACGCCGCGCCGCAGGGAACAGTAGCGCTCAGCCTTGACCCCGCGCGGCGGGGATTGCTGGGCGGAAAAGGGGAATACATCCCCGTGGATCTGGCCTTCCCGATGCTGCATGGCCGTTTTGGGGAGGATGGCGGCGTGCAGGGATTGCTGGAGGCGGCGGGCATTCCCTATGTGGGCTGCGGCATTGCGGCTTCGGCGCTGTGCATGGATAAATCGCTGACCTATCTCGTCGCCGCCCGCGCAGGCGTGGAAACGCCCCGGCATGTGGTGCTGGAGGCGGGGGAGGACGCGCCGGACGCGCTGCCGTTCGGGTACCCGGCGTATGTGAAACCGGCCCGGTCGGGTTCGTCGTTCGGCGTGACAAGGGTGACAGAGCTGGAGGGATTGGAAGAAGCGGTGCGAAAGGCACGGGCTTTCGACGCGAAGGTGTTGATTGAGGAAGGAATATGCGGTTGCGAAGTGGGCGTAGCGATTCTGGGCACGGGAAAGGAGCTGGCCTGCGGCGAGCCGGATGAGCTGCGCACGACGGATGGGTTGTTCCGCGTGCATCAGGAGAAGGACCCGGAGCATCGCTGCGAGAGCGCAGAGATCTTGGTGCCGGCGGAGATCGGCGAAGAAGCGCGGGGGAAGGTGTTGGAAGCGGCGAAGCGCGTGTATCGGGCGGCGGGGTGTAGCGGCCTGGCGCGGGTGGATATGTTTTGGACGGCGGATGGCAGGGCGGTGCTCAATGAGGTCAATACCATGCCGGGCATGACGTCGTATAGCCGCTATCCGCGTATGATGCGCGCCGCGGGCTGGACGATGGAGCAGGTTGTAGCCAAGCTGATCGCCCTGGCCGCGAATCCTGTGCGATAGCCCCGCCGGAAGGCAAGAAGAGGAGCCTCCCGCCGCCCACGCGGCAGCCAATGGGATTCTCAAGGGATGAGTCCCTTGAGCGGGTGCGGGCAGAGCCCGCCGTAGCCCCGCCGCCCGCAATTCCCTGCCCGTGTCCATTCCCAAAATCCCCAAGGCGCGCCCACCGCCCTTACGTGACCACACAAACAACCCGCCTTCAAAAAACACCGCAAGGGAACCCAAAAACCGGGCGCGCCTCTCCAAAGCGCCCCCTTGCCCACCAGGGCAAGGCAGCGTCGCCCCGCACCTCCGCAGCGTCCCCCGCCCCCGGCGGGGCAGCGCCGCCAGAACAAAAAACAAACGCTTGCGAAACAAGCCTCCCCGGCTCTCAGACACATTCCCCTGCGCAGCCGCCCTGCCGCTACTGGGAATGTCCGGGCCCCGAGCCCTGGATCCACGCAGGCGTTCAACGCCCGCAAATCCATATAAATAGGAGTGTTTTTCATGCAAACAGGCTTTACATGGCTGGACGAAGCCGTCCCCTCGATCCTCTGGGACGCCAAATACGCCACAAGCGACAACTTCACCGGCGCGCCGGTGGACGGCTACAACGTAAACCGCACGGCAGGTACGCTGGAGTTGGCCGCGGCTCTCGCCTGCGCCGCGAAACGGGCCGCGCGGGAAAACCTCCGGCTGCTGGTATGGGACGCTTACCGCCCCCAGCGCGCCGTAAACCGCTTCCTGGCCTGGTGCGCCGCGCCTGAGGACGGCAGGACGAAGCAAAGGCATTATCCCAACATCGACAAAAGCCAGATCGTGCCGCTGGGCTATGTGGCGGCGCGTTCGGGGCACAGCCGCGGCAGCGCCATTGACCTGACGCTGGCGCGCGGGGACGGGAGCCTGTTGGATATGGGAGGCTGCTTCGATTTAATGGATGAAATGTCCCATCACGGCGCGCCGGTGGCGGAACCGGCCGCGCGCAACCGCCTGCTTTTGAAGGGGATTATGGAAGGAAGCGGGTTTCAGCCCTACGAGTGCGAGTGGTGGCACTATTCGCTGGCGGAGGAGCCGTATCCGGATACGTATTTTGATTTTCCGCTGGCGTGAGGGAGCGCTGGGGTGTTGGGATTCGTATTTGGCGGAGGGTGTGCGCGAGTGTCGTTTTGGCGACGCTGCCCCGCCGGGGGCGGGGGACGCTGCGGGGGTGCGGGGCGACGCTGCCTTGCCCCGGTGGGGCAAGGGGCGCTTTGGGGAGGCGCGCCCGGTTTTGGGCGGGTTTTTGGAGCGCATTTGGAGGTTGTGCGGTCATGAACCGGCTGGCGGGCGCGCCTCGGTGGGCGGCGAGGCGTACGCCACGGCCTTTTCAGACGGGCTGCTTGGCCATACGGCGGGGCTACGGCGGGCGCTGCCCGCACCCGCTCAAGGGATTTATCCCTTGAGAATCCCGTTGGCTACCGCGTGGGCGGCGGGATGCTCCACGGCCTTTCCAGCCGGGCAGTATGGCCATGCGGCGGGGTGACGGCGGGCGCTGCCCGCACCCGCTCAAGGGATTTATCCCTTGAGAATCCCATTGGCTGCCGCGCCGGATTCGTGGGGTTGACGGGGAAACACAAACGGTATAAACTGTGTGCGGGTGAGATATATGCGTGAAAATATACTCGTCGTGGACGACGAACGGGAAATCGCCGATCTGGTGGCGCTCTATTTGCAGAATGAAGGTTACAATGTAACTGTATTTTACGACGGGTCGGATGCCCTTACATACATCCAGCGCGAAACGCCCGCTCTGGCCATCCTGGACGTCATGCTTCCCGGTGTGGACGGCTACGAACTATGCCGCCGCATCCGTGAAAAGCATACCTATCCCATCCTCATGCTCACTGCCCGCGAGGCCGAAATCGACAAGATCAACGGCCTCACCCTCGGCGCGGACGATTACGTCACCAAACCCTTCCGTCCCCTCGAACTGGTCGCCCGCGTCAAGGCGCAGTTGCGCCGCTGCACGCGCTACAACGCCCATCCCGATTCCGCCCCTGAAAACGTCGTCTGCGTGCGCGGCCTTGTCCTCAACGCCGACACACACGTCTGCACCCTCGATGAAAAGCCCCTCACCCTCACGCCCACCGAGTTTTCCATCCTCTGGCTTTTGTGTGAAACCCCGGGCAAGGTGATTTCCGCTGAGGCCCTGTTCGAGCGCGTCTGGGGCGAGAAATACCTCTCCAATTCCAGCAATACCGTTATGGTACACATCCGTCACCTGCGGGAAAAGCTCGGAGAATCGCCTGAGCGCCCCCGCTATATCAAAACCGTATGGGGAGTGGGATATAAAATTGAAGCGTAACAAGACCCATTATGGGCTGATCTGGTTCCTTTCCACGATTGGCCTGTTTTTCCTCGCCGTGGTCGTCGCTTTCGTGCTGGACTATGGCTTCAACGGCCTGCTGCGGGAATGGCTGTCGGGCTTTCTTTCTTCGCAGTGGGGCGGGGTGGATTGGCGGCGCGTCTATGCCGCCGGCATGGTGCTTGTGCTTTTTGTTTGCCTGCTCTTGACCACGGTGGGCGTGCTCAGCGCGCGTTCCGCGGCGCGGCGGCAGAAGGAACGGCAAATCAACGCCCTCGCGGACTACACCCGCAAGCTTGCCGTGGCCGCCGGGGACGACGATTTGCCGCGCCTGAGCGCAGAATACGCCGCCCTTGAAGCTCCGCTTACCGCCATGAAGCTGGAGGCTGAGCGCGCCCGGCGGCTGGCCGAAGCGGAAATGCGCCGCAAGAGCGACCTGGTCACCTATCTGGCCCATGATCTCAAGACCCCGCTGGCCTCGGTCATTGCCTATCTGAGCTTATTATCTGAAGCCCCGGATCTTCCCGCCGAGCAGCGCGCCCGCTATACCGGCGTGGCGCTGGATAAGGCATACCGGTTGGAGCAACTCATTGGCGAGTTGTTTGAAATCGTGCGGTTTGACATGCAGGAGATCGTCGTAAACAAAAAGCGCATTCACCTGCGCCTGATGCTGGAACAGCTTGCCGACGAATTTTATCCCCTTTTGCTTCCGCAGGGCAAGCGCATCAGCGTTTCCTGTGAGGATGCGCTGACACTCTACGGCGACCCGGACAAGTTGGCGCGGGTGTTTAACAACATTCTTAAAAATGCCGCCGCATACAGCTACGAAAACACGCAGATTGATATCTCCGTCCGCGCGGAGGAGGGTGCGGTTATGCTGAATTTCGCCAATCAGGGCGACCCCATTCCCGAGAAGGAGCGGGAGGCCATTTTTGAGAAGTTCTACCGGCTGGATGCGGCGCGTTCCACGCGCTCGGGCGGCGCGGGGCTGGGGCTGGCCATCGCCCAGGAGATCGTAGAGGCCCATGGCGGGACCATCGGTGTACGAAGCGGTGCAGAGGGCACGGTATTCACCGTGCGCCTGCCGCAGTAGCACGGCCCGGAAAGGATAAAGCAGAATGAAATCAAAAAAACTGACTGCCGGCCTGTTTGCGTTTTACTTCCTTGCCCTGACCTGGATTATCCTCTTTAAAATGCAGTTTTCCTGGCGCGACTTGCCGCACCTTCAGGGCATCAACCTGATCCCCTTCGGGGCTTCTCTTGTGGTGAACGGGCGGATGAACCTTGGTGAAATTATCCAGAACGCGCTGGCGTTTGTGCCCTTCGGCATCTTCATGCGGGTGCTTTTGCAAAAAAAGCCGCTGGCCATGCAGCTTGTTCCCATCGTTGCCGCCAGCCTTTTGTTTGAGGCGGCACAGTACGTTTTTGCCATTGGGGCCAGCGATATTACAGATGTGCTTTCAAATACCGCAGGTGGACTGGCCGGCCTTGCGGTTGCCGCAGTTCTTGAAAAAATATGCGCGCGCCGCTGGGTGAAAACAATAAACATTCTTTGCCTGGCTGGAGCGGTTATTTTGAGCGTTTTTATTTCCATTTTACTTCTGAAGAATCTATAAGCAACTAAAAAAGCGCTGTTTATGAGGGAAAAAGGGCGATTTCGGAAGAAATTTTGCCATGAAAATCAAATATATTTTTAACGTTTGATTGGATGCCTACAAAATTTTTTCTGCAAATTTTAGATGACATCGACGGCTTTTTGTTATATAATAGTAATTGGTGGCAGTTGCGCTTGCAGGCGGCCCCGCGGGCGTAAAAACCGCTTCCGATATTACAAGACAAGGGGGATGCGCAATGGGAACTCCGGAAATCGTATGGTCCTGCATAGCGCTGGTCATCTCGATCGCATCATTTGTCGTGGCCGCTTACTTTTATCAGTGGGTAAAGAAGCTACCCGTCGCGAACGCACGCATGGAAGAAGTTGGCAAACTCATCCGTGACGGCGCGTTTACCTTCCTCAAGCGCGAGTATCGCATTCTCGGTATTTTTTCCGCCGTGGTGGTGGTGCTCATCGTGCTGTTCTTCCCCGAGCCGATCTGGCATGGCAACGCGGGCAAGAACATTCAGATGGCCATCGTTTACCTGTTTGGTACGGCTCTTTCCGGCCTGGCTGGCTATGTGGGTATCTCCATTGCCACGCTGTCCAATGTGCGCAGCGCCACGGCCGCGCAGGAATCCATCCAGAAGTCCTTCATGGCCGGCTTCCGCGGCGGCGCCGTGATGGGCATGGCGGTTGTGGGCACGTCCCTGGCGGGCGCGGCAATCGTCTACCTGATTTCCGGTGATCCGGAAATCGTCATGGCTTTCTCCTTCGGCGCGAGCTCGCTGGCGCTGTTTGCCAAGGCGGGCGGCGGCATCTTTACCAAGACCGCCGATATCGCCGCTGACCTGACTGGTAAGGTCGAGCTGGGCATCCCCGAGGATGACCCGCGCAACCCCGCCGTTATCGCCGACAACGTGGGCGACAACGTGGGCGATGTGGCCGGCATGGGCGCCGACCTGTTCGATTCCAACGTGGCTGCCATGGCCGCGACGATCGTTATCGCCGCCGCCATCGGTCAGATCGACTTCATGTTTGCCATCACCTCCATGGGCCTGCTGGCCTCTATCATCGGCGTATTCCTTTCCCGCCTCGGCCCGAATGGAAGCCCCTCGCGCGCCCTCAACGGCGGCACCTATATTACCTGCGGCATCTTCGCCGTGCTGACCTTGATCGTTACGCTGATTGCGAAGTTTGACATCCGCCTGTGGGTGTGCGCTATGCTGGGCATGGTTGCCGGCGTGGTCATTGG
Organism: Candidatus Pullichristensenella stercorigallinarum; assembly: GCA_018712945.1. GTDB lineage: Bacteria > Bacillota > Clostridia > Christensenellales > Aristaeellaceae > Pullichristensenella > Pullichristensenella stercorigallinarum. Next base: position 7,081 of record DVFZ01000028.1, on the reverse strand, counting down.
TATTACATCAGACTTCTTTACCGGCGACGACAAAAAGCCCGTCGCCAAGGTTGCCGAGTCCTGCCAGAATGGCCCGGCGTTCACCATCCTCAACGGCTTCAGCTATGGCCTGCTTTCCTGCCTGCCGGCGCTGATCGGCATCGGCCTGACCGCCCTGATCTCCTATAAGCTGGGCGAGGCCATTGGCCCGGGCTACGCGATGATGGGTATTTCCACCGCTGCCATCGGTATGCTTTCCATCATCGGCATGATTATCTCCAACGACGCTTACGGCCCCATCGTCGATAACGCCCGTGGCGTTGCCGAAATGGCTGGTTTGGGCGATCATGTGCTTGAGATTACCGACGAACTCGACGCCGCCGGCAACACGGCCAAGGCGATCACCAAGGGCTTCTCCATTGGCGCTGCCGGCCTGACCGTCATTTCCCTGCTGGGCGCGTTCCTGGAGCTGGTCAACCAGGCGCTGACCGAAGCCGGACAGGCAGCGATCAACGCTTTTGACGTCATGAACCCGATGGTGTTCTTCGGCATCCTCGTCGGCGCGGCGGTTCCCGCTGTGTTCTCCGCCATGCTGATGAACGGCGTCAACCGCAACTCTCAGGTCATGGTCAAGGAAATCCATCGCCAGTTCAATTCCATCCCCGGCCTGCGTGAAGGCAAGACCAAGCCGGATTATGCCAAGTGCATTGACATTTCCACCCGCGGCGCTATCCGCGAGCTGATTCCCGCTGGCCTGTTTGCCATCATCATGACCCTGGCGGTCGGCTTCATTGGCGGCCCCGAGGCCATCGGCGGCTTCCTGACCGGCAACATCGTCACCGGCCTGCTGCTGGCGCTGCTCATGTCCAACGCCGGCGGTCTGTGGGACAACGCCAAGAAGTTCGTCGAGTCCGGCAACTTCGGCGGCAAGGGCTCCGAGGCGCACAAGGCTGCCGTTATCGGCGATACCGTGGGCGATCCCTTCAAGGATACCGCGGGTCCGTCCATCAATACGCAGATCACCGTGGTTTCGCTGGTCAGCTCGCTGGCTGCGACGCTGTTCGTGCGTTTCCACCTGTTCTAAAAAGAACCAAGCTCTGGAGAGACTGGCATGCGCCGGTCTCTCCTTGTTTTTGGCGAATGCGATGACTGGAAAACTCCGGCGGTTCCATGGCCGTTTTGCGCGAAGTGCACGCCGCATGGTTTCCGGTGCGCTTTCTCCTCATGCAGAGCCACCAGGCCGCGGAATAGGGGTATGAATATCCATCAGACCACAAAGCGCTCGAGGCATTCATGCGAATGGACAAAATCATCTCACGTTTCAATTCTGCCGGTTTCGGGCTTGCAATTTCTCCTTAGACGCGCGGGCGTTCCGTCAATCAAGGCGCTGAAGGGGTTTGCCCAGCAGCGTACACTTGCCCTGCGCTATCGGGCAAAGGCGGCGCGCAGGCGCTCGATTCCCTCGTAGGCGCTGATTTGCCCCGACCAGAATGCCCCGGCAACGGCGTCGAGCGTTTCGCGGCCGCTTGTGCCAAATACAGGCGGCACGAGAAGCGGCAAACTGGCGGCCGCCTCCAGCGCTTCGTACCCGCTTTCCCCGGCGTAAATGGTCAACCCTTCCAGCACGGGCAGCGCGCCTGCAACCGTCAGGGACGTCTGCGTCTCGACGCTCAACAGGTGCGCAAGGAAGGCGCGGCAAAGCTCCTGGCGCGCCTCCAGATCGTCTCGCGGCCAATCCACGATGCCCAGCAGCAATAGCTGGTCGGCAAGCATGGCCTCGCCCGTGGCGGCGGCTGTCCAGTCCGGCCCCCGTCCCGCTTCCGAAAGCGCCTTCAGGCGGCGGATCTGGGCCTGCGAAACGGGTAGGGCGTCTACCTCGCCGCGCGTGAAGGCGGCGTAGGCATCTTCTGAAAGCGCGGGTAGGGTAGAGGGCTGCGCTTCATCGCGATCCACGCTCACGGGTAGGCCGAGGTCAAGGCCGGGCGCCTCCAGCTCGATTTCCGCGCCCTGTTCGCCGGTCAAAAGGAGCATCAGCGCGGCGGGCAGGCTGGAATACTCCCCGGCAGGCGCGCAGGCAAGCGTGGCGTCGTCCGCCTCCTGCGGCGGGCTGTCCAGCGCCTGACGGTCATAGGCCCAGGCATAGCCGCCCATCAGGACCGGTACGGCATAGCCCCCGCCGCACGCGGCCAGCCCTTCGCGCAGTGCCGGCGGCTCGTCCAGCGGCGCGAGACCGCCGGCGTTTTCCAGAAGTCCCGGAGGGAAGAGAATCATGTCTGGCGGATTGACGCCGCTGGTGCAAAAGCTGCGCAACGCTTCCGCATCCACCTTGCGCGCCTGGATATATACGCCGCTGTACGCCTTCTCAAAAGAGGAAATGGCGCGGTTGAGCCAGGTGATGGCGTTGGCTTCCCAGCCCTCATATACCCACAGCCGCAAGACGCCGCTCCATGAAGCATATTTTTCCTGCACCAGCGGCGCGGTGTCGTTGGGAAGCGCGGCATGGATGTGCAGAAACAAAAGCAACAGCGGGATCACAAGCAGCACACACAGAATCGAAACCGCCCGGCGCATGGCCTCACCCCCTCCGGGGAAAATACGCGGCAAAGGCGTTGGATATGCGATGTGGCGGCCGTATAAGAACGCGGGCGTACCGCTGCGCGCCCGTGGAGCCGCGTTTTTGCAGCACGGCAAGCGAATACGGCGCTGAAACGGGAGAAAGCTGTGTGGATAAGCGATTGGCCTTGCCGCCCAAAGGCCGGGGACGGCTGTGGCTTCACGCACAACGGCGATCTCGCGGATAAGAAGTATCCTTTGCGCGGCGCGATGAACATGCGGAGGGCTTTGCTTGCCAAAGGTATCATTCCCTGGTTTGATGGTGACGATGGGGACAGCTTTCGCGCGATAATTGCGGCAATTCTTTAGCACACCTGCGCAAGCGTCTACTTGACCATGGATTGAAGGGATTACTGCGAGAGACGCCGCGTGTTTGCCGTACATTTCGTGTAAAATTCCCGAAACCCCTTGAAGGCGCTCCCTTCTTGTGCTATAATATCTGTTGCATGACCACGCGGATGCCGGTTCCGCCGGAGAGCCGACAGTCCGGTGACAAAGAGGTGAAAACCATGAAGGAAAAAATCCATCCGAATTACGGCAAGGCAGTCGTTCGCTGCGTTTGCGGCGAAACGTTTGAAACGGGTTCCGTGAAGAAGGAATTGCGCGTGGATATCTGCTCCAAGTGCCATCCGTTCTATACCGGAAAGCAGAAGCTGGTTGACAGCGGCGGACGTGTAGACCGCTTCAAGAAGCGTTACGGAATGTAGCCATTCAAAAGCGCCGGGAGAGGTTTATCCTCCTCCGGCGTTTTCCTATGCTTTGGAGAAGTTATGCTGGCAATAACATGGCGCGCCAAGGCGGCGCGCAGGCTGGAAGCCGCCGGGAGTCCCGACCCCGCGGCGGACGCGAGGCTTTTGTGCTGGGGGGATTCCCTGCGGGAGCTTGACCCGGCGGAGCAGACGCGGTTGGAAGCGCTGCTCGAGCGCCGTCTGGCGGGCGAGCCGGTGCAGTATGTACTGGAAAGCGCTTGGTTTATGGGACTGGAGTTTTACGTGGACGCGCGCGTGCTCATCCCCCGGCAGGATACCGAAACGCTGTGTGAGGCGGCGCTGGATTTTCTGCGCGGCAGGGAAGCGCCCCGCGTGTTGGATTTGTGCGCGGGCAGCGGCGCGATTGGGCTGAGCCTGGCAAAGCTGTGCCCCGATGCGCGCGTGACGCTGGTCGATATAAGCGCCGGCGCCTGCGCGGTGATGGCGGAAAACCGCCGCCGCTTGGATGTAAAAGCGGAGGTTGTTTGCGGCGACCTGTTCGCGCCCGTGCGGGGACAGAAATTTGATTTGATCGCCTGCAATCCTCCCTATATCCGCACAGGGGAGTTGGATGCCCTTCAGGCCGACGTGCAAAAGGAGCCGCGCCTGGCGCTTGATGGCGGCGCCGACGGGCTGGATTTTTATCGCCGCATTGCCGGGGAGTACAAAAACTACCTTGCCACTGGCGGAAGCCTGATGCTGGAGACCGGCTGGGACGAGGCCGGCAGCGTCCAGGCGCTGTTTGGCGGCGGCAGCGTGCTGCGCGATTTGGGCGGCCACGACCGCGTTATCGCAATACGGGAGTGAATCTATTTATGGAAAGAAATCATGCCGAACAGGCGCGCATATTGGCGCAGTTGGAGAGCATTGAGGCGCGCTATGAGGAATTGTCCATCCGCATTACCCTGCCGGAAGTCATTGCCGATACGCAGCTCTTTGCCAAACTCATGCGCGAGCACAGCGACTTGACCGAGCTGAACGAAATCGCCAAAAATTGCCGGGCTTTGGCAGAGCAGATTGACGAGGCGCACGAGTTGCTTGGCGACCCGGATCTGGCGGATATGGCGCGCGAGGAGCTGGAAACGCTGGAACCAGAGCTGCGCGAGGCTTTGCACAATGCCCGCATTGCCCTGCTGCCCAAGGACCCTGACGATCGCAAAAACGCGGTGCTGGAAGTGCGTGCCGGAGCGGGCGGCGACGAGGCCGGCCTGTTTGGCGCGGAGCTTTTGCGCATGTACCAGCATTACGCCGACCGGCAGGGCTGGAAGTGGGAACTGATTGAGGATGGTTCCACCGAGCTGGGCGGCATCAAGGAAAGCGTGGCCCTGATTTCGGGCAAAAACGTATTCGAAAAGCTGAAATTTGAAAGCGGCGTGCATCGCGTACAGCGCGTGCCCGTCACCGAAAGCTCGGGCCGCATTCACACATCCACGGCTACCGTCGCGGTGCTGCCGGAGGCGGAGGATGTGGAATTGGAGATCAACCCCGCCGACCTGCGCATCGACACCTATCGTGCCTCCGGCGCTGGCGGACAGCACGTCAACCGCACAGACTCCGCCGTGCGCATTACCCACATTCCCACGGGATTGGTGGTGACTTCGCAGGATCAGCGCTCTCAGATTCAAAACCGCGAAAAGGCCATGCGCGTGCTCAAATCGCGCCTGTATGAAATGGAACGCGAAAAGCAGGAGGGCGAATATGCCGACCGCCGCCGCCTGCAAGTGGGCACGGGCGACCGTTCCGAGCGCATACGCACATACAACTTCCCGCAGGGCCGCGTCACCGACCATCGCATCGGCCTGACGCTCTACCGGCTGAACGAGGTGCTCGAAGGCGACCTGGATGAGATCATTACGGCGCTGACGCTGGCCGAACAGACGGCGCTGATGGAGAAACAGCAATGAAAACGGAACTTCTTTTCCCCACGCCCGAGGCGCTTGCGCGCGCGGGCGAACTTTTGCGCAGCGGCGAAGTGGTGGGCTTTCCCACGGAAACTGTCTATGGTCTGGGGGCAAACGCCATGGACGAGGCCGCCGTGGAAAAAATATTTGCCGCCAAGGGGCGTCCGGGCGATAACCCTCTGATTGTGCATATCGCGGATGCGGACGGCCTTGCGCCCCTGATTGCCTCCGAACCCGACCCGCACGCCCGCGCCCTGATGGACGCCTTCTGGCCGGGACCGCTAACGCTGATTTTTCCCAAAAGTGCCGCCGTGCCCGCGCGGGTAACCGCAGGGCTGGACACCGTGGCGATCCGCATGCCCTCGCATCCGGTAGCGCAGGCGCTGATCCGCGCCGCGGGCGTGCCTGTGGCCGCGCCCAGCGCCAACCGTTCCGGCCGCCCCAGCCCCACTACGGCGGCAGACGTGCTGGAGGATATGGATGGCCGCGTGCCCATGATTCTGGATGGCGGGCCGTGCCGCGTGGGTGTGGAATCCACGGTGGTAGATTTAAGCGGCGAGGCGCCGCGCGTTTTGCGCCCTGGCGGGATTACCCGCGCGCAGATTGAGGCCGTGGCAAGCGCTTGTGAGATCGACCACGCGGTGCTCAATCCCCTTGGCGAGGGGGAAAGGCCGCGATCTCCGGGCATGAAGTACAAGCACTACGCGCCTCGGGGCGAAGTAACGGTGTTTTGCGGCGAAAACACTGTTAAAAACATCATCCGCCGCTATGACGCGACCCCCAATGCCCTGATTCTGGCGCTGGAGGGGAATTTACCCTTCTATGGCAAGCGGCGCTGCATTTCTCTGGGCTCGGATGCGGAAAGTATGGCCGCGAACCTGTTTCATGCCCTGCGCGAGGCTGACCGTCTGGGGGCGGACGTTATCCTGTGTGAAGGTGTGGAACCCGTCGGTGTGGGGCTGGCGGTGATGAACCGCCTGTTTCGCGCCGCCGCCTTCCGGGTGGTGGAATAGGCAGCGTTTGGATTGATGAAAATGGGGCGCGGGGAACCGTTGCGTCCCGTTATGCCGGCGAGAGTCCTCGCCGGCATGCTTCTATTGAGATGCTCGCTCCGCGCACACCGAAAGGCAATTTTGAGCGCGGTTTATTTCTGTCCGCCATTCCATTTTACGCAACGCCGTCCGCAAATGATGGACAATTCCGTTCCCTCTGGCATGGAGGCAAGGTTGCGCAAATCGTCGTCGCTCGGTTCCATATTTCCCGTCGGGTGGTTGCTGTAAAGCACCACGCGCGCGCCTTCCGGCCAGTCCTGGCGAAAGAGGCCCTGCGAGGGGGCGTATGTATCAAAAATGAGCAGAGAGATTTCGCCATCATTGGTCTGAACTGCGCATGCGGATGCCTCCTGGTGCAACCTGCCCAGCAATTGCGAGCCGAATTCAGCACCAACCCGACCCCTGCACAATACACACAGGGGTTTGTCCTTTGTTTTCACCGTGAAACCCTCCTTTGGTGTAGAGTTGCAGGCCGTGCGCACGTCCTTCTTATATACAATACCATAAATTCTTTCAATATTCAATAAACTTCCGTGGTTCTTTGAAAATAATTGTATATTATTTGCGCGAAGAGGAAATGGGATGGATAAGATTCCCTGCGCGAATGCCCATATGCGATAGAACACCGCAAGAATTTGATAGGCGGCAGCCTGTCATTCCATAATTCTCGAATAAAGATATAAGCTTGCGCAACCGAATGTAACATTTTTTGCTTGCCATGGTTGGTGGAAGTTTCGAAAAATCAGGAGTACAATGACGCCAGGAGGTGTGAAAAGTATGAAAAAGC